>JAENWD010000029.1 GCA_016650245.1 Vicinamibacteria bacterium
ATCTCGTATCTCGCCGACGACCTGGTCGTGCCAACCTGGAACGCGGCCTTCGTCTACGACGCTGATGCCGGCGCCGACGCCGTCGTCGAGATCATGGAGTACGGCAACTCGCAGCTGCTGCAGTACCGCTACTACGACCAGCTGCTCGACAACCAGCTTGCGCGGCTCTACGAACAGCTGCAGGCGCACCGCCAGCCGTATCTGTTCGGCGCCCGGCGATACACGCGCTCGGCGCGGCACGTGCACGCGCTTGCCATCGACGTGCGCGAGTTGCTCGATCGGACGGAGAACGCGCTGAAGTTCGTCGGCGACATCTACGCCGCACGCCTCTTCGCGCTGGTCGGCGCACGGCTCGGCCTGGAACGCTGGAAGGGCCACGTGCGCGAGAAGCTGCAAACACTCGACGGCATCTACCACTTCGCCGTCGAGCAGTCCGGCATCGCGCGGGGCGAGTTCCTCGAACTCACCATCATCGCGATCCTCATGCTCGAGCTGATCCTGTTCTTCCTCGGAATCATGAAATAATCTGCGTAATCCCACTCGTAACTCGTAACTCGTAACTCGTAACCCGTAACTCGAATGGTCCGCGTCCGCTTCGCCCCTTCCCCCACCGGCTATCTCCATGTCGGCGGCGCCCGCACGGCGCTGTTCAACTGGCTCTACGCGCGGCACCACGGCGGCATCTTCGTCCTTCGGATCGAAGACACGGACGCGGAACGCTCTTCAGACGACATGGTACGGGCGATTCTCACAAGCCTGCGATGGATGGGTGTGGACTGGGACGAAGGCCCCGAGGTTGGCGGCCCGCACGGGCCCTACACGCAGACCGCGCGGTTCGACCGGCATCGCGAGCGTGCCGACGCGCTGGTGCGCGAGGGACACGCGTACTACTGCTACTGCTCCACCCAACGACTGCAGGCCGAGCGCGCGGCCGCCGAGGCGCGCGGCGAAGGGTGGATGTACGACCGGCAATGCCTGCGGCTCGGAGCCGAGGAGATCGCGGCGATGGAGGCCGCGCAACTGCCGCGGGCCGTTCGCGTGCGCGTGCCCGAGGGCAAGACGACATTCGCCGATCAGGTGCACGGACCCATCACGGTCGATCACGCGACGATCGAAGACTTCGTGATCGTCAGGTCCGACGCCCTGCCCACCTACCAGCTCTCCGTCGTGTGCGACGACATCGACATGGCGATCACGCATGTCATCCGCGGCGACGATCACATCTCGAACACGCCCAAGCAGATCATCTTGTACCGCGCGCTCGACGCGGAGGTGCCCGCGTTTGCCCATGTCCCGCTGATCCTGGGCCCCGACAAGAAGCGTCTGAGCAAACGGCACGGCGCGACCGCCGTCGGCGAGTACCAAGCGCAGGGCATCCTGCCCGAGGCGTTCGTGAACTTCCTGGCGCTGCTTGGATGGTCGCCCGGCAGCGACGAGGAGATCTTCAGCCGCGACCAGCTCGTCGCGCGCTTCTCGCTCGACGGCATCAGCGGCGGCAACGCCGTGTTCAACCCCGAGAAGCTCGAGTGGTTCAGCGCGCAGCACCTGGCTCGCCTGTCCCCCGACGAGCTACTGGCGCGTGTGCGCCCTGAGCTTGAATCAGGCGGTCTCTGGGACGATGGGTTGGCGGGCGAGCGTCGGGAGTGGTTTGTGCGCGTGTTCTCGTTGCTGGTGCCGCGCGCCAGGCGCCTTGGCGACTTCGCGCCGCAGCTCGTGCCGTTTCTGGGGAAAGTGGAGGGGTACGACCCGGCCGCGGTGGACAAGCACCTGAAGGCGCCGGGCCTTTCGCATCACGTGAGCGCGCTGGCCGACGCTCTCCGCGCACTCGAGCCGTTTGACGAGGCGACGACCGAGGCGACCGTGCGAGCGGTCGCGGAGTCGGCCGGACTGAAGTTCGGCGCGCTGGTGCACGCCACGCGCATTGCCGTCACCGGCCGCGCGGTAAGCCCCGGGCTCTTCGAGACGCTCGTCCTCATCGGCCGCGGCCAGGTTGTCGCTCGGCTCGAGGCGCTCGCGCAGTTCCTCCCGTAGCGCAGGCCTGCCGTGCCAGACCTTCAGTTCGTCGCTTTCACCTGAAGCGACTCGATGTGGCGCACAAGCGCCTCGATGCGCTCCTGTACGGCCGCCTCGCCGGAACCGCCGCTGGCCGACTGGAACGCGTCGCCCCACACCGGCATGTCCTTGCCGCCATGCCCGGCCACCGGCTGCCGTCCGTCGATGACCTTCTTCACCAGCTCCGACGGGAACACGCCCCCGTTGTTGCGCGAGAATACCGTGAGATCCGGGGGCCTCACCTTCATCAGATCCCCGAGCGCGCCATCGCCACGCCCGGCCTTGCCGTGGCAGGCGACGCAGTAGCTACGGAACAGCTCGCTGCCCACGAACTGAGTCGGCCGGCCGTCAGCCGACGATGCCTGTTGCGCGGTGACCGGGTGGGACGAGACGCCCAGCGCCATTGCCACGGCCAGAGCCGCGGGGACGCCGAGCCATCTGGTAATCCTGGGCATGACAGCCTCCGCCCCCGGGAGACTGCAATCCCTTTGCCGCCGGTAACGGCGCAATCCGCCGTGGGCTCAACTCATGCCACTGCCCACAACAGTGGGGAGAATCCCGCGAGGAAACGCGAAAAGTCGCGCATGGGCGGGGAATCCCCCTCGCACTCGTGGGCCGTCGCAAGCGCAACACGATCTCCCCCTTGGAAAGCGTCGCCAGGCGCCAGTGCTGCACTTGCACCTGACTGCCGATGCGCCGCCGGCGAGCCAGTCTCGTCTCGAGCCCGCCGACTCCGCCCATCACGGGAGGCACATCATGGCGGCTCATCTTTTCCGTCGTCCATGGGTTCCGGCGGTAACGGTCGCCGCGCTGGTGCTCGGTCTGGTCCAGTCCGTGACCGCTCAGGCGCCAGAGGATCCCTGGACCAAGGCACGCGAACGCGTTGAACCCGGTGAACGGGTGATCTTCGAAGTGGCAGGCTCGCCACGCCAGACAGGTCTGTTGCAGAGCATCTCGGCCGAAGGCCTTACCGTCATGGTGGCCGGCCAGACCAGCCAAGTACGTCGCGAGGACGTGAGTCGGCTGTGGAAGGACGGTGACTCCAATCTGAACGGGTTCCTGATCGGCGCGGGGAGCGGGGCGCTCGTGGTGGGTGCGAGCATGGCCGCCGCCTGCAGCGAAGGCCATCCCAGCGGAGGCGATTGCAGCGCAGGCACCGTTTTCTGGATCACGGGGCTCTACGCGGGCCTTGGCAGCCTGATCAGCCGGCCTGGCGATCGCACCAATCGTCACGCCAAACCGTACGGGCGTGCAGGCGCGCCTCGCCTGGTGATCGCTAGCGCTTCTCCGGCGAGAACGTCCGCAGGCTGAGAAGGAACGCGACCAGCGCGTCCTGGTCTGCCACCGACGCCTTGGCAAACGCGTCACGGGACTCCTGCGCTTCGCTGCGTCCGGCGGCGCCAATCGCCGGCGGGGCATCCTCGCCGTGCAGAAGGACTGCTTCGCGCAATGTGCCGGCGCGGTTGTCGTGCAGCCACGGGCCCGTGTTGCCGACCCCCCAGAGCTCTGCGGTCAAGAACTGGTCGGCCGGGATCATCACGACCTTCCCTTCGTGCTTCACCGGGCCAAGGTCCGCGACGTTCGGATCGCTGGGACCCGCCGGGTCGGCGAGCACCCTCCCCATCGCGTGCCGCTTGAGGTCGCCATACAGTCGGACGATTGCCCCGCCGGCGCGCGCTTCGACCCGAGGCGGCTGTCCGTCCTGAAGGAGGTCGACAACGAATGGCCGCTTGGGGTCGTACGCCGGGTCCAGCGCCGCCAGCGCGGCGTCGTAGTACTGACCGCGACCTCGCAATGTCGGTTCCTCGAAGCGCGTGTTGAGGAGCGGCATCTCGGGCGTGTGGCAGCTCGCGCAGCCAGCGGCGGCAAACACCTTCCGTCCCGCCTCGACACGCCCCGCATCATCGGGGCCGAGCGCCTGCACGTAGCCGAGCGTCGCCAGGCGCGCCGCGTCGGCCGGCGTCTCTTGCGCCGCCATGTAGACCGTCATCGCCGTGATGTCGCCCACGGAGAGCTCACGCCCCACGCCATCGCCGTCCACGTCCGGGTACTTCCCGGCGCCCGCCTTTTTCCACACGATCTCGTCAGCCACCATGCCCATGGCGCCGGCCGCGGCCCCGGCCGCGAAGTTACGCAAGGTTGGCGTGTCGCCCTTCCAGCCGAGCGGCCGTACCACCAGATCGGGATCGACGCCGGCGACCTTCGAGACATCCACCTTCACCTGGCCTGCCGGCGTGGCGGTTGCCGCGATCTCACCAAACCTCGTGCCCTTCGATTCGAGCGGGCGAGCCACCGGCCGGCCCGGCGTCGCCTTGGCAGCGGCGATGGCGTCGTCGCGGGCGGTCCAAAGATCCTCGGTCATCTCCTGCGCCAGCAACTGCAGGGCGCCGTTGCCGAACACCGACGTCACCGACCGGACGGTGAGGGGCGTCAGCGTGCCCTTCATCACCTGGGACACGGCGCTGTGCGCCAGGCCGGCGGCGGAGGGAAACGGCGACGCGTGGCACTCGCCGCAGGCTTGAGCGCTGGGCCCTCGCGGCCCGATCGGCGCAAACCGCGCCAGCTTCGAGCCGTCCTCGCGCACGAAGCTGCCGACGCCGTCGAGGCCGTTGAATGGCGTGTGAAACAAGTCGCCGCCGGCATCGACCAGTTTCGCGACGGTGTACGCGCCGCCGACGATGTCGGCCGACTCTACGTGGCCTTTCAGCGGAAAGGCCGGCGCCTCCTTCAACGCGATGACAGGAAGGGCGGGCTTGCTCTCGGCTGGCGGCGGCGCCAGCGGCGCCGGACGCGTGCATCCGATCGCCACTGTCGCCACCATCGCACACGCACCTATCAGCCTTTGGCCCGACGTCATACCTTCTCCTTCAAAGGGTGCGAGTATACGCCTTGCCGGTCGCCCTGCCCGGATGTATAAGAGGCGGGTCCATGATGTGGCCTCGACTGATTGTTGCCGCCTTCTGCCTCACCTGGCTGCCGGTCGCATCGGCCCAGGTTCCCCTGCCCAAACCGCTCACGCGCGTCACCGCGGCGGATCTCGAGGGCGGAGCGAAGGCGTACACCACGTACTGCGCGCGCTGCCACGGACTCGACGGCAGCGGTGGCATGGGGCCGCCGCTGGCGCGTCCGAGGTTGAGGCGCGCCGCCGACGACACGGCGATCATCGACATCCTGGTGAACGGCATTCCCGGCACCGCCATGATGGCGGCGTGGTCGCTCTCCGAACGCGAGATCACGCAAGTGACCTCCTACGTTCGCTCGCTGGGGCGGCGCCCAGCCGAAGCACTTCCCGGCGATCCGGCTCGCGGGCACGCCGTCTATGCCCGTGCGGCCTGTGCCACCTGCCACATCGTCGGCGGCGACGGCTCGGGGCTTGGGCCCGATCTCACAGACGTCGGAACACGGCGAGGATCGGCGTTTCTTCGAGAGTCGCTCCTTGACCCAGGCGCGGCCCGTCCCGAGCGGGCTGTGCCGTACGAGCCCTACGCCTATCCGGCCTACGTCATCGTGCGCGCGCAACCGCGCGGCGGGGCCGAGGTCACCGGCGTGCGCGTGAATGAAGACACGTTCACCATTCAGATCCGCGATCAGCAGGGGCGGCTGCACTCGTTCCGCAAGGCGGACCTGCAGCGCCTGCAGCCCGTGCCAGAGATGAGCCTCATGCCGAGCTACCGTGACACGCTGAATCGAGCCGAGATCAACGACCTGGTCGCGTACTTGATGATGCGGCGGGCCGCGCGATGAAGGCCAGGCGATTCTGGCCGCTGGTCGCGGTGTCGTTGGTGGGCCCGGCAGCCGCGGGCGCGCAGGTCCCATACGAGCGCCTCCGCAGTGCCGGCAGCGAGCCGGGCGCGTGGCTCACCTACTCGGGCACGTACGAGGGCCACCGCTTCTCTTCGCTCGCGGAGATCACGCCCGCCAACGTCGCGCGACTTCGGCCGGCGTGGGTGTACCAGGTGCAGGAGCCCGGGCCGCCAGCCCAGGCCACGCCCCTTGTCGCCGATGGCGTGATGTACGTCACCGAGACCCGGAGCCGTGTGGCCGCGCTCGACCTGCGCACCGGACGCACGCTCTGGCGCTTCGAGCCGGAGATCCCGAAAGACGTGCGCGTGATCGGCTTCGGGCCGACCAACAGGGGCGTCGCGCTGCTCGATGACCGGGTGTACGTCGGCACGCTCAACGCGCATCTGGTAGCCCTCGACGCGGTGTCTGGTGCCGTGCGCTGGGATGTGGAGGTCGCCGACAACAAACTCGGCTACGCGATCACGTCTGCGCCACTGGCCATCGACGGCAAGATCGTCATCGGCGTCAGCGGCGGCGAAGCAGGCATCCGCGGGTACCTTGATGCCTACGACGCCAGGACCGGCAAGCGCGCGTGGCGCTTCTACACAGTGCCCGGACCGGGCGAGCCGGGTCACGACACCTGGGGCGGCGAGAGCTGGAAGACCGGCGGCGCCCCCACGTGGGTCACCGGCACCTATGACCCCGCGCTCAACCTCCTCTACTTCGGCGTGGGCAATCCTGCGCCGGACTGGAACGGCGACAATCGTCCGGGCGACAACCTGTACAGCTGCTCCCTGATTGCTCTGGACGCCGCCACGGGGAAGCTGCGCTGGCACTTCCAGTTCACGCCGCACGACACCCACGACTGGGACTCGAATCAGATTCCTGTGCTCGTTGACGCCACCATCGAGGGCCGTCCACGCAAGCTGGTGATCACCGCCAATCGCAACGGGTTCTACTACGTCCTCGATCGGACGACCGGCGAGTTCCTGCGCGGCACGCCGTACGCGAAGCAGACGTGGGCGAGCGGCCTGGACCCGCGCGGCCGACCCATGGTCATTCCGGGCACCGAGCCATCCGAAAAGGGCACGCTCGTGTGGCCCAGTCTGCAGGGTGCCACCAATTGGTTCAGTCCCGCGTTTGACGCGGGACGTCAGCTGCTCTTCGTGCCCGTGCGCGAGATGGGCTCGCGGTACTTCAAGACCAAGGCGGTCTACCAGCCAGGCAAGCCGTTCATGGGCGGCGGCGAGGTCGTGGAGGCGGCCGGCGAGGCCTACGGCGCTGTCCGGGCACTGGACGCCCTGACGGGCGAACGACGGTGGGAACACCGGCTGCACTCCCCGCTCTGGGCGGGCGTGATGGCCACGGCAGGCGGCCTCGTCTTCGGCAGCACGAACGAGGGAAATGTGTACGCGCTCGACGCGGCTACGGGGCAACCGCTGTGGGACTTTCAGACAGGCGGCAGTTGCACGGCCAATCCCATCTCGTTCCTGATCGACGGGCGGCAGCACGTCGCCACCGCGTGCGGCCAGGCCGTGTTCGTCTTCGGGCTGCCCTGACCCAAGCCTGTGACTACGGTCGCGGCGTCGCAGCGCGCGTGCGCTGGGGACACTCCTCGAACCGCATCGTCTGGAATCCGCTCGGCACCGTGGCCGGCACGAGACCGCACAGGCTCTGTTTGTCCGCCCGGTGGTCGAGGAGTCCGTCACGAACGAACGCGACCAGAGCGTTGAATTCGCGCGCGTTCAGATCGATTGGCGTCGCCAGTATCGGGTCGATCCGATCCAGCACCGGCTCAATCGGGCCGAGGTGGCGGGTCAGGTCGCGGTCAACTCCGGCGCGCACCGGGTCGTAGTTTTTCGCCGACTCGTAGACGTCGAGGTGATGCCAGACCGCGTCCTCGAGGCGGGTGAATGCCCCGTTGTGGAAGAACGCGGGCTGCAGCGCGGCGTTGCGGATCGGAGACGTGCGGAACTTGTACCGGCCAGCGGGATTCCCTGTGACCTGCTCGAGGCCGAAATCCTCGTCCCGTCCCGGTCCGTCAAAGATCATGTTGCCCGAACCCGCGCCAAACGCCGGTGCGATCTGCGGGACACCGATGACATGCATCTCGAAGTCGCTGAACATCTCGTTTGACCGGCCAGCGACCGCGTGGCACGAGGAGCATCGGCCCTGGCCGAAGAAGACCAGCGCTCCTTCCTTCTGCTGAACCGTCATCGCCTCACGGTCGCCGCGGGCGAACCGATCGATGGGCGCGTCGGCAAAGATCAGCGTGAACTCGAACTCCGCGATTGCCCTTCCGAACATAGTGAAGTCAATCGGCGCTCCGGCGGCTACCTCCGGGAAGATCTCGCCAAACAGGGCGAGGTACGCCGGGGTCGAGTTCAGGCGCGCGAGCACCGCCTGGCGGATCGGCTCGTTCCGGAATCCGCTCGCATCCGGCAGGGGCACGGTCTCTCCGAGTCCGTCGTCGAACTGGTCGAACTCGGGGCCGATCGTGCCCGCTGTTCCGGTGAACCCGGCCACCTCTACGAGCTCGGTCGGCGGGATGTGGGCCTGCGCCACGAGAAGGTGCGAAACAAACGGGTCGAACGGAGGAAACGCCGACGACCCTTCTGGCGCGGTGAAGAGGTACCCCTGGGAGTTGTCGAACGGATCGCCGGACGGCGCGGAGAACCTCCCGTTCCACATGACTTTCGGATAGAACGCCGTGTTGGCCGCCATCGGCGCGCGGCGCTGGTTACGCGGGCCGCTCCGGTTGGGCCCGACGCGGTTGTTGTTCTGCACGCCGATAGCGATGGACTGGCTATCCCCGAATCCGTTGGCCGGCGAGTGACAGCCCCCGCAGGAGTTGTCGTTGTGAAGACCTCCGGACGTGTCGAACCACAGAAGCCTACGGAGGTTCGCGAGCCTGGGGTCGACCGGCCGGCCGAGGCGCCGCTCGATGGAGGAGCCCACGGTCCCGGTGAAGCCGGCCCGGTTCAGGACGGCCGAAAGCTCGTCGTCGACACTTGACGACGTCGCAGCAATCGCGCACAGCGGGAACAGCAACGCTGCCGCCAGGGGCAGTCGGTTCTTCAGTAACGTGCCGACGTCGGCCATGTCCATCCCTCCGGGGGGAGCCCTACGGGCTCTTCAGTTCTGCGGCTACCGGAATCGGAGGCGGACGCTTCGCGGCGTGCGACCCGTCGGGGGTGTGAGGGGTCCGGTGACTGGCGGTGCGGAATGCAAACGAAGGACCAGCCCCGATTACAGGTTATTGGCCGGCGAAACAACGCCTTGGGGCAACGTCGCAAGGGTGTTTTTCCGCCGCGGCCGCGCAGGTTCTCCCGTCTGCGCCCAGTGTGTAGCCGAGGGCCGTTCGCGAGTACAGTGCTGGGGCGCACAACCTGAGGAGGACCAGGTGGCAGACCGCAATCGGCAACAGGGGCGTCGCGATTTCTTGAAGACGACGGTGGCCACCGCGGCGGGCTGGACGATCGTGCGGCCCTCGGCCGTGCGTGGCTCGCAGGCCAACTCGCGGCTCGAAATCGGCGTCATCGGCTGCGGCGGCCGCGGCCGCTTCGTGAGCCGGTTGTTCCAGCAGCACACGAACACGAAGGTCGTGGCGCTACACGACTACTTTGCCGATCGCGTGCAGAAGCTCGGCGACGAGCTCGCCGTCGACAGCGCCGCGCGGTTCACCGATCTGGACGGCTACAAACGAATCCTCGATCTCAAACTGGATGCCGTGGCCGTCGAGAGCCCGCCGTACTTTCATCCAGAACAGGCAGTCGCCGTCCTTGAAGCCGGCAAGCATCTCTATCTCGCCAAGCCGATCGCCGTGGACGTCCCGGGCTGTCTGGCGATCGAGCGGGCGGCGCGCGCGGCCGGTCCGTCGCGCCACGTGCTCGTCGATTTCCAGACCCGTCGCGACCCGCTCTTCCGCGAGGCCGCCGCGCGTGTACACCGCGGCGACATCGGGCCGGCCGTGCTCGGGCACGTCTACTACCACGCTGGCCGCCTGAAGCCGCAGGCCCCGGAGGGCACTGCCACGGCGCGGCTGCGCAACTGGGTGTTCGACAAAGCACTGTCTGGCGACATCATCGTCGAGCAGAACATCCACGTGATCGACGTCGCGAACTGGTACCTGCAAGCGCATCCGATCGCGGCGCAGGGCACTGGTGGCCGGAAGGCGCGCGTCGATGTCGGCGACTGCTGGGACCACTACGTCGTGACCTTCTCGTATCCGGATGGAGTGCTCGTGGACTTCAGCTCCACGCAGTTCAGCAAGGGGTTCGAAGACCTGCGGATTCGCGTCTACGGTTCGACAGGCACCGTCGACTCGGCCTACGAAGGCGACGTGCGGCTCACCGGCGATGCGCCGTGGCCTGGCGGCAGCACCAAGGGGCTGTACGCCAGCGGCACCGTCGGCAACATCCAGGATTTCCACGCGGCGGTCACTAGCGGCCAGGCGCTGGCCGACACGCTCGGCCCGAGTCTCCAGAGCAACCTGACGGCGATCCTTGGCCGGCAGGCCGCGACCTCTGGCCGAGACGTCACCTGGGACGAGATGATGAAGGGGGCCGAGCGGATTGAGCCGAAGCTTCAACTCCCGAAGGACGGTCCGACCTCGACGGCATGAGGTTCACGACCGAGGGCTTTCAGGCCTCGACCACGTCGACCACCCGCTGCGCAATCTGCAGTTGGCGGGCCGGCGGAATCAACAAGTGGCCCACGCGGCTCCAGAAGAACTCCTTCACCGTTGACCAGTCGTCCCGCCCTTCGCCGGGCAGCGCGGCCTCGCGCTCGGCGTCGTCGAAAAACGTCAGCGCCCGCAGCAGCAGCGCGTCGTTGACGTCCTGCCGATAGACCTGTCGCATCGCGGCGAGGCACTCCACGATCCCCAGGGAGTGCTGGTGCAAGGTCACGTAGAGGTCGAAGAAGTCTCGCCTGGTGCCGCGATCGAGGATGGCGTGGAGTTTGGCTGCCAACAGGCCCGTCACCGACAGGCGGCGGTCGTTGACGAACGGGGCCAGGATCGCGAGCACGAAGATCGACACGTCGATGCCATCGAAGCGCAGATGCACGGTGTCGCCGGTACGCTCGACGATTTCCACCTGGCCACGGCGCTCGAGCTGGCGCACCAGATCGTTGAGATCGTCGGCGCTTGTGACGCCGAAGTCCACGTCACGGCTGGGCCGGTACGGGCAGAAGCAGCGCATCGCCTGGCCGCCGATCACGAACCAGTAGGGGAGGTCGGCCACCGCACGGCCTATCGGCGACGGGATCACCTGTAACGGCTGGCGCGGCTCCAAACTAGATGCCTCGCACTCTGGCGACGGCATCAAGAAGGCCACGACTCCTCGCCCGGTAGCCTGGCAACCGGCGTGCCTGGTACAGGGCCAGCCACGGCAACCCAGCCGCAAAGCTCACGGCGGCGAGGTCGCCGTAATTGACGCAGTAGAAGACCACCTGATGGCCGGGGACTTCGCTTTCCGGTTCCAGATTGTAGAGGGCGCTCCTGACCGCAGGCGGCAACTCGGCTACCCTGTACGCCGGCGTCGGCAACGTGCCCAGCAGTTTGTACACGGTCGCCCGCGACGGCGGATTGAGTCCCTCGGTGCGGCATCGCTTTGCGACCCGCTCCAGCATTTCCGCAATCGGAGGGCGATCGTGTCCCGCCGTAGCCTCGATGAGCCATGAAAGGAGCCGCGCGTCGATCCGGGGTTTGCCACGGTCGGATCGCGGTCGGCGACCGCTCGTTCGGGGGGCCGATCGCAACCGCCGGAGCGCCCTTTCCTGCGACGCGACAATGTCAAAGGCAGCCATATCAGCAGTTAATTATAGACACAATATTATACAGTGCAAGATTATCTGGGTCAGACCCCGCTTCGACCCGCGCCAATGACGGCCGTCAGGCCTATCGCCTGCGCGCGCGTGCCATCAGGAACACCAGCACTGTCGCCCACACCAGCACGTGTCCAGCCCGGAACACCAGGCCTGCCGGCCCAGGCGGGACCAGCAGCCGGGCCGGCCACAACATCGCGAAGGCCGTGACGAACAGCAGAATCTCGGCGAGTTGTCGCATGGGGGTTCGATCGTCGGTGGCCCCTGTGGCGATGCGGAACAACGCCACCTCGGCGACAAACACCAGGACGTCGTCGTAGACGCGGTGATACGTCCAGAAGCGCGAGAACAGGGCCGTAGCGCCGAGGGCGATCCACCGATCGGCCCCGCGATGGCGACATACCCACGCGCCCCAGATTCCCAGCAACGACAGATCGAGCACCGTCGACGGGACAGTCACGCCCACGGCGAGAATCAGCGAGTTCACGTCTCCGTAGCCCTTGAACATCTGGACACGAGCCGTGGCGATCCAATCCGTCAGAAGCGTGGTGAGCGCATAGGGTTGATAGTGGCTGGCCAGCACGGTCAAGCCGGCGTACCCGATCGCCGTCAGGGCTGCGGGCCTCCAGCCGCCAGGGCTGCACAGCAGTATCCAGAAGAACGGCGCGGAGAGATTCGGCTTGACCAGCGCGCCGAGGAAGCATGCGGCGACCAGCACGTCACGCCGCCAGCTGGCAGGCTGGGTGTACACCCAGAGTATCGCCGCCAGCAGAAGCGGCAGCACGTGCAGGATCACCTGGCCGTTTCCGATCACGACCCCCGTCGCGTTCATGGACAGGAGCAGCAGCACCAGGGTCCACAGCTCTGCCCGGGCGGTCACGCGGCAATCGCGAATCGTCAGGCGCAGGGTCGCGACCAGCGCGACTACCGACGTCATCGCCCAAAGCCAGATGGTCGATGTCACCGACAGCCATCCCGTGAGCGGCCAGAAC
>JAENWD010000030.1 GCA_016650245.1 Vicinamibacteria bacterium
ACCAACGACCTCGACATCGAGACGCTGGAGCTGCTCGAAGCGCAGTTGGCGGAGTGGACAGGCACGCTCCTGCTGGTCAGCCACGACCGCGTGTTCCTCGACAACGTCGTCACCAGCACGCTCGTGTTCGAAGGCGAGGGACGGGTGCAGGAGTACGTCGGTGGATATGAGGACTGGGTACGACAAGCGGGTGCTTCGGGTGCTCTCGGGGGCTCGCAGGTGCTCTCAGGTGCTTCGGGTGCTTCGGGTGCATCAGCGTCGTCAGGTGCGACGCGGCGGTTGTCCTACAACGAGCAGCGCGAGCTGACCGAGCTGCCTGCGAGAATCGCGGCGCTCGAGCAGGAGCAGATGACGCTCCACGCACGCGTGCAGGGGCCGGAGTTCTACAAGGAAGCGCCCGACACGATTGCGGCGACCCTCGCGCGTGTCGAGCAGGTGGACGACGAGCTGCTGGCGGCCTATGCGCGCTGGGATGAACTGGACTCGCGCGCGACGTGAAACCGGCGGGTTCGGCACGACGTATCCCCTGACATGACCCACGCAGTGAAGAATCCCGGCACCGCCGCGGTCCTGAGCCTGGTCATCCCCGGTGTCGGCCAGTTCTACAACGGCGACTTCTTCCGCGGACTGTTCTGGCTGATCGTCACGCCGGGCCTCTGGATTGGCAGCGGCGGAATGCTTGGCTGGATCTGCCACGTCATCGCGTCGATCACGGCCTACCGGCGAGCCCGACGCGCGGCGGCGTTCGCATGAGCCCGCCTTCGCCTACGGCTTCGGCGAGGCCCGCCTTCGTCCTTCGGACTACGGCGCGGCGAGCGGCCTGTTAACCGGAGGGCCGCACCTGCGTAGTAACCGTCAGACGCACGTATTCCGACGGAGCCTACGCCCATGATTCAGCGCCCCCTGACCTTCGCCCTGCTGCCCTTCGCGCTGACCGCGCAACTGGGCACCGCCCACGCACAGGCGCCGCGGCCGGCCACGCCCGTGCCAGCCCCTGCCGTGCAGGCGCCCGCCCCGGTGCTGCCCGAGAACCCGGTGGAGGCGCGCGAGACGCGCGACCAGCTGATGGAGGTGCTGCGGCAGTATCCGCCATCACTGGCCGAGGTGCTGCGCCTGGACCCGTCGCTGCTCACGAGCGAGCAGTACATGGTGACCTACCCAGGCCTGGCGGCATTTGTCGCGCGGCACCCGGAGGTCGCGCGCAACCCGTCCTACTTCTTCGGCAGCGAGCACGTGCGGTCGTGGGAAGACTACGGGCCCCGCGCCTCGGCGATCTCCATCTGGCGCGACGTCATCAACGGCGCGCAGATCTTCGCGATCTTCTCGGTGGTCACCGGAACGCTCATCTGGCTGGTCAAGATGCTGGTGGACCATCGCCGCTGGTTACGCCAGTCGAAGGTGCAGACCGAGGTCCATACCAAGCTGATGGACCGCTTCACCAGCAACGACGACCTGTTGGCCTACATCCAATCGCCGTCCGGCAAGAGGTTCCTCGAGTCGGCGCCCATCACGCTTGAGATCGACGCACAGCCGCGCATTGTCGGCGCGCCGTTTGGCCGCATCTTCTGGTCCGTGCAGGCCGGTGCGGTGCTGCTGCTGAGCGGGTTGGGCCTGCAGTTCGTCGGACAGCGCCAGCAGTGGGAGGAGATCGGTCAGCCGCTGTCGTCGATGGGCATCCTTGTCGTCGCCATCGGCCTGGGATTCCTCATCTCGGCGGCCGCCTCTTACTTCCTGTCGCGACGGTTGGGCCTGCTACCGCAGTACAATGCCAAGCACGATGCCCCTGCGCCCCATGACTCTCTCTGACGTCGACGGACTGGCCCTCGAAGCCGCCGAGGGAGCCCAGGCGCTGCACATGACCGAGGAGGCGTTCCGCGCGTTCTACGAACGAACGGCACGCCCCCTCTGGGCGTACCTCGCGCGCGCCACGGGCGAGCCAAGCACGGCCGACGACCTGCTGCAGGACGCCTACTACCGCCTGCTCCGCTCGAACGTCGCGTTTGACGACGACGCGCACCGCCGCAACTACCTGTTCCGCATCGCGACCAACCTGGTGCGCGACCGTCATCGCCGCCCGTCGCGCGAAGTGGCGCTGCCCGACGACGACGCCGAGCGGCCGCTGGCGTGTGAGGACGCGGCGCCGGCGCAGTTTGCGGTGAGGCGCGAGGTCACCCGCGCACTGGACGCGCTACGGCCGCGCGATCGCGATTTGTTGTGGCTGGCCTACACGCTCGGGCTGTCGCACGTCGAGATGGCGCGCACGCTGGGCGTGAAGACCGGCAGCGTGAAGCTGTTGCTGTTCCGAGCACGAACGCGCCTTGCCACCCTCCTTCGCCCTTCGGACTACGGCGAGGCAGGCAAGTCGAAGGAGACCGTGCGATGAGCCGCCTTGCTGAATGCCGTCACGAAGCCGACCTGGTCGCCGCCGTCACCAGCGGGAGGTGGCCGACGGCCGCAGGCCAGGCGTTGCGCGAGCACGTAGATTCCTGCCCGGTGTGCGCGGACGTGCTGCAGGTCGCCCAGGCCATGACCGCGATCGAGCAGGAGACGCTGGCCGATACGCGGCTGCCGGGCGCTGGCCAGGTCTGGTGGCGCGCGCAGGTACGCGCCCGGCACGACGCCGCCGCTGTCGCCGCGCGGCCGGTGATCGTCGGGCAGGCCGTCGGTGCCGCGGCGGCCGTGGGACTGGCCGCTGGCGTTGTCTCGTGGCAGTGGGCGGCTATCGCGCACGCGGCGTTCGATCTCGGCCTGGTGGCCTGGCTCGGCGTGGCGATGGCGGCCGTGTTGGGCCCGCTGGCGATTTACGCGGCAGTCAGAGAGTAGGGGCGCTCCTGCTGTCCCGGCCCACCGACGCCGATAACGGCCTGAGAGGCTCCATAGCGTGATTGACGACGAACGCCTGCCCGACTACTACGAGGTCCTGCAGATCAGCCCGAACGCGGATCCGGACATGATTCACCGGATCTATCGCCTGCTGGCGCAGCGCTTCCATCCAGACAACCAGGAAACGGGCGATCCGGCGCGCTTCCGCCAGATCACCGAGGCGTATCAGGTCCTGAGCGATCCCGAGAAGCGGGCCTCGTTCGACGTGCGCCATCAGGCGGTCCGCCAGGAACGGATGCGCATCGTCAATCACGGCGCCAAGGCAAACACCGATTTCGAGATCGAACAACTGGTTCGGCTCACGGTGCTCGAAGCGCTGTACACGCAGCGCCGCGTCAACCCCAACACCCCGGGGATCTTCGACCTCGACTTGGAAGGCCTCACCGGGCAGTCGCGCGACCACCTCGAGTTCACCTTCTGGTATCTGATCTCGAAGAACATGATCAAACGCGGCGACTCGTCGCGGTTGCTCATCACGGCCGACGGCGTGGACTACCTCGAAGAGCACTACGAGACCAACCTGCAGCGCAAGCGCCTGAAGGAAGCCAGCGGCGGCACGCCGTAGGCGCCGACACGGCAGCCGCCAGGCACGGCCTGCCCGGGTGTGCTATACTAGGGATCTAGCCTTTTTCGCTTCGCTATCTCCGTCCGAGCCGATCGAGCCCTTCCTTTAATGACTCGCTCCCTCCTAGGTGATTCCCGAGCGCGAGTAGATGTCTGCTCAGGCTAGTTCGGTAACGAGCCACGCGCCTGTCGAAGGTGGTGGCGTCAGGTCCCCTTCGGGACGTCAGGACGTGAGTAATGGGTCGGAAGCTTTACGTAGGCAACATTCCGTACGAAACCGGTGAGGCCGAGCTGCAGGCGCTGTTTGGCGCCGTCGGGCAGGTCGATTCGGTGCGCGTCATGCGCGACCAGGCGACGGGCCGCGCCCGCGGCTTCGCCTTTGTCGAGATGGCCACCGACGAGGAAGCGCAACAGGCGATCACGCAGTTGAACGACTCGCAGTTCGAGGGTCGCGCGCTGGCGGTGAACGAGGCGCGTCCGAAGCCGGCGTTTGCCGGCGGCGGTGGTGGGGGCGGCGGGTACGACCGCGGCAACGGCGGCGGTCCGCGCCGGCGCTCCGAACCGCGCTGGTAACCGACGGGGCGGGTTTCGAACCCACCCACCTACGATGCAGTGGCCGCGGCAGATATTGATCTGCCGCGGCCATTTTTTTTGCCTAGGATTTCGTCAGCAGGTAGAACACGCCGTCCCACATCGTCAGCATCGCGGTATCCGACTTCAGGATCAGCGTGCTGCCAAGCTCCAGCCCGCCGCTCTCGCACATCACATCCACCAGCGCAATCGGATCCCCGCTCAGCGACAGCCGCTGCGGTGTGACGCGGTACGCCTCGGTGAAGGTCTCCACCGACAGTGCGCGGTGGGTGTAGGTGGCGCCACTGCACGTGCGGTCGCCCACACGCGCGCGACCCGGCTGCAGGCTCACGACGGTGCCAACCCGGTGGCCGGCGTCTGCGGGCGACACCGGTGACACGCCGGGCGTGAGCACGGAGGTGACTGTCCAGTCGCCGTGAAATGGCTCGGGAGGCCCGGACGACCCGCAGGCCGCGAGCACGACGATGGGGAAATACAACGCGAGGCGGGACATCGGTGGATTCTAGCCGCACCGCCTGGGTACGACGCAGCTGGCCCGGAGTCCGGGCCAGCTGACCACCAGCCTACTCGGGCATTACAGACGTGCGCCCGCAGTCGGCGCAGCGCAGATACAAAATCGGCAGCGATTCAGACCGCCCGATGATGCGCGCGCCCGCGACGCCACATCTCGGACAGAGAACCGCCGGCGGCGGTCGCTTTGCCATTGTGGAGCCTCCTCGGGTCTTTGATGCCACGGGCTTGGCTTTCGGCTTGTTGGCGACAGTTGAGCTTCCGTTCACTCCTCGATTTTATTACGTAACGGAGGGTGCCGTCATTCATGGCGTTTTTTGGGCCAAATTCGCGGTGTTGGCGGCCGCCACCATCGCGATCACCTCCTGACAGCCCTGCCGACGAGCCCACCACAGGGGCGAGCCCAGCCCTTCGCCGGCATGGGCGAGGCTCCTGTCGGAGGCCAGCAACAGCCGCACGGTCTCGGTGTGGCAGCTGCCCAACAGAGGGCGGTCGATGTCGGCCAAAGCGCCCCCCGACACCGCAAGGTCGAACGCCTTACGCCGCTGATCGCCGCTGGGCGGCGAAGCGAGCAACAGATTGAGCAGGTCGGGGTCGTTATCGAGGGCGGCCATCTCGAGAGGGCTGATGCCCCCTGCCCCACGGGCGCCGTCGGCGCCTCGCGCCAGCAGCAGTCGGGCCGCAGCGCCTTGCTGCTTGTGAAGGGCGTGCATCAGTGGCGTCCAGCCCTGGCGGTGATCGGGCCGATTCGGATCGGCGCCTGCGTCAAGCAGCAGCGTCATCACCTCGACGCGGCCGGCACGGGCCGCCCAGATGAGCGGCGACCACCCATCGGCGGACGTGTCGGCCGATGTGGTGGCCAGCAGCGTCTTCACCTGCGCGACGTCGCCGCGCAACGCGGCGCTGGTGAGCGGGGTCGACGGCGCGGGGCGGCACGCCGTCAGCACGAGAGCCGAGACCAAAGCGAACGGGAACAACCTGTGAGTGTGGGCCATGGGGATGAGGATGCCGCAAGTCTGACACGAAGACCTGAGCAAGATGTGAGCGGCGCGTCAGATGAGGGTGAGACGTGCTCAGGCGCGCACAAGGAGTGCAATCACAGCCAGCGCCCACACCACGAATGCGGCCAGGCCCAGACCGTGCGGTCGAGGAAAACTGAAGGGCGCCACCATCGCCACGGCGCCCACCACCAGCGGCCAGGCGCTCGCCCACAATGGGGTCGGTAGCACGAGCGAGGTCGCGCAGATGAGCGCCGCCGCAGGCGCCGGCAGGCCGACGAACCTGGCGCTGTCGCCCTCCACGTTGTAGAAAGCCAGGCGTGTGACGGCCGCCCCGGCGTACGCCGCCGAGGCGATCCACCAGCACAGCAGGCCCACGACACCTGTCTGCGTCGCGGTCGCCGCCGTTACCATGACGGGCGCCAGGCCAAAGGCGATGGCGTCCACCAGACTGTCGAGTTCACGGCCTATCTGATGTTGCCGGTCGGTGCGCGCAAACGCGCGGGCGAACCGGCCGTCGAAGGTGTCGGCCACGACCGCCAGTGCGAGCCCGACGCCGGCCCACGCGCGGTGGCCGTGTGCCATCGAGGCCGTGACGGCGCACACCAGCGACACGTACGTGAGCAGGTTCGCGGCGTGCAGCTCGTGAACTGGCGCTCTCATTGCGACGGCCTCTCGCACAACTGGTGAAGCCGCCACCACGCCCGGACCACGCGCGGCAGGAAGAGCTGTGGACGCACGCGCGTGATGAGGGCGTAAAACGACAGCCGCGCCACCAGCAGGTCGGCCAGCGCGCTGGCGAACCCTTCGGTCCACGCACGCGCGTCGAGCGACACTCCGGCAGCGCGCTCCAGGCGCCGCCGGTGGTCCTCGAGCAGGTCTGCCAGGCGTTCCGCTCCGACATCATCGGGCAGCACGAAGCACAGGAACTCGGCGAGATCGCGTTGCGGCGCGCCGATGGTCGCCAGCTCCCAGTCGTAGGCCACCAGGTGCAACTGCCCCGCCTGCCGGCGAAGGCCGACGTTGCGCGGGTTGAAGTCATTGTGGATGAGGGTCTGCGGCAACGCCTCGAGCGCCGGCCACCATCGCGGCACGGTGTCCACCAGCGTGCGGTGCGTGCGCACGAGGCTGGGCCCAGCCCATCGTCGGAACTGGTCGGCCGCGTGGCTGGCCAGCGCACGCCAGAACGGCACGAGACGGCCGACGTTCTGTGATGTGGTGACATGACCGATCCACGGCTGGCCTGACAGCTCGGTGTGCCGTCCGAGCCAGACGGCATGGATCGCCGCCAGGCCCTCGCTGGCGGCGGCGATCGCCTCGTCGTGCCATGGCGCCACGGAATCAGCCGCGTTCATGATCTCCATGTCGCGCAACCGCTCCAGCACCACGCCCCACGACGACTCGGTGTCGTGGCGCCACGTCGCATAGCACACGGGCATGTGCCGGCGCAGCCGCGCATCCGCGTGCGCGTATATCTCCACCTCACGCAGGTGGCTGCCTGCGACGCCGATTTGGTCGCGCACGGCGCCGAGGGCTCGGCTGACGCCGTCGTCGCACATCGCCGCGGTGGCCTCCGCCACCTCCAACACATCGTCATCGGCCGGCTTGACCTTCACCACGACGTCGAGTTCGCGCATCGCGGGTCCCGCTTGATAGCCAACCCGGTAGTCGAAGAGCCCGGTGCGGCACTTCCGGCGCCACGACGTCATCTCCCCAATCACGCTGTGCTCCGACCCTCGATCGAGTCGCTGCAATGACGTCACGCGAATCGCCTGGTCGCCGAAGTGCTCGCGGAGTACGTGTTCGAAGTACTCGGGCGTGTCCCACGTCGCCGCGACCGGCGTTCGGGCGGTCGCAACGGCGGGCCGGGGTGGCTCGGGCAGGTGTCCGCGCCTGATGTAGTGCTGGAAGTAGCGGTCGAACAGCTCGGCATCGAGTGCGGGATACGTGACGTCGCAGTCGGCTTCGAGCCGTCGCGCGCGCGAGCAGTCCACGCGGCTGCGGTTATGAGACTCGAGATGCTCGGGGGCCGTTCGCCCGGCCACCGGGCGCAGGAAGAAGCTCCGCAGGCCGTGCAACGGATGGCCAGCGTCGGACCCGCACTTCCGCAGTCGCTCGAGCCAGGTGGAGTACGGCTCCAGGATGACGGGATAGCCGAACAGGTTCGTCCACAGCACGCACTCGCGCCAGTGGCGTGGCCGCGGATGACTCAGGTGATACGCCTGCAACCCGGGGGCGGGCCGGCGGGCGGCCCGCACGATGGCCTGCGCCACGACGTCCACCGGAACCGCGTCGAACACCCAGTCGAGGTCGGGCGCTGCCCCCATCTGGATGCAGCCCTTGAGCAGCGTCGCCATGAGATCGTCGAGGGTGGCGGCGCCTGTCACCGAATCGCCCACGATCAGCGACGGACGGATCACGGTGGCTGGCAGCCCGCGCGCGGCCGCCTGCCGGACCAGCGACTCGGCCACGCACTTGCTCTGCGCGTACCCGAGTGTGAGGCGGCCGGCGAACGGCAACATATCGGTCACTTCCGTCACGACCGCTGGCCCGCCCACGGCGTAGCACACCGACAGGCTCGACACGAACTGGAAGGCCTTCGGACGTCCCGCACACGCCAACCGCAGCAGCTCACACGTGCCAGCGACGTTGGTCTGCCGCAACCCGCCGTACGACGTCACCCAGTTGACGTCGGCCCCAGCGTGATAGACAACGTCGATGGTGTCGGCGAGCTCCGCATGCATCTGCCGGTCGAGGCCAAGCGCACCGGCCGCGAGGTCTCCGTCGACACTTCGCACCCGCATCGCCGCCTCGGAGGTCCACAGCCCGTAGGTCTCGAGGTTGCGCCGGATCCGATCGGCCGACGGGATTCCTGAGGCGCGAGTGAGGCACACAATCTCAGCGGTGGTCTCGTCGAGCAACGTGCGGATCAGGTACGCGCCGAGAAAGCCCGTCGCGCCCGTCAGCAGCACGCGACGCTGCTCGCGGGCCTCAAACACCCGGGCCGGCCTCACATCAAGTGGCAGTCTGGCATCTCGGAGGAACTGCGCGTCACGCTGTGTCCCGGCGGTGTCGCCGTCGATTACGGAGGCAAGACTCACCAGATCCGGGCTGTCCGTGAGCAGCCATTCGGGCAGTTCACATGAGAACTCGTCTTCCAGAATCGCGATCAACTCGAGCGCAGAGAGCGAGTCGAGCCCGTAGGCCGTGAGGGGTGTGTAACCGTCGAGCGTGCGCACGTCGGCACGCAGAAACCGTCCGACGACGGCCCGCAAGCGGAGGTAGGTGGAACCCGACGCGCGTAGAGCTGTCGCAGACCGCATCAGTGCACCTGCCGGGCGCGCGGCGTAGTGGTACCAGGCTCGGACCATAGCGCGCAACTGGCGAGCGTACCGCTGCGCCACGCGTCGCGGCAGAGGAAGCGCTGCAGCTTGCCACTCGGCGTCTTGGGCACCGTGCCTGCCGCCACCAGGGCGATGCCGTGCAGTTGAATGCCGTGCCCGTCGGCGACCACCTGGCGGATCGCGGCGATGATCTGGTCGCTGGCGTCGCGCCCGGCGCGCAGGTGCAACTCGGCTATCACGGCCACGTGGTCGCCGCGCGCGCTGGTGGATACGGCAACCGCCACGACGGCGCCTGGGCGCACCGCTTTGTGCGACCGCTCGACGGTGCGCTCGATGTCCTGGGGAAAATGCTTGAGGCCGCGAACGATGAGCAGGTCCTTGATGCGGCCGGTCACGAAGAGCTCGCCATTGCGGGACACGCCAAGATCGCCGGTTCTCAACCAACGCTCGCTCGTCGCGTCCAGTTGGCCGTGGAACGTGTGCTCTGTCTCCTCGGGACGGTTCCAATACCCGAGCGCAACACTCGGGCCGCTCACTCTAATTTCCCCAATCTCACCGTCGGCGCAGAGTCGCCCGGTGGCCACGTCCGCTATCGCGACCTTCATGTCTCCGGCCGGCCGGCCGCACGACACGACGCCGTCCGACACGGCGTCGGCCTGCCAATGGCGAGTCGTCACCAGTAGGGTGGACTCGGCCAGGCCGTAGCAGGGCCGAAACGCGGCGCCGTCGAACCCGTAGGCGCTGAAGGCCTCGGAGAAACGGCGGAGTGTGTCGTCACGTACGGGCTCTGCGCCGCTGTACGCGGCCGTCCAGGTCTCGAGCGCGAGTGATTCCCGCTGCTCGACCGGCACGCGCTCCACGACGAGGTCGAAGGCGAAGTTCGGCGCGCCGCTCCGTACGGCGCCGTAGCGGGTAATCGCCTGCAGCCATCGAACCGGCCGCTGCAGAAACGCACCAGGAGACATCAGGTAGGCCGGGCACCCGCCAAACACCGGTTGCAGCACGCCTTCGATCAGCCCCATGTCGTGGGTCATCGGCAGCCAGGACACCGAGGCGCCGCCGGCGGGTGTATCGCCGGAATGAAAGGCGGCCGAGAGGTTGTTGACCAGGTTGCCGTGGCTCACCATGACGCCCCGGGGCCGCGCCGTCGAGCCCGACGTGTACTGCAGGAACGCAAGCGTGTCGCGGCCCACCTCGGGCGCGCGCCACTGCTGCTCGGCGCGCTCGTCCATCTGGTCGGTCGCAACCCATTCGCCGCGGACCGGCGCCGTCTCGTGCAGGCGGTGCCTGGTTGCGGCCGTCGTGAGCACCGCGGCCGGTGTCGCGTCGTCGGCAATGCCGCGCAGCCGCTCCAGGGCAGCCTCCGCACGGCCGCCTTGCGGCACCTGCACGGGCACGGCGACGACGCGCGCGTAAAGACAGCCGAAGAACGCCGCGACGAACTCGAGTCCAGAGGGGTACAGCAGGAGCGCGCGCTGACCAGCCGCAACCCGCGCCTGCAGGTGCGCCGCGATCGCCCGGCTTTGACGGTCGAGCTCACACCAACTCACGCTGGCCACTTCCTGCTCGCCGTTGTGCAGGAAGGTGTACGCGCGGTCGTGCGGCTGGACCTCCGCGCGATAGCGCAACATCTCAACCAGCGAGTCGCCGAGAAACGCGCTCGACATGCCGACCCTCCCTGAGCTGCGTGTGCCAGGCCACGAACATCGACCGCACGCGCTCTTTGTTCAACACCACGTCTTCCACCCGCCACGACCGGGTCTCGATCGCCGGCTTCACGTAGACGTCCACCACCCCGGCCCCGATGGCGAAGCCAAGGCCGGGGTCGATCTCGGGCGGGATGCAGAAGTGCAGCGGCACGATTGGCGCGCCGAGGCTGGTTGCCAGATGGAAGGCACCCTTGTTGAACGGGCCGATCTCGCCGGTCGCGATGCGACCGCCTTCAGGGCTGAGGTACACCGACTCGCCGGTGCGGCGCAGGGTCTCGGTCGCCCGGCGGAAGATCCGACGACGGTCGTCAGGGCGAGTCTGCGGCACCGTGAAGAACGTGCCCATCAGCCTCGCCAGAATCCCGAGGGGCACGAACTTCTGCAGGAACCCGCTCAGGAAGAACCGAGTGTTCGGCAGGCCCAGAGCCACCAGCGCGAACAGATCGATCGTCGACGAGTGGTTCGAGATGTAGACCACCTGCGAGGCTGGAAACGCGTCCGCTGGATGAACGCGCATCCTGACGCCCCAGAGCCACAGCAGCGC
>JAENWD010000031.1 GCA_016650245.1 Vicinamibacteria bacterium
GCCGCGCCTGCTCCTCGTCCATTTCCTGCGCGAGCACCTGCTCCTCACCGGCGCGCACGTCGGCTGCGACACCAGCCAGTGCGGCGCCTGCACGGTGCTGGTCGACGGCCGCAGCGCCAAGTCCTGCACCATCTTCGCCGTGCAGGCGGATGGCTCAGAGATCACCACGATTGAAGGCCTGGCCAAAGACGGCCAGTTGCACCCCCTGCAGGAAGGCTTCTGGGAAGAGCACGGCCTCCAGTGCGGCTACTGCACGCCAGGTATGATCCTGTCGGCGGTCAACCTCCTGAACGACACGCCGAATCCGACCGAGCAGCGAATCCGCGAAGGCATCTCGGGCAACTTCTGCCGCTGCACCGGCTACCAGCACATCGTCAACGCCATCCAGTCCGCCTCCGGAGGGGGGAAATAGCCATGGCGATCACCCCCGTCCTGCCAAAGCTCGTGGGCGAGCGCGTGAGGCGCCGCGAGGACCCGCGCCTGATCCAGGGGCGTGCCACGTACGTGGACGACATCAAGATCGCAGGCATGCAGCACCTGGCGTTCAAGCGCAGCGACGTCGCGCACGGCCGCATCCGCTCGATCGACGTCAGCGCCGCCGAGGCGATGGATGGCGTCGAGGCGGTGTTCACCGGCGCGCAGATCGCGGAGATGCTCGAGCCGATGCCGATCGCCACGCCCTTCCCCTCGCCACCTCATCGCGCTGTCGCGGTGGACGTCGTCCGCTTCGCTGGCGAGCCGGTGGCGGTGGTGGTGGCGAGCAACCGCTACACCGCGCGCGACGCCGCGGATGCCATCGTGGTCGACATCGATCCGCTGCCCGCCGTGGTGGACCCCGAGCTGGCCATGACGGGCCAGCCCACCGTCATCCATCCGGACTTCCCGAACAACCTCGCGGTGCCGCTGGTGCCCAGCGGCACCGGCGTCACACCCGACGGGAAGGTGGACGACTCCGCCATCGACCAGGCGTTTGCCCAGGCCGAAGTCGTCCTCTCGCAACGCATGATGAACCAGCGCCTGGTGCCCAACGCGATCGAGCCGCGAGGTGTCGTCGCGCACTTCGAACCGGGCAAGGGGTCGATGACGATCTGGTCGTCGACGCAGAACCCGCACATCCTGCGCACGATGATTGCGGCGATGAACGGCCTGGGCCAGGACCAGGTCCGCGCAATTGCGCCGGAAGTCGGCGGCGGCTTCGGCGCGAAGATCAACATCTACGGCGAGGAGTACGTCGCCTCCGCCATCTCGAAGCGGCTGGGCATTCCCGTCAAGTGGATCGAGGACCGTTCGGAAGCGTTCGTGGCGACCACGCACGGGCGCGACATTATCGGCTACGTCGACATCGCCGCGATGCGAACCGGCAAGGTGATCGGGCTGAAGCTCCGGCTCATTGCCGACATCGGCGCGTACAACATGCTGCTGACGGCAGCCGTCCCGACGCTCACGATGCTGATGGCCAATGGCACCTATGCCATTCCGGCCATCCGCACGACGCTCACCGAGGTCTTCACGAACAAGACGCCGACCGACGCGTACCGCGGCGCCGGCCGCCCCGAGGCGACCTATTTCGTGGAGCGCGCGATGGACATGCTGGCGCGCGAGCTGAAGATGGATCCGGCAGAGCTGCGCCGGAAGAACTTCATCGCGCCGGACCAGTTTCCCTACGCCACGCAGATGGGCGCGGTCTACGACTCCGGCGACTACGGCAAGGCGCTGGACCTTGCGCTGAAGGCGTCGAACTGGAAGGCCCTGATTGCCGAACGTGACGCCGCCCGGAAGGATGGGCGGCTGGTCGGCCTCGGGTTGGCCATGTACGTCGAAGTGTGCGGCCTCGGCCCAAGCTCGTCGCTGCCCACAGGCGGCTGGGAGCACTCGCAGGTGACCATCGAGCGCGACGGCCGGATCAGCGCCACCACCGGGGCGTCACCGCACGGCCAGGGGAACGAGACGACGTTTGCGCAGATGCTGGCCGATCAGTTCAGCGTGCCCATCGAGCACATCACCATTCATCACGGCGACACGGGGGTCGTCAAGCAGGGGATCGGCACGTTCGGCAGCCGCTCGCAGGCCGTCGGCGGCACCGCCCTGCACCTGGCCGGCGGCAAGGTGAAGACGAAGATGGCGAAGTTCGCCGCGGCGCTGCTCGAGGCGCACGAGGAGGACATCGTCTTCGAGAACGGCCGGATTGGCGTGAAGGGGGCGCCGGCCACCGCCAGGTCGTTCGCGGATGTCGCCGGCTACGCCTACGTGCCGGTACCGCTGCCCGCAGGGCTCGAACCTGGCTTGAGCGAAGAGGCCTTCTTCGAGCCGGCCAACAACACGTACCCGTTCGGCTGCCACATCTCGATGCTCGAGATCGATCGCGAGACCGGCGAGCCGACCCTGCTGAAGCTGGTGGCCGTGGACGATGCGGGAAACCTGATCAATCCCCTCATCGTCGAAGGACAGATCCACGGCGGGCTGGCGCAGGGCATCGGCCAGGCGATGA
>JAENWD010000032.1 GCA_016650245.1 Vicinamibacteria bacterium
CGTGCGCGAGCGGGGCAAGGGAGACCTCGGCCGTCGCCCACGTGATCGTGCCATCGGTCCGGGTCGTCGTCGTGACGGGCAGCGGCAGGGGCGCGCCTGCGCGGTCGAGCATCGACGCGGTGAAGGTGCCATGCGGCGTCGTGCGCGGCAGTTCCACGCGCAGGCGCTCGGTGCGGCGGAACTGCGGGTCGGCCGTCGGCACGTAGCGCGTGCCGGTGGTCGCACCGCGCCGCAGCAGCACCGGCACGCCTGGATCGCCGGCGGCCCCAATCGGGGCAAGGCCGACGACATCCTTCAGGGGCGGGCCCTCGCCCGCTGGCTGCAGCCGAACCCGCAGGGACGTGGTGGTCCCTGGCACGTCCACCTGCCCCAGATCGAGCAACACCGTGCGCTGACCGCCGGCCAGCGCTCCCTCGGCCGAGGCCAGCGCGCGGTTGTCCGATCCGCTGAGCTCGGCATCAACCGCGCCCCCGCCGAGCCACGCGCCCTCGCGCGACGTCGTCGAGTCAATTTCAGCGACGGCCCACAGGCGCACGTGTCCAGCGCCGGCCGGCGCGTACGCCACACGCGTGCGCACGGGCATCGACGCACGCAACTGTCCCAGCCCTTCGATGGCCGCCTGCACGGCAGTGATCGCGCCGCTCACCGTTTGCCCCGCCCGCACAGCTTCGGTGCGCTGGCGCTCGAGCTCGCCGGCGGTGGCGGCGCGATAGCCACGGCGCGAGCGGAGGGTGACGCCACGCCTCTTCACCATGACGTCGACGCGCCGAAATCCACCGTCGGCCCTGGCGTTGGTCGACTGATAGGTCACAAGGTAGTACGACGACATGTCCTGCACCAGCCGTGCAGACCCACCGGACGGGACGTCCAGATTGGCGATGGCCGCGCCATCTGTCTGCTCCGCCAGCAAACGCAACGAGGACGCGGCGTCGATGCGGCTCGGGCCGCCGGTATCGATTGGGTACACACTCGCAGTCGCCGTGTTCACCCCATCGAGCATCCGCTGAAACGCCGACTGCAGATCGATTTCGGCCAGGCGCCGGCGATCAGCATCGCAGATTGTCTGGTCGGCCACGTCGGCCATCCCCTCTCGACGAGCAGGCGGGCGCGCGTCGTCGTCGACCTCGCCACGCTGCTCCGCCAGCCCGCAACGGACCATGCGAGCCATGGCCAGGTTCTCCCGATAGAGCGGCCAGCCGCCCGACAGCATGAGGACCGCCTTGCGGCCATCGTTCACGGCCCGCAACGTCCGCGACAGGTCCACCAGTGCCTGCACGCTCCGCTGGCCGTGGCGTCTGACCGCCATCTCGAGCGCGACACCTCGGTACGGCGCGAACGCTCGCACAGGACCCTGTTGACTCGGGCCCACGACATCGGGGCATGCCGACCCGCCCTGGTCGGGGAAGCAGAGCGCGTAGCGCTGCTCGTCCGGATCCCTGAGCCGCGAGGGATCCTGCGACGCCCACTGGCGAACAGACTCCAACGCCGGCGCGACGCCACCGCCCTTCCGCGCAAACGTCACGTCGCGCGCAGACATCTCCGGTGTCATCACCGCAATCACATCGTCAGGCGTCAGGACGGCGTCGAGCAGCCGGACGAGTGAGGGGTGGATGGCGCGTACCGCTGCGGTGTCGCTGTGATAGGTGTCCAGGAACACCACGACGACCCGCGACCGCTCGAGCGCGACGTGCTCGACCCCTGTCACGGCTTGAGGCACGCCGTCTTCCCGCACCTCGAAGTCGTCGGCGGTCAAGTCCGTCACCGCCTGCCCATCAGCCGCCGTCGGATAGACGTCCACGCGAACCAGGTTCGCCTCCGCGCGGACGCGAGGCTGATCCTGTTGCCCGCCCACAACCACGAAGGTCACGAGGAACAACACGAGGACTGCCCCAGGAACAGCCTTCTTCACGGGATCACCCGGAACCCCGTCACGACCTCGCTCGACTTTCCCGCGCGCTCCGTCTTCAGCCGCAGCGCGTAGTCGCCTGCCGCCAACGGCGCCAGCGCAACCTCGGCCGTCGCCCACGTGAGGGTGCCGTCGTTGCGCACCGCGGTGGCCACCGGGATGTTCATGGACTTGCCCGAGCGGTCGAGGACCTCGGCCGAGGTGGCGGTGACGCCCTCGGCTGACGGCAGCTCGAGTCGCACGCGATCGGTCCGACGAAATTGCTTGTCGGCCGTGGGCACGTACCTGATGCCGGTGGTCGGGCCCCGCCGCAACAGCACCGGCACGCCAGGTCCGCCGCCGTCTGGCGAGATCGCCAATCGGATTGTGTCGCTCACCGGGAGGCCGCCAGAGGAAGGCTTCACACGCGTCCGAACGACCAGCTCGCCGTCGGGCAGCGTCACCTCGCCGAGGTCGAGGTTCAACGACCGCTGGCCACCCGGCAGCGTGCCCGTGCGCTGATCGATCTTCGTGCCGTCGGCCGACTGCAGCAGCACGTCCACTTCCCCGCCGCCCAGCCACTCGTCGCCGCGCAGCAGTCCGGGGTCGAGCTCCGCCAGCGCCCACACGTGCGCCCGGCCAGCGCCGCCGCCAACCATCGCGTAGCTCACGGCGGTCCGCAGTGGGACGCCAGCCCGCGACGACCCGATCGAGTTGAGCGCCACCTGCACGGCCGACGCCGGCGCGGCAGCCGCGGCGGCCGTCATCTGCGCGGTCCCTTGTTCGATCTCCTCCTCGGTGGCGGCGCGATAGCTTCGCCGCGCGCGCACGTCCACGCCGTCACGCTTCACGCGAACCTTGATCTTGCGGACCTTGCCATCGAGCTTCGTGTTGGTCGAGTAGTACCCGAGCAGGTAGTACGACGTCATGTCGTCGACGATGCGCTGGAAGCCCTTGTCGAGGTCGTTGGTGTCGACCACCGCCAGCCCGTCGGTGTTGTCGGCGAGTGTGCGAAGGGATTCAACACGGCCCCGCACCATCTGGATCTCAGCGGCCGGTCCCATCACCGGGTTCTCGCTGATATCGCGGTCGAAAGCGGCCAGGCCCCTGGCGTCGACGGGATAGAACGTGACGTTGTTGGCGTTGGCGACGTCCATCAGATCCCTGTAGTCCTGAGCGTTGTTCAGGCTGGCCAGCATCTGCCGGTCCGTGTCGCAGTCGTACTTCGAGTAGCCGTAGTCGCTGCGCATGCGGTCCGTGGTGATGCGTCCGTCCGGCGTCGTGCCAACCTGCCCGCGACCGGGCGGCGTCTCACACGGCGCCATGCGCGCCAGACTCGGGTTGGGCGTGAACAGCAGCCAGCCGTTCGAGATCGTAATGACGGCCTTTCGCTCGTCACGTAGCCCGCCCAGATGCCGCGCCAGGTCTTCCAATCCGTCGAGCACTCGCTTCTCGCGGCGGCGCTGGATCATCTCGTTGGCAACACCGGCGTAGAAGTTTTCCGGTTCGGAGACCTGTGCGTTGTTGTTGCCAGGCATGGAGCATTGCCGGCCGCCGCTGCGCTCCGGGAAGCATTCGAGATAGCGCTGCTCCACCGGGTCCTCCGGGTACAGCCGAGACCGTTGCCCCCAGAACCAGTACTTCGAGAGGTACCCTTCCATCGTCGTCGATCGTCGCGCCAGCGCCAGATCTCGCGCCGACATGTCCGGCGTCATCACGGCAAACAAGTCGTCGTCGCCGACGACGCGGTCGAGCAGTTTGACCAGCGATCGCTGGATGCGATGCGACCCGGCGAGGTCGGTGAAGTACGTGTCGAGATAGATGACGAAGATGCGCGCGCGAGCGTCTTCGGCCATCGCCTGCGCCTCGCGCACCGTGTTGGGTTCGCGCCGCGTCTCTTGCGGACCACCCGCCCGGACCTGCACCAGCTCGAAGCTCTCGACTCTTTGCGGCGCGCCGTCTTCGAGCACCTCGAAGTCCGCGGCCGTGAGGTCCGTCACCGCCCGGCCCTTGAGCGTCGGATAGGCATCCACGCGAACCAGGCTGGCGCCAGCCCTGAAGCGAGGGAGCTGCTGAGCCCTCTCCTGGGCCCTGTTGGCAGTTGTGAGCCACGCCACGACCGCTAGCATGCCGGCAAGGCCCACCACGAAGACCTTCGCGCCCTCGCGCCTTCGCGCCTTCGCGATTGTGCCGTTGAGCATGGGCTCGAAGCGTGTCATTGCACCACCCGAATCCCCGTGTAGACGTCCGACGGTCCACCAGGGCCGGTGACGGTGAGCTTCAACACGTATTCACTGGGGGCCAGCGGCGCGAGCGCGAGTTCAGCGGTGCCCCACGTCATCCCGCCGTCGGTTCGTGTCCCGACGGTGACGGGCAGCGCGATGGTGCCGCCCACCCGGTCGAGCAGCACGGCCGTGACCGTGGACGTGGCATCGGCGACCAGCACGTCGGCGCGCATGCGATCGGCGCGACTGAACCGCGTGTCGGCCGTCGCGACGAACCGCATCTGCGTGGACGGCCCGCGCCGCCACAGCAGGGGCGCAGCCGCAGAAAGCGACGCGGCGGCAACCGTCGCCGTGTCGCTCACCGCCGCGCCGTCGCCCTGCGGCTTGACGCGCGTGCGCACCACCAGATCGCCACCGGCCGCCGCGACGTCGCCAAGATCCACCACCACGGTGCGCGCCCCAGGGGCCAGCGTCGCACGGCCCTGAGACAGCACCGTCCCGTCGCTGCCTGCCACGATGACGGCGATATCGCCGCCTGCGGCGAAATCGCCCTTGAGTGACAAGGGATCGAGCTCCACGGCCGTCCACATCCGCACAGGGCCCGCCACGTCGCTGCCGCGACGCGCAAAGGCCACCGAGGTGTGCACCGGCCGCAGGCGACTCGACGTGATCCCCGACAGGGCCGCGAGTATCGACTCTGACCGTCCGCTGGGCTTTGCGGCCGTTTCCTTCGGCGGCGCCAGCTCCGCCGCCGTCGCGGCTTTGTAGCCTCGTCGCGCCCTGACGTCGACGCCGGGACGCTTCACGCGCACGGTGATCTTGCGGAACCGGCCATCGAGCTTCGCGTTCCTCGTGTAGTAGCCGACCAGGTAGTACGACGACATGTCGGCGATGATGCGCTGCAGGCCCTTGTCGATGTCGTTGGTGTCGATCACGGCGATGCCATCGGTGTCCACCGCCAGCGTGCGCAGCCCCTCGACGCGGCGGCGCACCCGCTGGATCTCGTCGGCCGGGGACCGCTCGCGACCAAAGCCCATCGGCGTGTCGGTGGCGGCCAGCCCTCTCGAGTCCACAGGGTAGATACTGACGTTGCTGCGGTTGGCGACGTCGATGAGGTCCTGGTAGTCCTGGAACAGGTCCACATTCGCCAGGGTCTGCCGATCGCGTTCGCAGTCGGCATTCGACGACCCGTAATCGGATTTCACGCGGTCCGTCGTGATCCGACCGGTGGGCGTCGTGCCAATCTGGCCCGGCTGGGGCCCAGGGCCGGCCAGGCCGCGATTTTCTCGTGGCAGCAGCCAGCCGATGGTCACCGCGATCACGGCCTTGCGCTCCTCGCGCAGGCCACGCAGGTACAGCGACAGATCGTGGAGCGCGTCGAGCGCGAACTTCTCGCGTCGTCGATCGATCAGGTCCTGCGCCAGGTCGCTGATTGGCTGGCCGGCAGGTCCTGGATAGCAGTCGACGTAGCGCCGCTCGATCGGGTCCTCGGGCATCAGCCGATCGCGCTGGCCCCACGTCCAGTAGCGCCGCAGATACCCCTCGATTGTCTCGGTCTTGCGTGCAAACGCCAAGTCGCTGGGCGACATGTGCGGTGTCATCACGGCAAACAGGTCGTCGGGCGCCAGCATCTGGTCCAGCATCGAGACCAGCGAGCGTTGCATCCGGTGGCTGCCGGTCATCTCGGTGTTGTAAGTGTCGAGGAAGATCACGAACACCCGGGCGCGCGGATTCTCGGCTTGCGCCCGCATGTCGGCGACGTTGTTGGGGTCGCGGCGCTGCTCGACCGGCGTGTGGCCGGCGATCTCGATGCGTTCGAAGGTCTCGATCTGCTGCGGGACGCCGTCTTCGAGCACCTCGAAGTCGGCCGCAACCAGATCGCTGACGGGCTTGCCGTCAGCGGTTGGGTAGATGTCGACGCGGACGAAGTTGGCGTCGAGACGAAACGTCGGGCGCTGAGGCGCTCGAGAAGGCGCAGCAGGAGCCTGGCCCTCGATGGCGGCGGCGCCAGCCAAGGCAGAGACAAGCGCGATCGCCCAGAGGCGTCGGCGCATTGGCGGGGACGGGAGAGATCTCACGAGTCCGCCTGGCAGAGGCGGCGCGGTGGCACGGCAAGGCGGAGTCTATCACGTCGCGAATCGCCTGCGGAATGCGCGGACGATGGTCGCAACGAGCATCACGATGGCCAGCCCCAGCAGCAGCGTGACGGCC
>JAENWD010000033.1 GCA_016650245.1 Vicinamibacteria bacterium
CCCCGATTCGGGCCCGGATTGCCGGCACCCAGGGGAAACAGTACTGGCAGAGCCTGGAGGAACTGGCCGACAGCCCGTCGTTCAAGGCACTGGTGCAGCGCGAGTTCCCGGCCCAGGCTTCAGAGTGGCTGGACCCGAAGGGCCGCCGCGGCTTCCTCAAGCTGATGGGCGCGTCTATTGCCCTTGCCGGCGCCACCGCGTGTACGCGTCAGCCCGACGAGCTGATCGTGCCCTACGTGCGGCAGCCCGAAGAGGTCATCCCCGGCAGGCCGCTGTTTTTCGCGACGGCGATGTCGCTGGGCGGCATCAGTATGGGCTTGCTCGCCGAGAGCCACACGGGCCGGCCCACCAAACTCGAAGGCAATCCGGAACACCCCTCGAGCCTGGGCGCAACGGACCTGCTCGCGCAGGCTTCGATCCTCACGATGTACGACCCGGATCGGAGCCGCGCGATCACGTACCTCGGCGAGGTACGCCCCTGGGCCAGCTTCGCGGGTGCGATGCAGACGGTGCTCGGCGAGGTCAAGGCGCTTGGCGGCACCGGCCTCCACTTCCTCACCGAGACGACGACGTCGCCGACGCTGTCCGCGCAGTTTGCCGCCATCCTCGCGGCCGTTCCCGGCGCCAGGTGGCACCAGTACGATCCGATCACGCCTGATGGCGTGCACCAGGGCGGCCAGCTCGCCTTCGGCGCGCCGGTGCACGTCCACTACAAACTCGATCAGGCCCAGGCCATCGTCGCGCTCGACGCGGACCTGTTTGGCGCCGGCACGCCGGGCAACGTGCGCTACGCGCGCGACTTCGCGTCGGGCCGGCGCGTGCGCCGCGCCAGCGCCGAGATGAACCGGTTGTACGTCGCGGAGCCGACGCCGACGGCCACCGGGTCGGTCGCCGATCATCGCCAGCCGCTCAAGGCCAGCCACGTGGACGCGGTCACGCGCGCCATTCTCGCCGGTGTTCAGGGCGGCTCGCCCGCCCCACTGGGCTCGAAGGAAATCGACGGCTTCGTCGGCGCCGCGGTGAAGGATCTGCTCGCCGCGCGCGGCAAAGGCGTCGTCGTGGTTGGCTCGCGCCAGCCGGCGGGGGTGCACGCAGTCGCGCACGCGATCAACCAGGCGCTGGGCAACATCGGCACGACGGTCATCGTCACCGACCCGCTCACGCCGGACGCATCGAGCCAGATCGACGGCCTCAGGTCACTCGTGCAGGACCTCAACGCGGGCGCCGTGCGCCTCCTGGTGATCCTCGGCGGCAACCCGGTCTTCAACGCGCCGGCCGATCTCAAATTCGGCGAGGCGCTGCGCAAGGCGCAGACGCGGGTGCAGGTCGGGTTGTTCGACGACGAGACGGCGGCGCAGTGCCACTGGCACGTCAACAGCACGCACTTCCTCGAAGAGTGGAGCGACGCGCGAGCGCACGACGGCACCGCGTCGATCGTGCAGCCGCTCATCGCGCCGCTCTATCGCGGCAAGTCGTTCCACGAAGTCGTCGCGCTGTTCAGCGATCGGCCCGAGCGCACGGGCTACGAGCTGGTGCGGGAGTACTGGCAGGGCCAGGAGGCGTTTGCCGCCGACGTGTTCGAGAAGGGCTGGCGCAAGGCCGTCCACGACGGCGTGATTGCCGGCACCGCGCCAGCGCCCAAAGAGGTGGGCACCTCCGCGGTGCCGCCGGCACCCACGCCGGTGAGCGGCGCGTTCGAAGTGGCGTTTGCGCCCGACCCGACGATCTACGACGGGCGGTTTGCCAACAACGGCTGGCTGCAGGAGCTGCCAAAGCCGCTCACCAAGCTCACCTGGGACAACGCGGTGCTGATGTCGCCGGCGACGGCGCAGAGGCTCGGCGTCGCCAACGGCGACTACGTCTCGGTGTCGGTTGCGGGCCGCTCGGTCTCGGGCCCCACGTGGGTGCAGCCGGGCCATGTCGCCGACGCGGTGACGGTGTACTACGGCTACGGCCGCACGCGCGCCGGCCGCGTGGGCACCGGCGTCGGGTACGACGGCTATCAGATCCGCACGACCGCTGCGCCCGCCTTTGCCGGCGGCGACGTTCGCAAGACGGGCGAGTCGATCTTGCTGGCCTCGACGCAGGGCCATCACTCCATGGAAGGCCGCGCGATCGTCCGCGC
>JAENWD010000034.1 GCA_016650245.1 Vicinamibacteria bacterium
AATCCCAAGGCCCCAAACGCGGCGAACGTGGACGAGGCGAAGGCGACGCCGTACACCTCGCTGCCGGACCCGTTGGTGATGAAGGACGGGCGGAAGGTCACGACGCCGACGCTGTGGCAGAAGCGCCGCGCGGAGATCGTCGAGGACTTCGACCGCGAGGTCTACGGTCGCACGCCAGCCCGCACGCCGCGCGTGCGATGGGAGGTGACCTCGCGGGCCGACGAGGTCGTCGGCACGGTGCCCGTGGTCACCAAGACGCTGGTCGGGCACGTGGACAACGTGTCGTATCCACAGATCTCGGTCGCCATCCAGCTCACCTTGACGACGCCCGCCACGGCAACCGGCCCCGTGCCGGTGATGTTGAACTTCGGTTTCGGGCCGCGTCCAGCCGGTGCGCCGCCGCGGCCTCCAGCGCCGGGACCGACCTGGCAGGACTTGCTGCTGGCGAAGGGGTGGGGCTACGCGGTGTTGATCCCGACCAGCGTGCAGCCCGACAACGGCGCGGGCCTCGCGCGAGGGATCATCGGCCTTGTCAACAAGGGGCAGCCGCGGGTGCTCGACGACTGGGGCGCACTGAAGGCATGGGCGTGGGGCGCCAGCCGTGCGCTCGACTACCTCGAGACCGACAAGGCTGTGGACGTCCGGCAAGTCGGACTCGAAGGCCTTTCACGCTACGGCAAGGCGGCCATCGTCGCCATGGCCTACGACCAGCGGTTCGCCATCGGCTTCATCGGATCGTCGGGCGCTGCCGGCGTGAAGCTCTATCGCCGGCACTTCGGCGAACAGGTGGAGAACGTCGCCGGGTCAGGCGAGTATCACTGGATGGCGGGCAACTTCCTCAAGTACGCCGGCCCGCTCACGCCGCACGATCTGCCGGTTGACTCGCATCAGCTCGTCGCGCTCTGCGCGCCGCGTCCGGTGTTCATCAGCACAGGATCGCTGGCCGTCGAGGGCGGCTGGGTGGACGCCAAGGGCATGTTCCTGGCGGGGGTCGGCGCCGGGCCGGTCTATCGGTTGCTCGGCCGCAAGGATCTGGGCACGTCCGAGTTCCCGCCGGAGGAGACCGCGCTCATCGACGGCGACATCGCGTTTCGCCAGCATAGCGGCGGGCACACCACGGGTCCGAACTGGCCGACGTTCCTGACGTTTGCCAGCCGCTATCTGAAAGGCCCGAAGGTCAGCGCGCCAGCCGAATAGTCGTGCCCGTGCGAGCCGACTCGCGCGCGGCGTCGAGGATCTCGGTCACGATCAGGTTGTTCTCGAGCGACGACAACCCGGAGGGCGTCGTCGTGCCCCTCACGATCGCCACGAAGTAGGCGAGCTCGTCGCGCTCGGTTGCCGACCGTGGCTCTGGCGTCTGGGTGCGCTCGGGTTCCTTTGGCAGACGCACCCTCAACGAGTTGCCGCCGGTGGCGATCGCATAGCCGCCGGCCCCATACACTTCGAGATCCTTGCGGCTGAAGGGCCAGTTCCACGATGCCTGGATGATGCCCTGCGCCTTCGGGTACTCGACCAGGATCGTCGCCTCGTCATCGACCCTGGGATAGATGTCTGGCTTGATGCGCTGGGTCACCGCGGTCACCGCGAGCGGCCGCTGGTTGTCCATCAGCCACGTCATCAGGTTGGCGCCGTAGCAACCGAAGTCGAACAGCGCGCCGGCGCCGTTTCGCACCGGGTCAGTGAGCCAGTCGAGGAACTCGGGTCCGACGCCGATCTCCTTGGGCCCCTCGTGCCCATCCATCGCCACCATCTTGCGGATCTCGCCGCCCGCCTTCCGCTCCTTCATCAGTGTCCAGATCGCGGCGTGACTGGGATACCACGTCGTCTCGTAGTTGACGATGACGTGGACCTTGCCATTCGCTGCGGCCTGTCGGATGCGCGCGGCGTCGGCGGCGCTCACGGCCAGCGGCTTTTCCATCATGACGTGGATCCCACGACGCGCCGAGGCTTCGACGACGGCGGGATGGTCGGCCGTCGTGCCGAAAGCCGCCACGGCCTGCGGCCGCGTCTTGTCGAGCATCAGGTCGAGGTCGTTGAAGAAGAGCGCCCGCGGCAGGCCGTACCTGTCCGCCATCAGCGTGTGGAGCGCAGGATCCTTATCGAAGACCCCGACCAGTTCGACCTCGCTGCTGGCCTTGATCAGGCGGACGATTCGTCCGATGTGGCCGTGCGCGACGCCGGCAATGGCAAGCTTGACCGGCGCAGCCGCCGAAGGCGTGGCAGGCTGACCGGCTGCCGTCAGCGGGCCGAGCAGAAGGACCGCGGAGGCGAACAGAAGCACGCGAGTTGGTTGTGTCATGACAGCAGCATGGTAATGCTTCGCAGGCAGGTACGAGTTACGAGCGACGAGTTACGAGGACGGAATTGCGCGGACGGTGTCACGCCCGGATTGAATCACGAAGATAATCCCTCGAATTTCGTACTCGGAACTCGTAACTCGTCATTCGTAACTTGATTCGGCGGGACAGTGACCCGGGTCAGGCGCGTGGCGTGTTCCAGAATCCGGTGACGCTTTCGATCCTGGCTCCAGCGCCAAGCACGAAGACATTGGTGCCACGCCCACGCTCTTGTCCGTCGGGCCCGCGCGCGATCCAGTCGGCCAGCACCGTGCCCTGGCAGTGGCGGACG
>JAENWD010000035.1 GCA_016650245.1 Vicinamibacteria bacterium
CAGCGACGCCTTCTCGCGCGTCGTCAAGGACAGCAGCTCCTACTACGTCCTGGGCTACTACCCGAAAAACGATCGGCGCGATGGCCGGTTCCGCAAGATCGAGGTCAAGGTGGGGCGCCCGGGCGTCGAAGTCCGATCGCGCCGCGGCTACACCGCGCCGCGTGGGAAGGCCCCGGCGCCGCCCAAGGTGCCGGCCGGCGACAAGACATCGCCCCAGGTGCGCGAGGCGCTCGACAGCCCGCTGCCCCTGCCGGCGCTGACGCTGAACGTGTTTGCGGCGCCCTTCAAGGGCGCCGCCCCGAACACGGCCGTGGCCGTCACCATTGAAGCGGCGGGCAACGACTTCGGCTTCGACGAGAAGGACGGCAAGCTCATCACCGACTACGAGGTCTCGACGATCGCCATCGACCAGCAGGGCAAGATCAGGGGCGGCGACCGCAGCGTCGTCAACTTCGCCCTCAAGCCGGAGAACCGCCAACGCTTCGCGCAAGCCGGAGTGCGCGTCTCCACGCGGCTGCAACTGCCGCCCGGACGCTACCAGTTACGCGTGGCCGCGCGCGAGAGCGGGACGGGCCGTGTCGGTTCGGTCAACTACGACCTCGACGTGCCGGACTTCACGCAGGATCCGATCGCGCTCAGCGGCGTGGTCGTTTCCGCCGCCTCGGGGCTGCGGATGTCCACCGCCAAGCCAGACGAGGAGTTCAAGGGCGCGCTGCCTGGGCCGCCAGTCGCCGAACGGACGTTTCCCCGCGGCGACGAGTTGGCGGTGTTTGCGGAGGTCTACGACAACGACGTCAAGGCGCCGCACGTGGTCGACATCACGACGACGGTGGTGAGCGAGGACGGGCGCAACGTGTTCAAGAGCGCGGAAGAGCGCGCCAGCTCCGAGCTGCAGGGCAAGCCGGGCGGCTACGGGCACCAGGCCCGCATCAGCCTCAAGGACTTCGCGCCGGGGACGTACCTGCTGACGGTCGCGGCCAAGTCGCGCGCCGGCAACAAGCCGCCTGTCGGGCGCACCGTGCAGTTCAAGGTACAGTGACGGAGGTGACCGGCACCGCCCCGCCGCTGGGATCGGACCCTCGACTGGCCTCGGCGCTGGCCTATCTGGCGTGGTGGCTGAGCGGCGGGGTGGTGTGGATCATCGAGCGGGACCGCCCCGACGTTCGGTTCCACGCGATGCAGTCGATGCTGGCCTTCGGGACGGCGTTTCTGGCCTGGGCGACGTTGTGGGGCGGCAGTTTCGCCGTGCTGGTGGTCTCGGCCTCGGGGTTCTTCCTGCTGCAGCGGCTTGCGCAGCTCGTGCTGCTGGCCGGGTTCATCGTGTGGGCCGTCTGCCTTTGGCAGGTCTCGCGCGGCGTGGAATTCCGCCTGCCCTGGTTCGGCGACCTCGCCGAGCGGCTCTCACCAACCGGGCCCAACCTGCCCCAACCCGACCAAACCTGACCAACCCGTTCCTTACATCTCGCCGTTCCAGTCTTCCGGCTCCGGTGCCACCGATCGGAAGATCTCCATGTGCCACTTGCCGCCGCCCCACGGCTCGATGATCTCGGTGGCGATGACGTCGACCAGGATCTCCGAGAACGCGCGGCCTTCCGGATCCCCTTCGAGATGGTAGGCGGCCTCGTCCCAGGCGAAGGTCGGGTACAGCACCAGCGTGAGAAACAGGTCGTAGCCGTCGTCGACGACGATGATCTGGCCGCAGGGACGTTTGACCGTGGAGTGATAGACGAGATACTTCTCGGCGCTGTGGGCGCGGATGTAGCGCTTCACCGCGAACTCGCGGGCGACGATCTCCTCGACGGCGATCTTCTTATCCCAACAGTCTCGGCAGTAGCGTTCGTCGCCACGGGGCTCGGACACCTCCTTGGCGCCGCAGAGCGCACACCGGGACTTGGTGACGGAAGAAGACTTTCGGGACATCCCACGATCTTACCGCAGGACAATCGCCGGAACTAAAGTACGTAGGCTGAACTTCAGGTCGAGCGTGGCACTCACCGCATGGCCGGCACGTAGAGCCGGTCCACGTATTCCTTCACCATGCGACGGGTGCTGAAGGCTGGCGCCACCGAGCGAATGGCCTGCTTGACAACTTGGACCCAGCGCCGGGACAGGCCCGCGGCGTCGCGGTCGTAGAAGGCCGGCACGACCTCGCCTTCAAGCAGGCGGTAAAGGGATTCGGCGTCGGCCTGGTCGGCGGCGCTTTCGTCGTGGGCAGGTGCATGGCCGTCGATCAGCCAGCCGTTTCGTCCGTTGTAGCCTTCGGCCCACCAGCCGTCGCCGATGCTCAACTGCGGCACGCCGTTCATGCACGCCTTCATGCCGCTGGTGCCGCTGGCTTCGAGCGGTTTGCGCGGGTTGTTGAGCCAGACGTCGCACCCCTGGACCAGGAAGTGCGCGACGTGCAGGTCGTAGTCCTCCACGAAGGCGACACGCCCGGCAAAGGCCGGGTCCAGCGCGCGGCGGACGACGCCTTGGAGGTGGTGCTTGCCGGTGTCGTCTGCCGGGTGCGCCTTGCCTGCAAAGACGATCTGCACCGGCCGGCCTGGCGCGTTGAGAATCCGGGCCAGGCGATCCGGGTCGCTGAAGATGAGCCAGGGGCGCTTGTAGCCCGTAAAGCGCCGAGCGAATCCCAGGGTCAGCGTGTTGTCGTCTAGCATCGGCCCGGCCGCCAGCACGCGGCTGGCGCTGACGCGGTGGTCGGTCCAGAGTGCACGGGCGCGCTCGCGGATGAAGGCAAACAGGTGGTGGCGCAGCGCCGAACGCACGGCCCACAGTTCCTCGTCGGGAATGTCGAGTACCCGATCCCAGAACGCCGGGTCGTCGTGATGGTCGATCCAGTCGCGTCCCAGGTGGCGGTCGAACAGCCCGCTCAGGTCGGTCGAGATCCAGGTCGGCACATGGACGCCGTTGGTGACCGACGTCACCGGCGCTTGCGCGGGAGGCAGGGCCGGCCATATCGGCGCCCACATGGACCGCGTTACCTCGCCGTGCAACTGACTGACCGCGTTGACGGCGCCCGCCGACCGCAGGGCCAGAGCGGTCATGTTGAATTGTGAGCCGCTGCCGTTGTCGTACTCGCCCAGGGCGAGAAAGCGCGCCCGATGTTCGCCAAGCGTGCCCCAGCAGCCGGCCAGGTGCTTTTCGACGATCTGGTACGGGAACGCGTCGTGGCCCGCAGGCACCGGCGTATGCGTCGTGAAGACGGTCGTGCGGCGCACCTCGGCGAGGGCCGCGTCGAAGTCGCGCCCGCCGTCGAGGAACTCGCGGATGCGCTGCAGCACGACAAAGGCGGCGTGGCCCTCGTTGAGGTGATACACCGACGGCGTCAGCCCAAGCGCGCGGAGCACACCGACCCCGCCGATGCCCAGCACGATCTCCTGCTGGACGCGTGTCTCACGGTCGCCGCCATAGAGGCGTGCCGACAGCTCGCGGTCCCAGGGCGCGTTCTCGTCCAGGTCCGTGTCGAGCAGGTAGAGCGTCACGCGGCCCAGCCGCACGCGCCACACCGCGACGAGCACCGAGCGGTCGTCCAGCGGCACCGGGATGATGCAGGGACGGCCATCGGCGAGCGTCGCCGGTTCGATCGGCGCGTCGGCCCACGTTAGCTTCTCGTACGTCTCCTCCTGCCATCCCTCGGCCGAGATGTGCTGATGGAAGTACCCCTGCGGGTACATGAAGCCGATGCCGACCAGCGGCACGCCCAGATCGGCGGCCTCCTTGCAATGGTCGCCGGCCAGCACGCCGAGGCCGCCCGCGTAGATGGGCAGCGACTGGTGCAGTGCAAACTCCGCCGAGAAGTACGCGATCGAGCGCCCGTTCAGGTCCGGAAACGTGCGCGCCCACCACGTGCGCCGCGCGCTGTGGGCCTGGTCGAGGTCCGCGACCGCGATGTCGTAGGCCGCTTGAAAGGCGGGGTCGGCCGCCGCCCAGGCCAGGGTCGCCTGCGGGATCACGCGCAGCATGCGGACCGGGTTATGGGCGGTCGCGCGCCAGAGCGGGTAGTCCAGGGTCCGAAAGACATGGCGCGCCTGCTTGTTCCAGCTCCACCAGAGGTCGAGCGCGAGCTCACGCATGCGGGCAATCCGCTCGGGCAGCGCCGGCAGGTCCTCGTAACGATCCATGGGCGGATTGTAGACTTAAGGCATGCGTCTGGCAGCCCTCGTGGCCGCCCTGCTTGCGGCGGCGGCGTCGACGACGGCGCAATACGACCCGTTTGTCGACGCCCGGCACGCCAGCGTCAACGGCGTCAGCCTGGCCTACGTCGAACGTGGCGTCGGCGGCACGCCGGTGATTCTGGTGCACGGCAGCGGTGCCGACTTGCGAACCTGGGGCTACCAGCTCCAGTTCTTCGGCCAGACACGCCGCACTCTCGCGTACAGTCGGCGATTCCACCATCCCAACGCGCTGCCTGACGCCACCTCCGTGTACTCCGCCGCGCAGCAGGCCGACGACCTGGCCGCGCTCATCCGCGAGGTCGCGTCGGGCCGTGCGGACCTGGTGGCGTCCTCGTATGGCGCGGTGGTCGCCTTGCTCGTGGCGCGCGATCATCCGGCCTTGGTCCGCCGGCTCGTGCTCGTCGAGCCTGTGGTCTTCTCGTTGCTGACACCGGATTCACCGGAGGCGCGTGAGGTCGCCGCGCTCGACACCGCGAGGCGCCACCTGCTCGACGGCGAGGCCGAGAAGGCGATGCGCGCGTTTCTGTCGGCGCTCATCGCGCCGGGCGCCTTCGACCTGGTGCCGGAGTCCACACGCGCCATGCTCCGGGACAATCTACCCGAGCTGACGGCCGAGGCGCGGGTGCCGCTGGTGACGATGGCGCCGCGCTACACGTGCGAGGATGCGCGCCGCGTGACCGCGCCGACACTGCTCATCGACGGTGGGGCCAGCGCCGCGTTTCTCCGCGCGATGACGCGCGAGGTGGGCGCGTGTCTGCCGCGCGTGGAACCGCGAACGGTGCCGGGCGCAGCGCACGCCGTTCACGCGCAGCAGGCGCAGGCCTTCAACGTCCTTGTGCGGGACTTTCTGGACCGCGACTGACCACGGACTGCTACACTGGGCGCCATGCAACTCCACCAGACGGCAGGGCTGAGGGTCCGGGCGACCACGGAGGTCATCATGGCGACCGCCATGCTGCTGGCGCTGCTCGGCAACGGGCTACGCGCCCAGGCACCGGCGGCCGAACAGGCCGTCCGGCAGGTCGAGGATCGCCGAATCAAGGCGATGATCGACGACGACTTCGCGGCGCTCGAGGCCGTCTTGGCCGACGACCTCACCTACGGGCACAGTAACGGGGTGGTGGACACCAAGGCGTCCTATATGGCGACGCTAAGAAGCGGGAAGACGAAGTATCAGGCCATCGATCGCGCGCTGTCGGTCGTGCGCCTCTACGGCGACACAGCCATCGTCACCGGCACGGCGACCGTCAGCCTGCGGGGCCAGGCGGCCCCGTTCACGCTGCGCTACACCCTGGCCTATGTCATGCGGGACGGGCAGTGGCGGATGGTTGCCTGGCAATCCACCCGCCTGCCCTGACGTGAGAAGGTAGTTACCAGCGCGGTTCGCGACGGCCGCCGCCGCCGCCACCGCCGCCGCCGAAGGACCGTCCGCCGCCACCGCCGGGTCCCCCCGACCGCTGCTCGCGCGGACGCGCTTCGTTGACGGCGATGGTACGGCCGCCAAACTGCGTGTTGTTCAGGCCCGTGGCTGCGGCCGCCGCCTCTTCGTCTGTCGCCATCTCGACAAACGCGAAGCCCCGCGCACGGCCCGTGGCCATGTCGCGCATGATCTGCGCGTTCTCGACGGCGCCGAACTGGCCGAAGAGCTCCGTCAACTCGTTCTCGTCGGTCTGATACGACAGATTACCTACGAACAGTCTGCGGCCCATGGCCGTGCTCCTTCTAAGTTCGCTGCTCTCGCGCGAGGCGACCATGCGCCTCATCGATCGAAGGCCCGCCTTGGCCGACTGCCGACGGCCTGACGACTCGCCATGAACTCGTGCGGAGACTACCGAGGCAGCGAACGCTCGAAGGGCTCACCACGTGGATCACTAAGGCGGGACTCCGGGGCACACTCTAGCAGGTTTACTAGATGATTGCGACCAAGGATCTGCGCCATCGACGCCGGCCCGGATGGCGGTGATGTAGCCCTGCAGGTGCAGTCGGCGCACCTCGGCGTCCGGGATCCGCATGTCTCCCTGGTCGAGCGGGAAACGGCCGCCCGGTTGCTCGCGGCTTCACCATCCGCCGCCGTTGAGCACGGAGCCGATGCACAGCATCGCGACGTCGGACGGGTCCTTGATGAACTCGTGATCGGGCTGCGTCATCTGCCCGACCTTCTCGTCCAGTGTCATCCGCGCGACGATCGGCGCCACCTGAGCGTCGAATGCCTTCAGGCGCGCCGGCGCCGGGATCGACGGCGTTTGGCCGCCCAGCGTGGACACGGCGGTACCCAGGAGAACGGTCAACGCAACGGCAGAGCGCGGAGGCTCATTGTGACTCCAGGGAGGTGCCGGTGAGACTGTCGACGATGCGGCGGACGACCGTGGGCTTGCCCGAGCCGGAGCCGCCGGCGACCCCGATGACGAGCGGAGCAGTCATGCCGAGGTCGTTTCTAGTCCGGGCGCGTGATCCCCGTCAAGCGCCCGCCGCGTCTGGTCAGCATCCCGATGACCCTGTCGGCTAGCAACGAGGCGTCCTCGATGCACGCGTTGATCCCGACGCCGCGGAAGGCGTGGCCGCCCACGAAAAGGCCCGGTCGGCGCTCGAGGGCCGACTCGATTCGGGCGAGCCGTTCGCCGTGGCCGGTGACGTACTGTGGGAGGCCTGGCCGGTGGCGGATGATCCGCACGAGTCGCGGATGTCCAGTCACCTGCATGGTCGCACGCAGTTCCGCCCGCACCCGCGCGAGCAGGCGCTCGTCGTCGAGATCGACGGCCCCAGGATCCGTGGCGCCTCCCACCATCACCCGCAGCAGCACGTGCCCGGCAGGCGCGCGGTCGGCAAAGATGCTCGATTCCCAGAGCACGCCAAGCAGCTGCAGACCGGCGCTGCGCGGCGCCAGGAATCCGAAGCCTTCGAGCCTGTGCCCAATAGCACCGGCCGGGTAGCCCAGGCAGACCGTGACCATCGGCGCCGACGGGATGGCAGTCAGGTCGGCGGCCAGCGCGGCGTCGGTGTGTGCGAGCAGGCGTGCCGTTGCTGCCCCGCCGGCTGTGATGACGACGGCATCGGCCACGACGCTGCCGCCGTCGGATAGCGTGAGCTGGTGGCAGGCACCGACGCTCTGGAGGCGCTCGACACCCGTGGACAGGCGCAGATTCGGTCCCAGGGAGTGCGTCAGAGCCTCCGCCAGTTCAGCGATGCCCTCCGGGAAGGACGTCAGACGGCCCAGGCCCTGGCGACCTCGATCGCCAGTCGAGCCTCGCCGGGCCAACATCGCGCGCACGACACTGCCATGCTCGGTCTCCATGCGGGCGACCGCTGGGAAGCATGCGCGCATCGACAACTGGCGCGCGTCGCCGCAGAAGATCCCCGAAACCATCGCGTCGGCCAGCACGGCGGCGGCCTGCTCGCCGAAGCGGCGTGCCGCAAAGGCATGAATCGACTCGTCGGCGACGGCGGCGGGTCGGCGAACCAGCGGCTCTAGGATCAGACGCAGGGCGCCGGGCAGCGAGAGCAGACCGGACGTGAACAGCCCGGGTGGCGAGGCCGGCACCGCGCGGAGCCGGCCGCCTCGGTAGATGAAGCGGCGCCGCGCGCGGTCGTGACTGCGCTGGAGACGGCTGGTCAGGCCAAGGGCCTCGACGAGCGCGATGGTGGCCGGCGCGCGGTCGAGGAAGCTGCTGGGGCCGTGCTCGCAGAGAAAGCCATCGACACGCTCGGTACGCAGCAGCCCGCCCGCGCGTCGCTCACTCTCGAATACCGAGACCTCGATCGGCAAGTCCGGCGTAGTACGCCGCAGCAGCGCGTGGGCCAGCGCCAGCCCCGACAGACCGCCGCCGACGATCGCGACGCGGTTCACGGGTGGGCCTCCAGGTGCCGTGTCACCAACGTCGCCAGCGCCTCGATGAACAGCGGATGAGTGTTGAGCGCTTCGGTGCGCCGGTAGTTCGTGATGCCGGCGGCGCGTGCCTGGTCGCCAAAGAGCATGTCGACTTCGTAGAGGGTCTCGATGTGGTCGGTGACAAAGGAGACTGGGACGACGAGCACGTCCTTGGCGCCCTCGGCGGCTAGCTGGCGAAGAACGTCGTCGGTGCCCGGCCCGATCCACTTCACCGGCCCGGTGCGCGACTGAAACGCCAGCAGCTGCCGGTTGGGCACCTGCACGCGGGCGAGGATGCCGCGCCTGGTGGCCTCGATGTGCTCGACGTACGGGTCGCCGCGCGCGATGAATGTCTCGGGGAGTCCGTGCGCGCTGAAGAGGATCACGACGCGATCGCGTTCGGCCTCGGGCCAGGTGGCCAACCCGCGCCGCACGGTGTCGGCCAACGCATCGAGGTACAGCGGGTCGTCGGGATAGGCCGGAATGCCGGTCACGCGGAAGCGACCGCGCCAGCGCGGCGTGTCGAGCGAGCGGGTGAGCGCGGCCTCCGACGACCCGGTCGTTGCGCACGAGTAGTGCGGGTACAGGGTGAGTGTGACGACGCGGCTGATTCCCGCCGCGGCCATCGCTTCGAGCGCCTGCTCGGTGGGCGGCTTCCAGTAGCGCATCGCGATGAACGTGCGGTACTGCGCGCCGTTGGTGTTGAGGCGTGCCTCGAGCGCCGCAGCCTGTGCGCGCGTGAGCCTCAACTGCGGCGACCCGCCGCCGATGCGCGAGTAGTTGTGTCGCACCTCGGGACCACGCTTCCTGGCGATCAGCCGCGCGAACAGCGGCTGGAGCCACGGCCCGCCGGGCAGCTCGATGATTTCCCGATCGGAGAACAGATTGACCAGGAACGGCTCGACGTCGGCGGTCGTATCAGGGCCGCCGAGGTTGAACAGGAGCACGCCTACCGGCGCCTGCTTGCTGGAGTCTGCCATCTCAGATGGTCCTCGAAAACACCGGGGCGACGCTGGTTTTCCGGCGCAGGTACCGGTCGAAGTGCATGGCGATGTTGCGCACGAAGAGCCGGCCCTCCTGGGTCACTTCCAGGCCGTCGGAGGTGATGCGCACGAACCCGTCGGCCACGGGTCCCCGCGCCAGCTCTTCGATCTCGAGAGCGAAGTAACTTGGCAGGGCCACGCCGAAGCGCTCGCACACGTCGGCCTGTCGCACGCGGAAGTTGCACATCAGCTCGGTGATCACGAAGCGGCGCAGGCGATCGTCCACGTCGAGCCGGTAGCCGCGCTCGATGGGGAACGCGCCGGCGTCGAGCGCGGCGTAGTAGGAGGAGAGCGACTTGACGTTCTGCGCGAACGCGCCGTCTACGTCGCCGATGGCCGAGACCCCCGCGCCTACCATGTCGGGAGCCGGCCGCGTGGTGTAGCCCATGAAGTTGCGATGGAGGTGGCCGGCCTCCGACGCCTTGGCCAGCTCGTCGTCGGGCAGAGCGAAATGGTCCATGCCGATCTGGCGGTAGCCGGCGGCGAGGAATCGCTGCATCGCTTCGACAAACAGCTCGAGCTTGGCTTCAGGACCCGGCAGGTCGGCCATCGGCAGGCCCTTCTGATGGGCCCGAATCCACGGCACGAGCGCAAACGAGTAAACCGCCACGCGATCCGGCCGCATCGCGAGCACCGTGTCGACCGTGGCGGCGAACGACGCCCGCGTCTGCAGCGGCAGGCCGTAAATCAGGTCGACGTTGATCGAGTCGAACCCGAGATCGCGGGCCCGGTCGAACAGCGCACGCGTCGTCTCGACCGGCTGGATGCGGTTCACTGCGGCCTGCACGGCCGGCGTGAAGTCCTGGACGCCCATCGACAATCGATTGAAGCCTAGCGTGCGCAGTAACCCGAGCTGCTCGACGGTCGTGACGCGCGGATCCACTTCGATCGCCTCTTCGGCGGAGGCGTCCATGTCGAAGTACGCGGCCACCGCCGCGTGGAGATCGGCCATCTGCGCGGGACTCAGATAGGTCGGCGTACCGCCGCCCCAGTGGTACTGGAGGACGCGCCGGCGACCGCCGAGGGCCTCGCCGAGCATCGCGATCTCGCGCTTCAGGTACGTGAGATACGTCGCGGCGACCTCCCGCTTCTTCGTAATGATGACCATGCATCCGCAGAAGGTGCAGCGTTGTTCGCAGAAGGGCAGATGCAGGTAGAGCGAGAGCGGCTGGTCGACGGCGGCCGCGGCACCGGCGAGCCGATCGCGATACGCGCGCTCGTCGAAGCCCGCGTGGAACTCCACCGCCGTCGGGTACGACGTGTAGCGGGGCCCAGGGCGATCGTACCGCCGCAACAGGTCGACGGTGACGGCAAACGCATCGGATCTCATGCGGCCCTCCGTGACGACCATTCGCGCACGGCGTCCACCAGGACGCGCGCGTGCTCAGGTGGTGTCTGCGGGAGGATGCCGTGCCCGAGATTGAAGACGTGCCCGAAGGGGCCCGCCTCTTCGAGTACGAGCCGCGCCCGCTGGCGAATCTGGTCTGGCGGGCCGAGCAGCACGGCGGGATCGAGGTTGCCCTGCACCGCCAGCGACGGCCCCAGGACCGCGCGCGCCGGGCCCAGATCCATGCGCCAGTCGAGGCCGATGACCGTCGCGCCGGTGTCGCGACACGCCGGAAGCCAGCCAGCCGCGTTGCCGGCGTAGTAGATGCGCGGCACGTCCACGCCGAGATCGGCGGCGGCGTCAGCCACGCGATCGAACACGCGGCGGACGTAGGGCAGTGCGAACGCGCGATAGTCAGCCGGGCCGAGCAGGCCCGCCCAGGTGTCAAACAACATCGCCGCCTGCGCGCCGGCGCGCACCTGCTCGGCGAGCAGCGACGCCACCGTGTCGGCGCAACAGGCCAGCAGGGCATGCGCGGTCGGCGGATCGCTGAAGAGCAGGCCCTTGATGGCCTCGAAATGCTTCGAGCCGCCGCCTTCAACCAGGTACGTCGCCATCGTGAACGGCGCGCCGGCAAAGCCGATGAGCGGCACCGTCGGCGACAGCTCGCGTCGCAGCAGACGGATCGCATCGAACACAAACGGCGTGGCCTCGCGCGCGTCGGGGACGCGCAGTGCGTCCACATCGCCGGCCGAGCGCACGGGCCGGGCCAGGTGAGGACAGGGGTGGAACGTCACTTCGACGCCCATGGCGGGCAGCGGTACGAGGATGTCGGAAAACAGAATCGCCGCATCCACGTCCAGGCGACGGACCGGCTGCAGCGTGATCTCGCACGCCAGCTCCGGCGTCCGGCAGCACGTGAGGAAATCGGCGTTCACGCGAAGCGCCCGGTACTCGGGCAAGTACCGGCCGGCCTGCCGCATGATCCAGACCGGCGTGCGCTCGACCGGTTCGCGGCGGCACGCGCGAGCAAACAGCGTGTCGCTCACCGCGAGACCTCCAACGACTCGGCGACGGCCGCCACCGTCTCGGCGATGTCAGAGGCCGTGTGCGCGCCCGAGACGAAGTTGGCCTCCAACTGCGATGGCGCCAGGCTGACGCCGCGCGACAGCATCGCGTGAAAGAACCGCCCGTAGCGCGCGCGGTCGGCCGTGGCCGCCGTCGTCCAATCCGTCACGGCCTGCGGAGTGAAGAACAACGTCCACATCGACCCGACGCGTGCGACATGGCACGTCTCGCCCGATCGAGCGAGCGCGTCGCGGATGCCCGCCTCGAGCGATGCGCCCAGCGATTCGAGGCGATCGTAGAGATCCACGTCGGCGGCAATCGCGTCGAGCATCGCCAGGCCCGACGCCATCGCCAGCGGATTGCCTGACATTGTTCCGGCCTGATACACGGGGCCCGACGGCGAGACCTGCGACATCAGGTCGCGCCGGCCCCCGTAGGCGCCGACCGGCAGACCGCCGCCGACGATCTTGCCAAGCGTCGTCAGGTCTGGCGTGACGTGGTAGCGCTGCTGTGCGCCACCGGGCGCGACTCGGAAGCCGGTCATCACCTCGTCGAAGATCAGCAGCGCGCGATCGGCGGCGCACAGCTCGCGCAGGTCCTGCAGGAATCCCCGCGCCGGCGCAACCACGCCCATGTTGCCGACGACGGGCTCGACGATGACCGCGGCGATCTCGTCGGGGTATTCGGCGAACAGCTCGCGCACCGAACCGGAGTCGTTGAAACGCGCCGTCAGCGTGTCGCGCGCCGTGGCCGCGGTGACGCCGGGGCTATCCGGCGTCCCGAAAGTCGCGGCGCCCGAGCCGGCCTTGACGAGAAAGCTGTCGCCATGACCGTGATAGCAGCCTTCGAACTTGAGCACGCGCGGCCGGCCGGTGGCCGCACGCGCCAGGCGCACCGCCGACATCGTCGCTTCGGTCCCCGAGTTGACCATCCGGACCATCTCAATCGAAGGAACGAGCGCGTGAATACGCTCGGCCATCTCGACTTCGAGCGCCGTCGGCGCGCCGAATGCCGTGCCCAGCGCGGCTTGCCGCGCGATGGCATCCACGGCGGCCGGGTGCGCGTGGCCCAGCAGCATCGGTCCCCAGGCGCCGACGTAGTCCAGGTAGCGCCGGCCATCCTCGTCCCAGACGTGCGCGCCTTTGGCGCGCGCGATGAAGCGGGGCGTGCCGCCGACGGCCTTGAACGCGCGGACGGGCGAGTTGACGCCGCCGGGCAGCACCTCGCACGCGCGCGTGAATAGCGCCGTGCTGCGATCGGTCGAAGTGGTTGGTGCGGTCACACGTCGAGGCCGACGCTCAGGCGAGCAGTCGCGCCGCCTCCTTCGCAAAGTAGGTGAGGATGATGTCGGCGCCCGCGCGCCGGATGCAGAGCAGCGACTCCATCGCGGCTCGGGTCTCGTCAATCCAGCCAAGCCGCCTGGCCGCACGCACCATCGCGTACTCGCCCGACACATTGTAGGTGGCCACCGGCACGTCGAAGCGCTCCTTCACGCGCCACACGACGTCGAGGTATGCCAGCGCCGGCTTGACCATCACGACATCGGCGCCCTCGTCGAGGTCGGCGGCGACCTCGCGCAGGGCTTCGCGCCCGTTGGCCGGATCCATTTGGTAGGTGCGGCGATCGCCGAAGGCCGGCGCCGAGCCGGCCGCCTCGCGGAACGGCCCGTAGAACGCCGAGGCGTACTTGGCGGCGTAGGACACGATCACGACGTCGGTGCGGCCTTCGACGTTCAGGCCCGTCCGGATGGCGCCGATGCGGCCGTCCATCATGTCCGACAGCGCGACGACGTCAGCGCCCGCGCGGGCGTAGGCGCATGCGGCGTCCACCAGGCGCGGCAGCGCGCGGTCGTTGTCCACATCCAGGACGCCGTGTGGGGTCGGCGTCAGCGGACCGCAGTGTCCGTGGTCGGTGTACTCGCACAGGCAGACGTCGGCCCACAGCGACAGCGCCGATACCTCACGGCGAAGCGCCGTCAGCGCACGCGCCACAGGGCCGCCCGGATCGGCGGCGGCGGCGCCGTCGGGATCCTTGGCCGCGGGAATGCCGAACAGCATCACGGCGGGGACGCCGAGCGCGGCCAGCTCGCGGCACTCGTCAACCAGGACGTCGACGCTCATGCGGCTGCAACCCGGCATCGCGGCGATCTCCCGCCGCACGCCTTCGCCCTCGCACACAAACAGCGGCGCGACCATCTGCTCGGGCGACAGGCGTGTCTCGCGCACCAGACGCCGCAACGCGTCCGACTGACGAAGGCGCCGCAGGCGTGTCGTCGGAAACCTCACGAGACCGCTCCAGTCCGCGCGAAGTGACGCGCAAGCGCTTCAGCCAGTGCCCGGGCCGTGGGCACCGGCGCGACGACGTCGGGTGGCGCGCCCAAGTCCGTCAGCGCGTCGGCCGTTGTCGGGCCGATGGCCGCCAGTGTCACGCGGCCCGCCAGGCGGCCCAACGTGCCGCCGAGCACGCGCGCGAGTGAGTTGGCGCTCGACGGCGAGAAGAACGTCACGCCCTGGACGGCGTCGTCTGCCAGGGCCGCCACCAGCAGCGCCAGGTCGGCGACCGGCACGGCGTGGGTCCGATACGCGATCGGCGTGACGACATCGGCGCCGCCAGCGGTGAGCATGTCGGCCAGTTCGAGCGAGGCGATGTCGGCGCGTGGCCACAACACTCGCGTGCCGGCTACATCACCGGTCGATGGCACAAGCGCCGCCGCGAGTGCCCGGGCGCCGCCCAGTTGCGCTGTCACCGTGACCGGCACGCCAAACCTGGCGAGCTGGGCAGCGGTGCCAGGACCTGCGGCCCCGACACCGATGCGTGTCCGGGCCGCGGACCAGGCAGCCCTCCAGCCAGGCCGCGTGCAGGCGGCTTCAACGGCGTGGATGCTGGTGAAGGCGAGCCAGTCGAACCCAGACAGACCGGCCAGCGCCGCGTCGAGCGGCGCGGGGTCCAGCGGCGGCCCGATGGCGATGGTGGGCACGGCCCAGCTGTCGAAGCCCTCGCGCTCGAGGGCATCGACGACCGCATTGGCGTCGGCGGCTTCGCGTGTCACGACGATGCGCGGCAGACGGCTCATACGACACCTCGCGGCAGCGCCAGTGGCAAGGGCAGCGTCTGCCGCACATCGCGCAGGATCGCGTCTGCGCCGTCGGCGAGCAGCCGGTCCGCCAGCCTCCGGCCCAACCAGATTGCCTCCTCGTCGGTCGCCACCCGTGCCTCCGCCCCACGGCGGATCACACGTCGTCCGTCGAGGCTCGCGACGACGGCATCAAGCGTCATCAGCCCGTCGGGCGACAACGTCGCCAATGCGCCGACCGGCGCCTGGCACCCGCCCTCGAGATGGCCCAGCAGCGCACGTTCCGCCGATGTCTCCAGGCGCGTGTGCCGATGGTCGAGAGTCGACAGCAGTGCCGACACCGAGACGTCAGAGGCGCGCACCTGCACCGCCATCGCGCCCTGACCAGGCGCCGGCAGCATCACCGGCGGCGCGAAGACTTCGCGAGCGTGACACGCGAGGTCGAGCCGCTTGAGCCCTGCCAGCGCGAGGACGGCAGCGTCGAGATCGCCGCGGAGCACCTTGTCGACGCGCGTCGGCACGTTGCCGCGCAGGTCGCACACATCGAGATCCGGACGTGCCGCCAGGAGCTGTGCGCGGCGCCGCAGCGAGGACGTGCCGACCCGCGCACCAGGCGCCATGCCCGCCAGGGTCGTGGGCGAGGCGGCGACAAGCGCGTCGCGAGGGTCCTCGCGTTCGAGCACGGCGGCCAGGGCCAGGCCGTCGGGCTGCTCGGTCGGCAGGTCCTTCAAGCTGTGGACGGCAAAGTCGATGGTCCCATCTCGCAAGCCGTCCTCGAGTTCGCGGGTGAAGATCCCCTTGTCGCCGATGCGCGGCAGCGGCACGTCGGTGACGCGGTCGCCGATGGTGCTGATCGACACGCGCTCGACCCGCAGGTCACGCCATCGCGCTTCCAGCGCGCCGACGACCGTCTCGGTCTGCCAGCGGGCGAGGCGACTGGCGCGCGTGCCGACCCGGAGCAAGCGGTCAGGTGCCATGCGCGGTGCCTCGACGCGAGCGGGTACGTCCAAGCGCGAACAGGTCCCGCGCCGCATGAAGCCGCGACTGTCCCGCATCAGACGCCGGGTCGGCGTCCTTGAGCGACACAGTCGGCACGTGCAGCAGCCGGTTGACCAGCGCCTGCGTGAGGCGCTCGGCCCGTGCGCGTTCATCGGCGGGCGCGTGTTTGAGCAGTCGCGACAGCGCTTCGATCCGCACCTGCTCGAAGTGCGCCCGCAGTTCCAGCACCAGCGGCGTCACGGCGCGGCTGCGGCGCCACGATTCAAATCGCATCAGCTCGTCGTCGACGAGCCGCTCGACACGAGGCACTGCGGCCATCCGGCGCGACAGCGTGGCGTCGACCACTCGTTGAATGGCATCGATGGCGTGGAGCGCTACGCCTGGGGTCTGCGCAGAGGCTGGGTCGATGTCGCGCGGCACCGCAAGATCGACGAGCACCAGCCGCCGGCTCATGCGATGGCGCATCGCTGCGGCGACATCAGCCGCCGACACCACAAATCGCGGCGCGCGCGTGGCGCTGACGACGGCGTCCACGCTCGCCAGGGCCTCGGCGACGCCCGACAACGCGATTGCCTGACCGCCGATCGAAGCGGCCAGTTGCTCGGCGGCCTCCAGCGTCCGGTTCGCGATCAGGACGCCGGCCGGCCGCGCGTGCACCAGCTGTCGCGCGACCAGGCGCGCCGTCTCGCCCGCGCCCACCACCAGTACCCGCCGAGTGGAGAGCGACGTCAGCTCCGTTCGAAGCAGCTCGACGGCGGCCGACGCCACCGAGACGATGCCGCCGCTGACGGAGGTTTCGGCCCTAGCCCGCTTGCCCGCGCGCAGCGCGCGGTCGAAGAGCCGATCGAGCAGCGGTCCGACGGTGCCGGCCTCACGCCCCAGCGCGACGGCCTCTTTGATCTGCCCGAGAATCTGGGCGTCGCCGAGCACCATCGAGTCCAGGCCCGAGGCCACGCGGAACAGGTGCCGCCCCGCCGCCGTATCGACCGCGGCGTACCGCAAGGCGCCCGGAGCGAGTAGGTCGGCGCCGCGCAGTCGGCGCACGACATCACGAACGCCCGCGTCGGCCAACTCCAGATCGCGATGCACGACGTAGAACTCGGTGCGGTTGCACGTCGCGACGATCAGGGCCTCGGCGCAGCCGCCCTCCGCCAGTCGGCCGTGCGCCACCAGGCGCTCGTCGCGCGTGAAGGCCAGCGCCTCGCGCTGGTCGAGTCCCGCCGTGCGATGGTTCATTCCGACGAGCAGGAGGTGCATATCACCCTCCATCGGCGTGCTCCTCGCAAAGGACGGCCGGTCACCGGGTACCGAGTCGGTCGGCACGCCATGGGTGAACCGCGCGCACGTGGCATCACGCCCGTGCGTCAAACCGTCACTCGAACAGATTCAGAAGATGAGCGGAGAAGTACCCGCTCGAGTCGTCAGGCAGGCAGCGCTGGCGGCGCGCGAGGCATGCGCACGGCACTCGCCCACCGGGAGGCGGACGGCCGCGCGAGGAGGAGGGGTAACAGGCCGAGGGCGGAGAGGGGCGACCGCCGTGTGCGAAGTCCCGCGGCGATGAGCAGGCCGGTAAGGCCTGCCAGCGCCACGACGGTGACGGGCAGCAGGAAGGTCGCCGCCGCGTCCTGCACGGGATCGCCGGTCGCCAGGTTGGGGGTTGGCGTGTTCGGGCTGGCGCTCCAGGCATGGAGCAGCGCGACCAGCAGCCACACGCTGAACGCCTGCCGACCCCACCAGAGCGAGACGCCTCGGCGCCGCAGCACGCTGAGCGCACCGCACAGGATCAGGGCGCCGGTCCACCGCAGGGCGGAGGCGCCTTCCAGCAGCCGTCCGCCGCTCAGCTGATCCCAGAATATCCAGATGTGGAGTAACGCCAGCGCGGCGCCGGCCGCGATGGCTGTCGCGGCACACACGCGCCACGCCGCCCGGGCGACCTGGCGCTTCGAGCGCCACGCCTGGCGGATGCCCCGATGGGGGCCTCCGGCACCGAGCCGCAGGTCGGTCACACGTCAAGGATAGCGCTCCGGCCCGACGGTTGCAAGGACTGTGAGAGCGACGCCCAGCCCGATCCGAGAGAGAATCGTGGAGGAGGCACGGTATGAAGTGGACGTCGGGCAGTCGCGAGAACATCGAGGACCGGCGCGGCCAGGGCGGCCCGGGCGGCGGTATGCGCGGTGGCCCGATCGGCATTGGCGTCGTGCTGGTGTTGTTGGTGCTCACGCTGCTGACAGGGAGGAACTTCCTGTCGCTGGTCGATCCCGGTGCGGTCACCGGCGGTGACGAGGCAACCCCTGCGAGCAGCGGTCCGGTTGAAGCGTCGCCCGACGAGGAGAAGTTGGTCGACTTCATGAACTTCGTGCTCAAGGACAACCAGCAGACGTGGAGCCAGCTGCTCGGCGGGCAGTATCAATCCACGACGCTGGTGTTATTTCGCCAGTCAACCAGCACCGCCTGCGGCTACGGGCAAGCCGCCAGTGGCCCGTTCTATTGCCCCGGCGATGGCAAGGTCTATCTGGACCTCAGCTTCTTCGACGAACTGCATCGGCGATTCGGGGCGCCAGGTGACTTCGCCCAGGCCTACGTCGTCGCGCACGAAGTTGGACACCACATTCAGAATCTGATGGGCCTGGAACGCCGCGTGCACCAGGCGCAGCAGCAGCGCCCTGACACGGCCAAGGACCTGTCGGTGCGCACGGAACTGCAGGCCGATTGTTTTGCCGGCGTCTGGGGCCATTCGGCCGCAAAGCGCGGCCACCTGGATGTCGACGACGTCGACGAGGGGCTGCGCGCCGCGGCCTCGATTGGCGACGATCGCATCCAGCGCCAGAGCGGCGGCACGGTGAACCCGGAGTCGTTCACCCACGGCTCGTCGGCACAGCGCGTCGAGTGGTTCCGGCGCGGTCTCGAGCGCGGCAGCCCGGACGCCTGCGATACGTTCGCCCGCTGACGCTTGACGGCGGCGGCCGCACCCGCCCAAGAGACGACGGCCGATGTCGCCTGCGCACACTGTCCGCGTTCTGGTCGTCACCGCGCTGTTCGCGCTGGCCGCGCCTCGGTTGGCCGCGCAGCAGCCGGGCGTCCCGATCAACCCCGAGCTGCTCTCGCGGCAATGGCCTGCCTCCTGGATCGCAGCGCCCGGCGCGCCCGAGCGCGATGCCGGCGTCTACCACTTCCGCCGCTTCGTCCCCCTCGATTCAGTCCCGGCCCGCCTGCTCGTGCACGTCTCGGGCGACCAGCGCTACCTCCTGCACGTCAACGGCCATCGCGTAGGCGCTGGACCAGGCCGCGGTGACCCCGGGCACTGGCGGTTCGAGACGTACGATCTCGCGCTCTGGCTGAAGCCGGGCGTTAACGTCGTCGCCGCCACCGTGTGGAACTTCGGCCTGGCGGCGCCCATGGCGCAGATGACCCGCCGAACCGGTTTTCTGCTCCAGGCCGACGACCCCGCGTGTGCCGCCTTCAACACCGGGCGGGACTGGCAGGCACAGGTGGCGACCGGTCACGGCGTGCTGGCCGACGGACTGGCCGCGCTGCGCGCCCGAGGGTTCTACTACGCAGCCGGACCGGGCGAACGACGCGACGGGCGGTTATGGGACTGGGCGTGGGACACGACCGACTCTGCGCCCGCGCGCTGGGTCGCCGCGAAGGAAATCTGGCGCGGCCACCCCCGGTCGATTAGCGTTGGCCCGGCGTGGATGCTGTCGCCGGAAGGCTGGCTGCTCGTGCCCAATCCGCTGCCGCTCCTCCGGCACGACGTGACCGAACCGGGCCGCGTCGCGCGCACGACGCTGGCAGGCGTGGCCCAGGGTCAGGCGCTGACCGACGTCACGGTGCCCGCGCGCAGCGACGTTCGTATGCTGATCGACCGCGCGACGCTGACCAGCGCCTATCCGACCATTGTCGTCTCTGGTGGTCTTGATGCGCGCGTGCGCGTGACGTATGCCGAGGCGTTGTTCGATGCCGACCGACGGAAGGGCGATCGCAACCAGCTTGCCGGCAAAGACATCGTCGGGGTGACCGACGAGTTCATCGCCGATGGCGGCACGAACCGGCGATTCGAGCCGCTGTGGTTTCGCACGTGGCGCTTCCTCGAACTGCACGTCACAACCGCCGACCAGCCGCTCACGATCGACCGCGTCGACGCGCGCTTCACCGGGTTTCCGCTCGAATTGATCGCAGGTTTCGACGCCGGCGACGACGCGTTGCGGCGGATATGGGACATCAGCTGGCGCACCGTGCAACTGGCTGCGCACGAGACCTACGTCGACGCGCCATATTGGGAGCAGTTGCAGTACGTCGGCGACACGCGCGTCGACGCGCTGCTGTCGTACGCGCTTGCCAACGACGACCGGCTGGCGCGCCAGGCCATTGAGCAATTCGACGACTCGCGCAGCGCGGAAGGCCTGACCCAGAGCCGGTACCCAACACTCGAGCCCCAGTACATCCCGCCCTACTCGCTGTTCTTCGTCGGGATGGTGCACGACTTCTGGATGTATCGCGCCGACCGCGCATTCGTCGCAGCCCGTCTGCCGGGCACTCGCGCGGTGCTCGACTGGTATCTGGCGCGGCAGCGCGGCGATGGCCTGCTCGGCCACCTGCCGTACTGGGTGCACGGCGACACCGGCACGGCGCTCGACGACGCGATTCAGGACAAGGACGGAGGCTCGGCGCTCATCACGCTGCAGTTGCTGATGGCGCTGCGAGACGCCGCGGCGATCGAACATGCGATGGGCGATGCGTGGCGCGCCCAGCGGTACCTCGACGCGGCTGGCAGGGCCGCCAACGCGGTGGCCGCGTTGTGGGATCCCGACACAGGCCTGGTGGCCGACACGCCGGCGAAGCTCACGTGGGGTCACCCCGTGAACATCGTCGCGGTGATGGCGTCTGTGCTCCCCGCCGATCGGCAGGCGGCCCTCGTCGATCGAGTGATCGCCATTGGCCGCCATCCGGCCGGTCGCGGCGCCGATGGCGGCCGCGGTGGCGCCTGGCCGATCGACGCGATCCCGTCGGCGACGTTCTATTTCCGCTTCTACCTCGCGCGGGCGCTCGAAGCCGCCGGGCGGGGCGACGCGTATCTCGATCTGCTGCAGCCCTGGCGCGACTTACTCGGTCAAGGCCTGACGACGTGGCCGGAGCACCCCGACCCGTCGCGGTCCGATTGTCACGCGTGGAGCGCGCACCCGGCGCTGGACTTGCTGCGTGTGGTCGCGGGTGTTCGCCCGGACGCGCCGGGTTTTGCGCGCGTCCGGATCGTGCCGTCGCCCGGTTCGCTCAAGACGCTGTCTGCGGTGCATCCTCACCCGAAAGGCGAGATTCGCGTGGCCTACGACATCAGTGGATCAACGCTGACCGCGTCGGTGGCGCTGCCGGCCGGCGTCGAGGGCGTGCTGGTGTGGAACCGACGGGAGTATCCGCTGCACGGCGGTGCGCAGACACTGGTGGCGCGATGACTGTTGGCGCCTGGTCGGGCGTCTTTGGCACAATCCTGGGTGCGGCTTCAAGGAGGGACGAGGATGCGTGTGACCCGTGTCGTGGGAAGGCTCGTCGGCATCGCGTGCGCGGCGATGGTGGTCGGTTGCTCGTCTGCACCGCGGCAGCGGCCCGTGAAGATGGGGGAGGTCGAGCAGGGGCCCGGGACGCTCGAGAGCGTTCGCCGTCAACTCGAGGGCAACTGGATGCTCGCTGATTACGAGCTGCTCTCAGGTCCCAACGCCGGCAAGCAGCCCGTCGTCGGACAGCTCAGCTACGACGCCTATGGCAACCTGTCTGTGCTGGCGCGCATCGACCGTGCCGGGCAGGCGCCCGAGGTGATCGAATATTCCGGCCGCGCAGTGATCGACGTGCGCGACGAGACCCTCAAGCTGGACGGCATCGAGTACAAGCGGCGTCCCACGGCGGCAACGCTGCAGGCCGCCGGTCTCGAGGAGCCGCGCCACTATGTGTTCTCGGACGGCACGCTGACCTTGTCGGTGCTGGGCCCGGAC
>JAENWD010000036.1 GCA_016650245.1 Vicinamibacteria bacterium
TCTTCGACTGCTCGATCTTCTTCTTCAGATCGTCAATCTCGTTGCCCTTCTCGTCCTTGCGACCCAGTTCCTTCTGGATCGCCTTCATCTTCTCGTTGAGGTAGTACTCCTTCTGCGCCTTCTCCATCTGCTTTTTCACGCGGGACTGGATGCGGCGATCGACCTGGAGCTTGTCCACCTCGGCTTCCAGGATGCTGGCGATGCGATTGAGCCGCTCGAGCGGCGACACGATCTCGAGCAAGTTCTGCTTCTCGTCCACTCCCACCAGCAGGTGCGCGGCAATCGTGTCGGCGAGCTTGCCCGGATCGTCCACGCGAACGGCGGCGATCATCGCGTCGTAGTGCAGGTTGTTGGACAGCTTCACATACTGCTCAAACAGCGACACCACGCGGCTCATCGTGCCTTCGACGTCACCCGTGGCGTCCTTGTGCTTGGGCAGCACCTTGACCACCACGCGGTAGAAGCCCTTGTCTTCCTTCCACTCTATCGCGCGTGCCCGGTCGATACCCTCGACGAGCACCTTGATGTTGCCGTCGGGCAGCTTGAGCGACTGCACCACGTTGGCCACGCAACCCATGGTGAAGATGTCTTCCGGCCGCGGGTCGTCCACCGACGCGTCGTGCTGCGCCGCCAGGAAGATCTTCTTGTCCTTCCCCAGCGCGTGTTCGAGGGCGCGCGTGGATGACGGCCGCCCGATGACAAACGGCATCATCATGTGCGGGAAGACGACGACGTCCCTGAGGGGGACAATCGGAAGCGTTTCGTAGACTTCCATCAAGGTTCCGTATCGGGGTCAGTAAGTGAAGGCCGGAGGAATCGGCCCGTCGAGACAGGGCAGGGACGACGTCCCTGGCCCCTAACCGGCCTTCTCGATCAGCGTAATCGGGGTGTCCTTGGCCTCCACCACCTCGCGCGTGATCACGCACTCGCGGACCTTCTTCTGCGAGGGGAGGTTGTACATCAGGTCGAGCATCATCTCTTCGATGATCATCCGCAGCCCGCGCGCGCCGATCTTGCGCTTGAGCGCGGATTCGGCAATCGCTTCGAGCGAATCGTCGGTGAACTTCAGCTTGACGTTCTCGTACTCGAGCAGCTTCTGGTACTGCCGGACGATGGCGTTGCGCGGCTGCGTGAGAATCTGAATCAGCGCCGGCTTGTCCAGCTCGTGCAGCGTGCCCACCACCGGCAGACGGCCCACGAACTCGGGGATGAGCCCGTACTTGATCAAATCCTCCGGCTCGAAGGCCTCGAGCGTCGCGCCGATGTCGCGATTGACCCTCGACTTGACGTCGGCCTTGAAGCCCAGCGTCTTTTTGCCCACGCGGCGTTCGATCTGCTTGTCGAGGCCCACGAAGGCGCCGCCGCAGATGAACAGGATGTTGGTCGTGTCGATCTGGAAGAACTCCTGGTGCGGGTGCTTGCGGCCGCCCTGCGGCGGGACGTTGGCGACCGTGCCCTCCAGGATCTTCAGCAGCGCCTGCTGGACGCCCTCGCCCGACACGTCACGCGTGATCGAGGGGTTCTCGTCCTTGCGGCAGATCTTGTCGACCTCGTCGATGTAGATGATCCCCTGCTGTGCCTTCTCGATGTCGCCGCCGGCGGCCTGCAGCAGCTTGAGGATGATGTTCTCGACGTCCTCGCCGACGTAGCCGGCTTCGGTGAGCGTGGTCGCATCCACGATCGTGAAGGGCACCGAGAGCAGCTTCGCCAGCGTCTGCGCCAGCAGCGTCTTGCCCGTGCCGGTTGGCCCGATGAGCAGGATGTTGCTCTTGGTCAACTCGACGTCGTGGCGGCCGCGCGGCTGCTTCAGAATCTCGATTCGCTTGTAGTGGTTGTAAACGGCAACCGCCAGCTTCTTCTTCGTGCGGTCCTGGCCGACGACATACTCGTCGAGGAACTTCTTGATCTCGGGCGGCGAGGGCAGCGAGCTGCGCACGCCGCGCGTCTCGAAGCGGTTGTCGTCAGCGATGATGTCGTTGCAGACCTCGACGCACTCGTCGCAGATGAAGACGGTGGGGCCGGCGATGAGCTTGCGGACGTCGTTCTGGTCCTTGTTGCAGAAACTGCAACGCAGGACTTCCGACTCGCCGTTCTTCTTGACCATGGGGCGGCTGTGCTCCCGCTAGAGGCCCAGGTGACGGGCCCGGATCGCCGAAGTCTGAAGGTTACGCCCGTCTGCGGATGACGTCATCAATAATACCGTATTCCTTGCCCTGCTCGGCCGACATGATGTAGTCCCGCTCGGTATCGTCCTGGATACGCTTTATCGGCTGGCCCGTGTGCACCACGAGGATCTCGTTGATGCGCTCGCGCATCCGCAGAATCTCCTTGGCGGCCAGATCGATGTCGGTCGCTTGCCCGCCCAGCCCGGACATCCACGGCTGGTGAATCAGAATCCTGGAGTTGGGCAGCGAAAACCGCTTGCCCTTGGCCCCGGCCGCCAGCAGCACCGCGGCAATCGAGGCGGCCTGCCCCATGCAGTTGGTCTGCACGTCGGGCTTGATGAACTGCATCGTGTCGTAGATGGCAAACCCGGCGGTGATCGATCCGCCGGGGCTGTTGATGTACAGGTGGATGTCCTTGTCCGGGTCCTCCGCCTCCAGAAACAGCATCTGGGCAATGGCCAGGTTGGCCACCCCGTCGTCGATGGGCGTGCCGATGAAGATGATGTTGTCCTTCAGCAGCCGCGAAAAAATGTCGTAGGCGCGCTCGCCGCGGTTGGTCTGCTCCACGACCATCGGCACGAGCTGCGCACTGGGTTCAGACACGTATCGGGACATATCGGGGTTCAGCCAGCGGTTCGGAAGGACGCTCAACCTTCAACAATGGTAGCACGCGACCGGACGAGATCCACGGCCTTCTCTCGCCGCAAACCCATGTAAAGACGTGAGATCCCGCCTTCTTTCTCGAGCCGCGCCCGAACGTCCTCGCTGGTCCGCCCTGTGCCGGATGCGTACCGATCTATTTCGGCATCAAGCTCCGCCGACTCCACCCCAACCTGCTCGCGTCTGGCAACTTCGTCCAGAACGATGGCCGAGGCCACCGCTTCTCGAGCCGGTTCGCGCTGGTGGTCGCGGAAGCCCTGCCAGTCGATATTGGCTTTGCGCGGGTCCACGCCCTGCTCGTGGAGTCGCCGCACGAACTCTTCGGTCCGGCGCTCGACCTCGCGCTCGAGCAGCGCCTCCGGGATCTCGAAGGTCACCCGGCCCGCCAGCTGCCGCAGCAGATCGTTGCGCAATTCCCGCTCGGCCGCCCGCTCGCCCCCGCGCTGCAGGTCTTCCCGGACGTGCGCGCGAAGCGCGTCGAGGCTGTCGAAGTCCCCCAAATCCTTGGCAAACTCGTCGTCCATGGCCGGGACCACGCGGATATTGATGCCTTTCACAGCCACCGAGTAGTGCACCGTCGTGCCCGCCAATTCCTTGACGCCGTGGTCGTCGGGATACTCGACGGGGAAACGCTTCTGATCGCCAACCGCCAAGCCAATCAACTGGTCGTCGAACCCCGGTGGGTTGGCAGACGCGCCGATTTCGATCGACACGCTCTCGTGCCGGTCGGCCTGCTCGCCCGGCGCTTCGCGCACCAGATCCACGACGACGGTGTCGCCGGCCTCGACCTGACGGCCTTCGACCGGCTCGTGGCGCGCAGCTCGCTGCCGCAGCCGTTCCATGGCCTCCGCTACGGACTCATCGGTTACCGACGTGGCCGCCTTCTTCAGGTTCAGTGAGCCGTAGTCGCCGGGGTCAAACGCCGGCACGGTCTCGAAATCAGCCGTGAACTTCAGCGGCTGGCCTTCCTCGACCAGGACGTTCTTGATGTCGGGCGTGTCCACCGGCTCGACGCCGCGTTCCCGCAGCGCGTTGTCGACGGCGCGGGGAATCAAGTCGTGCGCGACATCGTGCAGGATCTGGTCGCGAAACCGCGTACGGACGACTTTGGTCGGCACCTTCCCGGGGCGGAAGCCTGGAATCCGGGCGGCCTTGCCGTAGTCGCGCGCGATGCGGTCGATCTCGGCGTCGACCACGGTGCTCGGAATCTCGACGAGCAACTGCTTACGGGTATCGGAAAGGTCGACGAACTCGGTCTTCATGGGTGGCTAACGTCGCTGGCGTGCCGGGGGGTGCGAAGGCACTCGTTCGGGAAAACGGAACCTCCCACGCTAGCACGACGAAGTGTCTAGTGCGAAATGCAAAGTGCGAAAGGGGGGAGTCGAACCCCCACGGCCTTTCGGCCACTGGATCCTAAGTCCAGCGCGTCTGCCAGTTCCGCCACTCTCGCCCGGGGATGAACCGACGGTAGCACGGCAGAACTGGCAGCGACAAGACTTCAGGCGTCGGGCTCGTAGATACCGCCTCAGACCCTGAGCCCGCGCAGATACTCGAGCGTCTGCGGGATCTGCGCCACGGCGTCGGGGTGCTCGTCCTCGATGTAGTAGTGCGTGACGCCGCTGGCCTTGGCGGCCTTGAGGATCGCAGGGAAGTCGAGTTGCCCCGTGCCGAGCACGACGCTGGTCTCGTCGGGTGCGCTGCCGGTCGGGTCGTTGGTTGCGACGCCCTTCTCGATGTCCTTGAGGTGCATCAGCTTGAAGCGGCCGGGATACTTCGTGAGCAACTGCACCGGATTGCCGCCACCACGCGCCACCCAGAAGACGTCGGCCTGAAAGTCCACCGCGTTGGCCGGCGACTGCGTGATGAGCGTGTCCATCAGCGTGCCGTCTGGGCCCGGCTGGAACTCGTAGCCGTGGACGTGGTAGAAGAATCGCAGCCCGGCGCCGCGCAAGGCCTGGCCCCACGCGGCAAAGTCCGCCGACGCCTTGTCGACGTGCGCGCGTCCGAAAGGCCCCTGGTGCGGGATCCACGCCGTGCCGACGTAGGTGACGCCCAGCGTCTTCGCGTCGGCGATGACGCCGTCGACGCTCTTGGCCAACGCGTCGTAGCCGGTGAGCATGCTCTGCATCCTCAGGCCGTGTCGATCGAGCAGTGCTCGAGTCTTGGCGGCCGACGTGCCCTGAAACACGCCGCCCTCGACCTCGGTGAATCCCCAGCCGCGCACGGTCTTCAGCGTCGCGGCCACATCCTTGGCCATGCCCTGCCGGACGCTGTAGAGCTCGAGGCCGATGACGCCAGGTACCGGGAGCGACGGCGCGGTCTGAGCGCCAAGGCTGGTCGCAAACGGGGCGACGACCGCCGAGGCCGTGAGGGTTTGCAGGAACTGGCGGCGGCTGGAAGTCATAATGGCGCCATCATAGGCACAGTGAGGACACCTATGCCACTGATCGCCGAAGGGAAGAAAGCACCTGCGTTCGCGCTCGAGGACCAGGACGGCAAGACGCACAGGCTCAAGGATTACGCGGGCCGCCCTGTTGTGCTCTATTTCTATCCCAAGGATGACACGCCGGGTTGCACCACCGAGGCGTGCGCGTTTCGCGACGCCCATCCGGATTTCTCGAAGGTAAAGGCCGTGGTGCTGGGTGTGAGCGTGCTCGATACGACGAGTAAGGCAAAGTTCGCCAAGAAGCACAGCCTGAACTTTCCGTTGCTCGCCGACGCCGATCACGCCATCGCCGAGACCTACGGCGCATGGCAGGAGAAGAGCATGTACGGCCGCAAGTACATGGGCGTGGCCCGCATCACCTACCTGGTGGGTCCTGACGGCAAAGTGTTGAAGCGATGGGACAAAGTCAGCCCCTCCACGCATGCCGACGAGGTCCTCGGCCAGATTCAGCTGCTCTAACTAACAGCCAGGCGCCGCTGCCCGTCTAAGGTCTACGAGTGGTGGACGGCACCGAGACCTTCATCCTGGCCCAGGCCCGGGCCGGCAACCGCGACGCGTTTCGTACGCTCGTCGATCGGCACAGTCGTGCTGTCTTCCGCGTGGCGTATCGCGTCACCGGCAACGAGCAGGACGCCGAGGACGTCGTTCAGGAGACGTTTCTCAAGGCGTACGCGGAATTGCCCCGGTTCGAGGCGCGATCGGGCCTTGGCACGTGGCTGCACCGTATCGCCGCCAACTGCGCCATCGACCTGTTGCGCAAGCGCCCTCGCAAGACGATCAGCCACGACGACCAGGACGCCGCGCCGCTGGTCCAACGCCTGGCCTCGCCAGAAGCCGGCCCAGAGCGCCAGGCGCAGGGCCGCGAGCTGCGCGCCCGAGTCCAGACCGCGATGGCCGACCTGACGCCGCTTGAACGCGCGGCGTTCACGCTGCGCCATCTGGAACAGCAGCCGATCGACGCGATTGCGGAGGCCCTGGGGCAGAACCCCGCGGCCACCCGGCACAGCATCTTCCGCGCGGTCGCCAAGATGCGCCGCGCGTTGAAACCGTTGATGAGGACGTGACGCATGGCCCACTCCACCGAGGAACAACTCGTCGCCTACGCGCTCGACGACGTCGAGGCGGGGACCCGGGCGGCGGTGGAGGCGCACGTCGAGGCGTGCGCGCAATGCCGCATGTCGCTCGAGGAGATCCGCGCGACGCTCGATCACGCCGCCGCGCTCGAAATTCCAGAACGCGGCGACGACTACGGCGCACAGGTGTGGACTTCCATCGAGTCTCGACTCAGCGAGTCGCGATCCAGCGAGGGGTCGCACCCCAGCACCTCAGCACGTCTTCCCGTGCGCCTGATGCCCTGGCTGGCCGCGGCCGCCGCCGTCGTGCTCGTCATCGGCGCGTACTGGCTTGGACGCCACAACACTGGGACCAGCGGCGCGCCGCAGGCGCCGTTGACCGCGCAGGTGCCTTCATCGCCGCCACGTGGCACCGATGCCATCCGCGAGCGTGTCGTGCTGGCCGCGCTTGGAGAGCATCTCGATCGAACAGAGCGGACCCTGGTGGAACTGGTCAACAGCCAGCCGGGCGGCCGCGTGGACATCTCAGCCGAACGAGCCTGGGCGCGCGATCTGCTGGAAGCCAACCGCCTCTACCGCCAGGCCGCCGGAGGCGCCACGACACCTGCGCTCTCGCAGGTGCTCGAGGACCTCGAGCCGGTGCTGCTGGAGATTGCTAACAGCCCGAGCCGGCTCACGTCAGATGAATTCGAGACGCTGCGGGACCGCATCGAGGCCCGCAGCCTCGTATTCAAGGTTCGCGTCACCGGCGCCGATGTCCGCGCCCGCCAGCGGGCCCTCATGCGTCGAGGAGAGTCGCAGTCATGACATCTATTCTCGTAGCCGCCCTGTTGGCCGTCTCACCGGCCGTCTCACCGGCCGCCTCACCGGCCGCCCGCGGGCCGGTCGCACCCGCCGCCTTCCTCCTGACCGACGCCGCGCAGGCGACCGAGCAGACGCTCTATGCGCAGGGCACCGCCGCGCTCGATCGTGGCGAATTCGACAAGGCCGCCCAGGCCTTCACCGACGCGGCCGCGCTCAAGGGCGAGCGCGCCGACGGCGCGCTGTACTGGAGCGCCTACGCCCTCAACAAGCGCGGCCGCCGCGACGACGCGCTGGCGGCCATCACGGCGCTGCGCAATGCGCATCCGAAGAGCCGCTGGCTGCGCGACGCGCGCGCGCTCGAAGCCGAGATCCGGCAAGCGAGCGGCCAGACGGCCGTGCCCGAGCGCAACGGCGACGACGACCTGAAGCTGATGGCGCTCGGCGGGCTGATGAACGCCGACCCGGACCGCGCGCTGCCGCTGGTCGAGCAGATGCTGGCGAGCAGCCAGTCGGAGAAGGTCCGAGATCGAGCGCTGTTCGTGCTCGCGCAGAGTGGATCGCCAAAGGCCCGCGAAGTGCTGGTGCGTATCGCGCGCACCGGGCCGGACGAGGACACCCAGACGCGCGCCATTCGTTATCTCGGCCTGTTTGGCGGCCAGGAGAGCCGCCAGGCGCTGGTCGATATCTACAAGTCGAGCCAGAGCGCTCGCGCGCGCAAGGCCGTGCTGCAAGCCTTCATGGTCGCCGGCGATCGCGCGCGCCTGCTCGAAGTGGCGCGCACCGAGACGTCGCCCGAGCTCAAGCGCGAGGCGATCCATCTGATCGGCGTCTCGGGCGGAGGCGACCAGTTGTGGCAGCTCTATCAGCAGGAGGCATCGGTCGAGGCGAAAGGCGCAATCATCAACGCGCTGTTCGTCGGCGGCAGCGCCGATCGGCTCGCCGAGCTCGTACAGAAGGAGGCCGATCCGCGCCTGCGCCGCGAGGCGATTCAGAAGCTCGGGTTGACCGGCGCCTCCAAGTCGGCGGCCGTGCTCAAGCAGCTCTACGGCACGGAGAAGGACCCCGACATCAAGCGCACGATCATCAACGCCTTCTTCATCCAGGGCAACGCCGCGACGCTGGTCGAGATCGCGCGCGCTGAACAGGACCCGACACTGAAGCGGGATGCGGTGCAGAAGCTCTCGCTGATGCGGTCAAAGGACGCCACCGACTACATGCTGGAGCTGCTGAAGTGACCGCCCGCACGCTGGCTGCCGCCGGGGTCTGCGCCGTGCTGGTGCCGCTGGTAAGCGCGTTGCCGCCGGCCTTGCCAGGCAATTCCAGTTGGGTCGTGCCCGAGGCCGGTGCCGCAGCCGCGCAAGCCGCGGCGCCGGAGCTTCCCGTCCGCTCGACGCGCATCGAGAGGCGCGACGCAAGCGGCGGCCTCTCTTCCGCGATCTCCGCGATTCAGCGCGCCGACGCAGGACCGCTCTGGCTCGGCTGGACCGTGCCCGCCGTCGCCTCGCGCGACGCCCGCGGCGGTCGCTGGAGCGACGGCGAGGTCGGCCGCTGTGTGCTCGAGGACGACGGTGCGATCCGCAATTCGCACGGCATCAACGACTCCACGCGCCGGCTCGTCATTCTCGTGCGCAGCCAGGACGCGCAGATCACGCGCGTCGCCTTCACCGACGAGCGCTGTGCGGTGGACGCAGGCAACCGCCCGGTCTACTTTCTGTCCGGCGTCGTGCCGGACCAGAGCGTCGCGTTGATGGCGCAACTGGTGCGCGACCGCGGGCCGGCGCGCGCGGGCGGCAGGAAGAACGACCCGCACGAACAGGCGCTTCCGGCGCTTGCGCTGCACGGCGCGCCGTCGGCGGATGTGGCGCTGGCCGAGTGTGTCAGGCCCGGCCAGGTGCGCGACCTGCGTCGTGATGCCGCCTTCTGGCTGGGCGCGGCGCGTGGCGAGGCTGGCGCCGCCGTGGTCGAACGGCTCGCCCGTGACGATGCCGACGACGACTTTCGCGAACACCTGACGTTCGTGCTGACCCTGGTCGGCGATCGCGGCATCGACACGCTTGTCACGCTGGCCAAGCGAGACTCGAGCGCGAAGGTGCGCGGTCAGGCGCTGTTCTGGCTGGGTCAAAAGGCAGGGCAGCGTGCCGTGGCCACCCTCGAGGGCGCCGTCGTCGACGACCCGGACCGCGAGGTACGGAAGAAGGCCGTGTTCGCGCTCAGCCAGTTGCCAAGAGACGAGGGCGTGCCGAAGTTGATCGCGGTGGCGCGCACGCATCGCGATCCCGAAGTGCGCAAGCAGGCCATGTTCTGGCTCGGTCAGTCCGGCGACGAGCGCGCGGTGCAGTTCTTCGAGGACGTGCTGAAGAACGAGAGCACGTTGCGGAATGAGCCGTAGCGCGGGACGTCAGCCCCGCCCGCATTGGTGTAGGCTTGTGACCCTATGAAGAAGCTGGCGATCGGCTGCGGGATCCTGCTCGTCGTCGGCCTGGTCGGCGCGGCAGTTGCCACCTATTTCGTCGTCAACAGGGTCAAGTCCACGGTGGCCGAGTTTGCCGCCCTGGGCGAGGTGCCGGCCATCGAGCGTCGAGTACGGAACGCCGACACCTTTACGCCTCCCAAGTCCGGCGAGTTGACCGAGGCGCAGGTGACCCGCTATGTGAAGGTCCAGCAGCAGGTGCGCGCGTTGCTGGGGTCGCGGTTCGACCAGTTCCAGACGAAGTACGCCGAGCTGTCCAAGCGCATGGACAAAGACCAGGGCACCGTCTTTGACGCGCCGGCGGTGATTACGGCCTATCGCGACCTCGCGCGGACGTACGTCGACGCGAAGAAGGCGCAGGTCGAGGCGCTCAACGACGCGAAGTTCTCGTTGAGCGAGTATCGCTGGGTCCGGCAGCAGGCCTACGCGGCCATCGGCATGCCGGTCATGGACTTCGACGTCTCGAAAATGATCGAGGGCGTGACCTCGGGCAAGTCGCCCGAGCAGCCGCAGGCCCCGACACTGGGCGGCTCGATCGGACCCACGGGGCCCGAGACCAACAAGACGTTGGTCGCCCCGCACAAGAAGCAGCTCGAGGACAACGCGCCGCTGAGCTACTTTGGACTCTGATGGCCTGTAATCCGGTCGACGCCGAGCGGCTGCGTCAGACGAGGCCTCGCGATGAGGCCTGCCACCAGCATCAGGGCCAGCGCCGTCAGGGGGACCAGCAGTCCTGCGCCCAGGCCCTGCCCGGTGGATACGACACCGACCAGCCACGGGAGCACCGCGCCGCCGACGCCGCCAGCCGCAAATAGTGGCCCGACCGCGGCGGGACGGCTGGGTGCGACCTCGCGGGTCACCCCGGCCCACAGCAACGGGAAGATCGCAGCCAGGCCGAGCCCGGCCAGCGCCGAGGCGCCGATGACACCGCTCACCGAGGTGACCCTGGTGAGAAGGAGGACGGCGGTAACCGAGGCCACCAGGCTCGAGAGCAGCAGCCTGGGTTCGCTGACCCGGCGCAGCCACACCGGCGCCAGCAGCCGACCGGCGGTCTGAGCAGTCCAGAAAGCCGTCGGCGCATACGCCCAGGCGCCCTGTCCGGCGGCCATGCGGCGCGCGAAGGCGGCGACCCAGCCGCTGATGGCGGTCTCCGAGCCGACGTACAAGAGAATCAGCCCGCCATAGGACGCCGCAACAGCGGTTGAGACAACGGCGGGTTGGCTCGCCGTCGCGGCCGTCGCCGCGCGCGCCCCCGAACGATTGCGTTCGGGCATCACCAGCCACATCGCACCGACGGCCATCGACGCCACCGCCAGCGCCGTCGTCGCGCCGGCCGGAGAGGCGCCGGTCAGCGCGTTGACGACCAGTGGCCACAGCATCGCCCCGATCCCCCACGACACGTTGACCAGACTCAGCGCGCTGGCCGCGCGCGTCGGCGACAGCGCGGCCACCAGAATATTGGTGACCGGCAGCACGCAGCCCAGGCCCAGGCCGTAGATCAGCACGGCCGGCCAGCTCAGCGACGCCGGCACGACGCCGACCGCGCCGACGCCCACGGCGACCAGCCCGAAGCCGATGGCGAGGGTTCGCCGCCCGCCAAGGCGAGCCGTGATGAGCGTGGACGAGATGGTCGCCGTCAACTGCCCGAAAAATTGTGCGCTGAAGAGCGCGCCCGCCGCTGCGTCCGACATCGCCCAGCGCGAGGCCAGCAACGGAAGCAGCGGGCCGAGCAGCGTCGTGGCCATGCCGGCCGCGACGAACCCGACGTGAAGGAGGGGAAGGGAACGGATGGTTACGAGCTACGAGTTACGAGTTACGGGTTACGAGTTACGAGTGCGCGGCGGGGCACCCGAAGGCACCCCGCTTTGGGTCAGCTCGTCCTAGCCCTTCTCGATCTTTGAGGCGGCAATCCACATCTTGCCGTCCTTCTCGGAGACCTCTCCGGTGACGGTGGCCGGCGCCGTCAGCTTACACTGGTGACCGGCCTTCTCGGCGGCCTCGTTCTTGACGATCCAGTATTCGGTCGCCGCGCCCTTGTCGTCGGTCACGGTCAGCACGTCCTGGCACTTGTCTGCCTTCTTGAGCGTGCACTTGGCGCACGACATCGTGCCCTTGAAAGTCGCCTCGGCGGCCGACACCGTGCTGACGGCCACCAGGCCGAGCACGAGTGCGAGCGCAACACCAATCCTGCTAAGAGCCTTCATCGCGGTTGCCTCCTCCAGTAGTCCGGCCGTCGGGGAATTACGCCGGATGAATGAGTCGCTGAGTGTATTCGATCCCGGGCCCGTCACGCGAGCTTCCAAGGGGCCCGGTAGGCCTTGGTCACCAGGGCCTGTGCTTCGGGATCGCCGACCACCTTCTCGGCGTCAACATCCCACTGCACGCGCCGCTTCGTTCGAAACGCGATGTTCCCGAGATGGCACGAGATCATCGAGTTGTGGCCGATCTCGACGTCGGACCGGGGCCGTTGGCGCGAGTCCACGCACTCGAGGAAGTTCTTCACGTGGAGCTGGTGATAGTCCACGCCTCCCGACCCCCGGCGCGGCTCGCCGGCGTACCGATAGCTCTTTTTCCCATTCTTGGTTTCGGTCTCGGGATAGACCTCCCAGCCGCCCCGGTCCACGACCAGCACGCCGTTGTTGCCGTGAAACGCCACGCCGTGGTCGCGCATGTACGGCCCTTGACCGACGGCGGTGGCGTGCTCCCAGATCATGCTGTACCCGTCAAACTCCCACAGTGCCTGCTGCGTGTCCGGTGTCTCCTCGGCATCGTCGGGAAACCCGAACTTGCCGCCCACTGACACCGCGGCCCGGGGTGCCTTGACCCCCATGGCCCAGTTGGCGATGTCGATCATGTGTGCGCCCCAGTCGGTCATCAACCCCCCGGAGTAGTCGTAGTACCACCGGAAGTTGAAGTGGAAGCGATTGGGATTGAAGGGGCGTTGCGGCGCCGGGCCCAGCCACATGTCGTAGTCCACTGTCGCTGGCGGCGGGCCGTCGGGCTGCACGGGGATGTTGCCCATCCAATCCTGGTAGGCCCACGTCTTGACCAGCCGGATCGTGCCCAGCGCGCCGCTCTTCACGTACTCGACCGCGTCGGCATAATGCGGTGCGCTTCGCTGCTGCGTGCCCATCTGGACGACGCGATTGTGTTTGCGCGCGACGTCCACCATGACGCGGCCCTCGCCGATCGCCAGCGACAGTGGCTTTTCGACGTAGACGTCCTTGCCCGCCTGGCAGGCCATCACCGTCGCCAGCGCGTGCCAATGATCGGGCGTGCCGACGATAACTGCGTCGATGTCGGGCCGGTCGAGCACGCGACGAAAGTCCCGCGTCACCAGTTCCGGTGTCTGCGAGAAGTCCCGGGTCACCAGGTCCTTGACCTTCGCACTCTGCGTGTCGTCGACGTCACACAGCGCCACAACCTGCGCGCCCAGGCGCAGTGATTGGCGCAGGTCGCTGGTGCCCATGCCACCGCATCCGATCAGGCCCACGCGGACGCGCCGGCCGGCGCCGCTGACCCTGGACTGCGATTGCGCCGAGACCGAGCGGGGCAGCGAGACCGACGCTGCGCCTGCCAGGCCGGCCACCGATTGCTGCATGAAGGCGCGGCGGGAGCGTCGGGACATGTGCCGGTTGTACAGCAGAATGAGGGGTGGTGCCAAGGTGTTCGAGGGTGCTACGGGGTGCTGCAGGGTGCTCTCGGGTGCTCTCAGGTGCTCTCGGGTGCTGCGGGGTGCTGTCAAGGTGCGGGCGGGGACCGGCGCGTGCGACTGAGCGTCCTACACCCCGTAGCACCCCGTAGCACCTGAGAGCACCGTTCGCTCATTCAGCCAGGGCTGCTCCCGACGCCCACGCACGCGCGGTATCGATGCTGGTGAAGGCGCGCAACGACACGCCGCTGCGGTCGGTCAGGAACTCACCGACCCGCACCATGCCGAACGCCGCCAGCGCCGTCGGGTCGAGCACGACCGCCCACCGGCTCTGGCCGAGCCGGGACGCGTTGGCGCGGATCCAGGCGGCCGCAATCTCCACGTCGTTTCGCGACGGCACGCCGCAGTCGCCGCGGCGGTCTTCGACAATCGCGAAGCCCGGCCGGAACTGCGGGTCGGTCAGCAGCCCTTCCATGAACATGCGCCACTGGTCGAACGTTGGATTGTGTGATCGCTCGATCACAATCAACCCCAGGTGGGGAGCGATCTCGAACGTGAGCGCCACGTCGCCTCCGTTGCTGCAAAGTATCGGTCCCATTGGACGCAGGCAACGTGCACGAAGAGTGCAACCGGCGAATTTAGTGTGCAACTTGCGAACCAACGGCGAAGCCGCCGTTGAGGTGGATTACGGCGCAGGCGGGGTCGGTGCCACGCGACGCATCGTGCGAATGGTCACCGGCGGGGCCAATCGCTGCCGGTCGGCCGCCCTCTCATGGATGAGCTTTGCGATCTCCTTGCCGTTCACCACGCGACCAAACGCGGCAAAGCCCTGGCCGTCGGGGTTGCGGCGGCCGCCGAAATCGAGCTCGGGTTGATCGCCCACGCAGATGAAGAACTCGCTGGTGGCCGTGTCGGGCCCGTTTCTGGCCATCGACACCGTGCCGTCGACGTGTTTCAGGCCGGTGATCGACGTCGGTTCGAGCGCGATCGGATCGTGTGCGCCCTTGGCGCCGTCGGCGCCGCCCTGAATCACCTCGATCGTGATCAGGTTGTCGGGCTGGTTGCCTGGCGTCACCGTACGGTAGAACGACGTGCCGTCGAAGAACTGCTCGTCGACGTAGCGCAGGAAGTTGGCCGCCGTGCGCGGCGCTCGCGAGGCATCGAGTTCGATCTCTATCGCGCCAACCTCGGTGTCGATCAGCACGTGCGGGTGAGGCGCCGGCGGCGCCACGCCGGTAGCCCCGTTGAGAAGCATGGCGGCGAGCGCGGTGATCACGGCACGCGGCTTGGTCCACATGACGCTGACGAGTATAGGTCCGGGCGTCAGAATGGCGCCTCATGACGGGCGTGTGTGCAGTCGCTGCCGTCACGCTGGCAGCCGGTTTCGCCAGTCCATTCGCGACGCGCCGCCGTTTCTGCGCCGGCTCAGCCTGGTGGCTCTGTCGCGCGTCGCCAAGAGCCTGCGCGACGTCTTCACGTGGATGCTCGACGGCCACCCGGCGGCGGCGCGACGTTTCGCCGTCGACCGAGTTTCCCGCGATCGTCCGCGCGGCGACGGGCGTCGAGGTTGGCGCCATCTATGCCGCTGCGCTCACGCCCCTCGATCCGTAACTGGTCGCTGGTAACTCGCAACCGGCGCTGTCGCGCGCTATCATGCCTCCAACTTGAAGCCGGTTGTCTCGCGACGCCTGGTCGTCGCGCCCCTCCTTGTGCTCCTGAGCGCGCTGGCGTATCAGGCGACCGTTCATCCGGCGTTTCGAGTCGTTCGCGTGTCTCTGATCGACGGCGATCGACGGCCGACGGGCCATTTGGTGCGCGTGACGCTGCCGGACCTGTCGGCGTTGCGCCAATCCGTGCCGATCCTCACCGGCCGACTCGCCAACGGGCACACGCGCAGTCAACGCGCGCGGGTGTTGCTCGGCGATGTCAGACGCGCAGCGGTACACCTGACGCCGGGCGGTAGCGGTGACTTCGCCCTGGTGCTCTCGGAGGGCACGGCTCGCGCGGTCACCGGGGGATCGGGCGGCCAGCATGTCGTCGCCGTCGCTGGAGACAGCGACGACTGGCGCCTGATCTCACTGGACGTGTCCAACGCCTACGCCGCCTTGGGCCGCGTCGTGGCGGTCGTGCCGGCGCAGGTCCCCGCCGATGCGCCGGCGCTGCCGGCAGCGTGGGCACTGCTGGTCGTGCTCGGCGCCATGGCGATGGTCTTTGGCGCGGCCTTCAACACCGCGCGGCTGCGACGGCCACATCAGGTCGCTGCTGGTGTGGTCGCCGTCGCGCTGACCCTGGCAGTGCTGTTGCCGCTCGCGTGGGATCGCAGAGCGCTGGCCACGCCGTCGATCTTCTGGTCGGCGATCGGCCTCCTGTTTGCGCCGGCGATCCTCGCCGTTGCGCTGAAAGGCCTCGCATGGGCCGCAGCGCTGGCTGCCGCCGCCACACGGCTCTGGCGGCGGCACCCGGTCACATGCGAACGGGGCGGAGTCCTGCTGGGGCTGGTCGCCATGGCGGTCGCGCAGCCGCTGTTTGAAGTTCTGCGCGCCAGCCCGGAGTTCTTCGTCGCACGCAACACCTCCGCGACCTCCGCCGTCGCCGCCGCGGCCACCATCGGTCTGGTCCTGCCGCTGTCGCTGCTCGCGGTCGAGCGGCTGCTCCGGCGCGTCGCTCCGGCGGCGGCCACGATCTTCTTCCTCACCGTCGTCACCGTGCTCGTCGCGGTGATGGTGCACCCGTGGATGCGACGCCGGGACATCGCCGATCCGTGGGTCATGGCGGGCCTCGCGGTGGGCGCCGGCGCGCTGGTCGCGGTTGTCACGTGGCGCGCCGTTGCGATGCGCCAGTTTCTGGCCGCGCTGGCGCCGGCCGCCCTGGTCGTGCCCGTGCTCTTCTTTGCCGGCGCCGACGTGCGTGGCTCGCTCGTCCCATCGTCGTCGCGCATGCCGACGCCGCCACTGCAGACGACGCCGCCCATCGTCCTTGTGGTGTTCGACGAGTTTCCGCTGCACAGCCTGCTCGGTGCCGACGACCAGATCGACGCGGTGCGCTATCCCCACTTTGCGGCGCTCGCGCGCGAGGCGTCGTGGTTCCGCGAGACCACCTCGGTCTCGTCCCAGACGGTGTGGGCAGTGCCGGCCATTGCCAGCGGCCGCTATCCGGTCGCGCCCAACGCCGTGCCGACGTTGCGCTACTACCCGCAGAACCTCTTTACACTGCTCGCCGATCGCTACCAGATGGACGTGTTCGGCCGCTTCCTGCAGTTGTGCCCCGAAGACACGTGCCGGCGCGATCTCGAGGGGCCCGGCGATGGCCCGCTGTCGCTTCTCGCTGATCTGGGCGTGGTGTGGCTGCACATCGTCTTGCCGGCGCCGCTGACCGATCAGCTTCCGCCGGTGGTGGGCGACTGGATGGGTTTTGCGCGGGCCGGCGTGTGGCGAAACGTCGACGGGCGCCGTGTGCGCAACGGCCGCCGCAGCGAGTTCGATCGCTTTCTGGGCACGATGAACGCCAGTCCGGCGCGCCTCTACTTCCTGCACTCGCTCCTGCCACACATGCCGTTCGAGTACGTGCCGTCGGAGCGGCGCTACGACGCGCCCGACTATCAGGGCCGCGACGAGAATGGCGCCGGGCTCTTCCAGCGGGTGAGCGCCGCCTATGCCGATGCGCTGCACCAGCGGCACCTGCTGCAAGTCGGCTTCGTCGATTCGCTGGTGGGCCGGCTGGTCGCCCGCCTTCGCGAGCTGGGCATCTACGACCAGGCACTCGTCGTCGTCACGGCCGACCACGGCGCGAGCTATCGTGAAGGTGTGCCGAGGCGCGCCGCCCGCGCGCAGAACCTCGCAGACATCGTTCGCGTGCCGCTGTTCATCAAACGACCCGGCCAGAGGACAGGGGCGGTCGTGGACGGCATCGCCGAGTCGGTGGACATCCTGCCCACCATCGCCGACGTGCTGGGGATGCACCTGCCGTTTCAGGTGGACGGCCGGTCGCTGGTCGGCGACGGCCTTCCGGTTCGCGCCTCGCGCACCTTCATCGACCGCAGCCTCAAACGGGCGGCCCGGCGCGACGTGACCAACTGGCGTCCGTCGAGCGAGGTCAGCCTGGCCCGGCGCATCTCGCGATTCGGCGTCGGCAGCTACGACGCCGTCTACGCGGTGCCTGGCACCGTCGATCTTCTCGGACGTGTGGCCGCCGAGCTTCCGCGCCGCGCGGGCACGCTGCGTGTGGAACTGGGCTCGTCAGAGGTTCGTGCCGATCTGGAGGCCAGCGACACGCTACCCCTGTATGTCCGCGGGCGTGTCTTGGGCCGCGTGGCGCAACCGTTTGCCGTGGTCGTCAACGGGCGCATCGTGGCGACCACGATGTCGTATGTCGAGAAAGGCCTATCGGTCCTCACCACCATGATTCCTGAACGCGCCCTGCGCGCAGGGCGCAATGAGGTCTCCATCGTCGTCGTCGACCGGACGGGCGGCACGACCACCCTGGTGTCGACACTCCAATGAGCGTGCGCCTGCCATGCTGACGATCGCGTGTCGGTGACCGGTGAGATACCAGATCCAATCGTTTCGGTCACCACGGCCGATGCGCTTGGCATCGAGCTGGCGCGCGCCGTCATGACGCAGGCTGATGCGACGGGCGAGAGCGCGATCGCTTTCGCCAGGGCGCTCAGCCTCGACGCCGACTGCCTCCACGCCGAGCTGATCTATCTGTCCATTCTCACCACGCGGTTCGCGCTCGGCGTCGCGCTTGGCGCGGGCGAGTCGCCTGCGCGTGTGAGAGCGGCTTTCGAGCGGGCCCTGTGGTCCGGCGCGCCGTGGCGGGCATCGGCCAGCGGCCTGAGCGCCCGCCTTCGGGAGTACAAGGACGCGTTCAACCATCCCCATCCCGAGCTGGGCCGCGCCTACATGGTCGGACGCACGTTTGCCCGCCACTGCAACTCCAGTCACGAGGTCGCTGTGATCGAGTTCGGCGCACGGGCCTACATGGAGCAGCTCCCGCCGATGGTCGGCCTGCTGCGAAGCGTCACGCTGGTGTGAGCCCTCCTATCACCGCCAGAGCGGTGGGGACAGCAGGGCGACCGCCGAGTCCGCCAGTGCGCTCGGTGGACGAAGCACCGCGACCGCCTGATCCGTGGACACCTTGCCGGCCTCGACCAGGCCGGCCAGTTGCATCAGCGCGTCGACCGTGACGAATCGCAGATGGCGCGACGCGCGGCGCAGCTGGACGGCCTCGTTCAGCAGCCGCTCGTTGGCCGTGCCGCAGACGACATGCAGGCAGCTGAGCTGGTCTTCACTCGTCACCGCAATGGAGGCCAGAAGCCGATCGCGGGCGTGTAGTCCGAGGCTGACACTGGGCACGCCGCGTGTGGCATCGACGGCCATCACGAGGAAATACGCCCCATCGGGCGACGACCAGACGCCGTGATCGCTGTCGCCGTCCCTGGTGGGCGCCAGTCCAAGAAAGACCCCGAGCCGATCGATCAGTTCCTCGACGGCCAGACGGACTTCGGCGCTGCCGGCAAATTTCGGGATCGACTGGTCGAGAAACCAGACAAGATCCACCACTTTGGTCGTGTGCTGTTCGAGATGCGTCCGGAAGTACAGGCGCGGAGAGTCCGCGTTCACGCCGCCGTCGGCGAGCAATGTCACGGCCCTGGTGCGGGTGGTGCGGCGGAAGGCGCCGAGAGCGCCACCGGGCCGGTGGGCGCCTCGGATCCGCCATCCGGTTCGAGCGTGATGACGGCCCGAGTCACCGGCCGTGGCAAACCTGCGGGGGACTCCAGGACCACGCTGGCGCGTCCGGTCTCATCGACCGGCAGCACGCCGGCGCTGGTCGCCCGACCTGGCGTGATCAGCCAGACCTGATACGTCTTGCCGGGCGGCGGCGTCGCCAGTCCCCGGGCGTTGACCGCCACACCCTGCGTTCGGCTCCACAGCACCTGCGCCGCCTGGCCCTTCCGGCCTGCCAGATCGAAGCGCCACAGGTCGGTGGCCGATGCGATGAGGGCGAGCATCTGAGCCGACCGAGCGGCGTGTTGCGCGTCCCGCAGTCGCGCGTCGGAGGCCTGCTGCGCCTCGGCGATCTCGCGAGCGGCGCGCTCGCGCGTGTCTTCGGCGCTGCGTTCGGCCGCCGCGGCCCGCGCCGTCGCTTCCCGCAACCCCGCGCGGACCTGGGCCTGCACGTAGAGCGCAAACAGGACGACCGCGGCGATGATGGCCCCGACGACCCACTGGAATCGGCGCGACCCAATCGGCGGGGCCGCTGCGGCCTCGGTCGACAGTACGTCGAGTGCAGCCCGGCGCGGCGCTGGTGACGCGGTGACGACCGGTTCGACCTCAACCGCTTCGGCCAGGGCGAGGGTGCCGCGGCCGCCGGACGGCTGCGGGGTCCCCTCGGCGCGCAGTTCGTTGTGGAGGCGCACCACGTTGTCGAGCGACCAGGGCTGTCGTGCCCCCAACTGCGGGACCCCCTGGCGCAGTTCGGCGACCGCCTCGCGGACCTCCCGCGACAGCGTGCCCATCTCGCGCTGCAAGTCCTGCTCGAGCGTCGACAGCCGACCTTCGGCGCGATCGAACCCCTTGAGCGCCTGTTCGACGGCCGTCAGACACGCCTCGGTGACACGCGTGGTCTGCGCTTCGATCTGGCGCAGCGGCTCTTCATGGGACTGCCGGATGGCGTGCCACTCGTGTTGCAGGCCGCGTTCGAACTGGTGGATGCGGGTGGTGGACTCGTTCAGCAGCCGGCGCTCGATGTCGTTCCACTCGCTGAGGCGGCTGTGAAGTTCGACGACGGCGGTGGCGTGGCGCTCGTCGTTTCTCGCCCAGCGGTCGAGGATGCCCGCGCACTCGCGCGTCATCTCGCCAAGGCGCGTCTCGAGGCCGCTCAACGACTCCTGCGTCTGTCGAAGCTGGCGCAAGGCGAGATTGACCTGCTCGACTTGGATCTGCAGATCGGACGCTCGCGGCGTCTCTTCCATTGCGCGTGATGATACGACAAATCGATCGCGCGCCCAAGTGGTTTGCGTAGCGATCCCTCTTGGTGCACAATGGCCGTGCCTGCACGCGTAATGATCACGACCGCGCCCACGCCGGCCGACGCTGGGTCACCCGCCGATCCTCCTCTCGCAGGAGCGCCCGGACTCGTCGCTTGGTACGCGGAAGGCTTTTCCGACGTCCTCGGCGACCGGCTCTGTTTGTTCGACAACGCGGGCCCTGCACTCGAACTGCTCAGATTCAGCACTGCCGTGGCGACCGTGCCAGGCTTGGAATCATCCGTGCGCACGCGCCTCCACGCGCTAGCCACGTTCAGTCATCCGATGTTCGCCAAGGTCCGGGCGCTCACGACGCTCGACGACCCGATTCCGCAACTCGCTCTGGTGTCCGAGCTGGTGGCGGGTGAACGTCTGTCGACCGTGCTGCGCGCGGCCGAGGCGCGAGGTGCCCGGCTCGACTCGACCTCTGCCATCTGGCTGCTCCGCCACCTCCTGCCGGCCCTGGCGTCGTTTCACGAGGCGACGGGAGGGGCCCAGCACCGCCTGCTCGACGCCGACCGCATCGTGCTGACCCCCACTGGCGAGATTGCGATCACCGAGTACGTTTTCGGCGGCTTATCGGAGGACATGCTGCCGTCACCGCGCACGAATGACGTTGGACAGGCGGCGCTGCTGGCCGTCGTCATCCTCCTTGGACGCCCCCTTCGCGCCGACGAGCTGGATCCGAGTTTCGAGCGGCTGGTGCAGCACGCCTGCGCGACGTCCCCTTCAGCCGACGTCTTGCGTCCGTGGCTCACGCGCGCATTGACGTTGGGGCCGGACCGCTTCAAATCGGCACAGGAGGCCTATCACGCCCTCGACGAGCTACTGCCGGGCGTCTGGGGCAGCCGCCCAGCGGTACCTGAGTTAGCGGGCCAGGAGGTTTCGACCGCGGTGGTTCCCGCCCAACCACAGGTGGCACCGACCACGTGGCCGCAGCGAGCTCTTCCCGCGGCGCCGTCGACCGTCGACAGCGTATCGTGGCGGCGCCTGAAGTGGGCGAACGGCACGCTGGCCGGGATCGCGACAATCGAGGCCGTGTGTATCGTGTTGTTGATCTGGTCCGGCGTGATGTCGAGCCCGGCGGCGCCGCCTCTCCCGCAGCGGCTGCCGCCGGTTCAAGCTGCCACTCTGGCCCCAACGATTTCACCGATGTCGGCCTGGGTGATGGCGGAACTTGACCCGGCGGCCGTGGCGCCCGTTGGCACGGCCCTGAACGACGAGCTCGCGCACTACACCGCGCCTAACTCGGTGATTGGCTGGCTCGTGGTCGACTCCGGTGTCGAGGTCAAGGTGTACGTCAATGGCCGCCTGCTCGGCGTGGCGACGCGCGGGCGGTTTCGCGTGCCGGCGGGCGACCACATCATCACGCTCGTCAACAACGCGCTGAACTTCCGCTCCTCGCAGACTGTCAGTATCGTCGCCGGCCGATCGGTGCTGGTGGCTGCCAAGCCTCCGCAAGAGCCATGACCACGCAGGCCGGTCCGGCGCCAGGGTTCCAGGCAGCCGGCTGGGTGCCAGTCGCCGGCCGTCACGACCGGCGCTTCTTCCTGGGGATGGCGGTGACCATCGCCCTCATCGTCTTTGTCGGCTTCGCGCCGACTTTCTACTTGCGCGGCTTGTACCATCCCGAGCCGTTGCTATCGGTCTTCCAGTTTCACGGACTCGTGTTCACGTGCTGGGTCGTGCTCTTCGTCGTCCAGACCGCGCTGGTGTCAGCACGCCGCACCGACATCCACCGACGATTGGGGCTGCTCGGGGGCGCCCTTGCGCTGCTGATGCTGGTGGTGGGCTACATGGCGGCTGTCACCGCGGCGCGTCGGGGCTTTGCGACCCCGGGGCTGCCGCCGCCCCTGGTGTTCTTCGTCGTTCCCATCTTCGACCTCCTCGTCTTCGCGGTGCTGGTGGGTTCCGGCCTCTATCTGCGGAGAACGCCGGCGGCTCACAAGCGGCTGATGCTGCTCTCGACGCTGGCCGTGCTGACGGCCGCAATCGCGCGCCTGCCCTACGTGTTGCCGCTGGGCCCGCCGGCCTTTTTCGGTCTCACCGATCTGCTGGTGCTCGCCGCAATCGTCAACGACCGGCTGACGCGCGGACGAGTCCACCCGGCGCTTGTCTGGGGTGGGTTGTTCCTGATCGTGTCGCAGCCTCTGCGGCTGGCCATCGGCGGGACCGACGCGTGGCTGGCGGTTGCCGCATGGCTCACGCGGTGACCCGCGCGGGGCACGACAGACCACCACTACACCCTCAGTGTGTCGCGAATCAGTTCTGGCAGGGGCGGTACGGAAAGTCGCGGCCTCGCGCCTCGCCCTTGACGGTGCCCTCTATGCGCGCGGTGACGCTGCCGTCGGCGTTGCGGCGATAGATGACGCGCTGCGGGAAGTCGTGGGCGGGGTTCTCGAACACCACCACGCCGTCCTCCATTGACTTGACCGTGAAGACCGTCTCCGCCTGACCCGAGGGTTTGGCCACATAAGCCAGCGCGCCGTCCACGACGGCGATGCGGAGGAACTCGTACTCGACGGTCTTGCCGGCGATCACCGTGCGGCTCATGCCCAGCATCGAGCCGCCACGCGGCGTCATCCACTGTTCCTCGACCAGGCCGTTGGTGCGCGGCTGTGTCCAGCAGCCGGAAAGCCACGCAAGGCGCTCGACGTCGGCGCCGGGCTGGGTGCCGCCGCGGTCGACGACCCGCACCTCGAACACCGATGCCGTCAGCGCGTCGGCCACCGGCTGGAAGCGCACGGTGATGCGCCGCTTGCCGCGGGTCAATGTCTCGGGCACCGGGTAGGCCTGTTCGAGCCACTCGGTGGGGTGGTAGGCGAGCGTCTCGCGCGCGATGGCCACGCCGTCCACGAGCACGTCGAACACGCGTCGCCGTCCCTCGCTGCCACGGTACATCGCCGCAACAGCCACCGGTCGGTCGGGCGTGACCTCCAGCTCGTAGCTGAACCATCCGTCACGGGTCTCACGGCCGATCCGTCCTTCGAACTCGGGCTGCGTCGTTGCTTCGCCGCGGAAGGCGTGTGCCTGTTCGCTGGCAGGCGTGTCGAGATCGACGCTGTCGACGACGCGCGGCGCCGCATGCGGTGTGGCGGCCGTCGCCTTCCGCGCCTCCCAGTCCGCCGGCGAGTACAGCTTCCAGTAGACGGTGTAGCGCGTCTGGTCCGCCCGATAGAACGGCACCAGCGTGACATCGTGGGGCTGGCCGATGCCCACGGTGCGGAATGTCAGAGGCCTATCGGTCACTGGCACGATCGAGGTCAGCAGCCGCTCCGGATTGGACGTGACCAGCGCGGGCACCTCCACCGCAGGAACTTTGGAGAGCGGCGGCGCGCTCGGTCCGTAGCGTTTGGCGAGGTCGAGGCCATCGGCCCCGAGGTCGCCGGCCAGCAGAATCGGCCCGGAGAAGAGCGCGATCGTGTCGGTCGTGCCGGGCAGCGCCTCGTGGCGCAGCGACATCGGTAGGCCGATGTCCACGGTGTCGCCGGTCGCCCACTCGCGGACGATCGAGATGTACGAGCCGGGCGTCGAGTCGATCGGCTGGGACACGCCGTTGACCGAGAGGCCGAATCCTGCTGTCGCCCAGAAAGGGTGCCGCACGCGCAACGTGAGCCGGACCGGGCGATCCGCCGTGAACGCCAGGTGCGACCGGCCCTCTTCCGGAAACCGCGTCGTCTGGCGGACGACCAGGCCCTGTTGGTTCCATGTCAGCTCGCTCGGGATGAACAGGTTCACCAGCAGCGCGCCGTCGCTCTGGAA
>JAENWD010000037.1 GCA_016650245.1 Vicinamibacteria bacterium
CAAAGCTTCGTGGCGTCGCGCCAGAGCAACGAGCTGGTCGGCGTGTTCATCGTCGATCAGGCGCTGAGGACCGTGGAAGGCTACACGACGGATGCGACGAAGCTGACAGCGGCCGTGGACCGTGTGGCCGGCACCGCGACCTCGCAGACCGGGCGCGAGCGAGACGCGCAGCGCGATTCGCGGGTGGCGAATCCGACTGTCCCGGTGACAGCCGGCGCCGAGTTTGCCGGCGGCATCGGGTCGCCAGTCGCTCCTGGCGTGACGCCGGGCCAGGGAGCCGACACGGCGACCCTGGGCGCCAACATGGCCGAAGCCGCCACACGGGCGGCCCTGGATCGCATGGACCGCAGCTATCGGGACCTGCAATCCAACGTCGAAGGACAGGCGTCGATGAACGCGCTGCTCTCGCTGGTCGATTCGCTGGGCGCGCTGCCGGGAAGAAAGACCGTCGTGTACTTCTGCGAGGGCCTCACCGTGGCGCCAGCGGTCGAGGCACGATTCCGGTCCATCATCGCCACGGCGAATCGCAAGAACGTCAGCGTCTACGCGCTCGATGCCGCCGGGCTTCGCGCGCACAGTAAGCAGGCCGAGACGGCCCGCGAGCTGCAGTCGCTGTCCGCGTCAACCGTTGCGGGGCTGGAACGCAGCGACGACAAGAAGTGGACCGAGGACCTCGAATTCAGCGAGCAGATGCTGAAGATGGATCCGTCCGCGTCGCTCGGCATCCTCACCGCGCAGACCGGCGGCCTGCTGATCCAGAACACGAACGACCTCGACCGCGGCATCGGCCGGATCAACGACGATCGCCGCAACTACTACGCGCTCACGTATTCGCCGACCAATGCGGCGCTCGACGGAACCTACAGGAAGATCGACGTGAAGGTGAAGCGGCCCGGCGTGGACGTCCGCGCGCGGAGCGGCTATCTGGCTGTCCCCGCCAACGAAGCCTCGCCCGTGCTCACTTTCGAGGTCCCGGCGCTGACGGCCCTTGCCGCCTCGCCTCGCCCCACTGCATTCCCGGTGAGGGCACGCGCGTTGAGCGTGCCGATGCCGGGCAGTCTCGGGCTGACGGCGCTGGTCGCCAGTTTCACGGGCGACGCGGTGACCTTTGCCGAGGACGCCACGACCAAGACCTACGCCGGAGAGGCGACCGTGCTGGCGCGCGTCACCGACGGCTCCGGAACGCCGATTGCCAAGCAGAGCCAGCAGTATCAGCTCACCGGTCAGATCGATCAGCTTCCGAAGGTGCGCGCCGGAACGCTGATCTTCTTCCGAACGCCAGAACTGCCACCCGGACAGTACACGGTCGCCACTGCCGTGCACGACGGCAAAGGCAAGCGCTCGAGCGTCGTCGAGACCACGGTTGAGGTGCCCGGCGGGACCTCACCGGTCGTCGGCTCGCTCTTCGTCGTGTCGCGTGTCGAACGGCTCGACCCGAAGGCACCCGACACCGCAACACACCCGCTCGCCGGTCAGGGCGTGTTGCTCTATCCTTCGCTTGGCGAGCCCATCAGCAAGAAAGCCCAGGCCGAGATCGCCTTCGCATTGCCGCTGCTGCTGGACCCTGCGGCGCCGACGCCAACCGCCACGCTCGAGCTGCTGCAGAACGGCCAGTCGCTCGCGCAGCTTCCGCTGCCGCTCGACAAGGCCGATGCCAATGGGCGACTGCTCCAAACGAGCCGGCTGCCCTCCGCAGCGATTCCGCCTGGCATCTACGAGCTTCGTGTGACGATTGCCGCAGGCGCGTCCAAGTCGGCGCGAAGCACGGAGATCACGATCACCGAGTAGCGCGAGCCTGCTACACCAGGCGGAGGATAAAATAGGCGCGATGTCCCTGCGCCTCGTCCTCCGCCTTCCACCACTGATCCTCGCCATGTCATTTCCGTCCGACGCCGCCGCACAGGCGCGGCAGGCTCCTGCCGCGCCCGAGCCGATCCGCTACACGCTGAGTTTCCCCGCGCCGCAGACGCACTACGTCGACGTCGAGGCCACGGTGCCGACGCGCGGGCGCCCGCAGATCGATCTCGAGATGGCGGTGTGGACGCCAGGCTCATATCTTGTGCGCGAGTATTCGCGGCACGTCGACGAGGCCACGGCAATGGCCGGTGGCCAGGCGCGGCCCGTCGAGAAGACGGCCAAGAACCGCTGGCGCGTGCAGACTGGCGGTGCGCCCACGGTCACCGTGCGGTACCGCGTGTACGGCCGCGAGATGACCGTCCGCACCAACTTCATCGAAAGTGACTTCGCGCTCATCAACGGCGCGGCGACGTTCCTCACGCTGGCTGACGACACCACGCCGCGGCCGCACGAAGTCACGCTGACCCTGCCGGCCGCGTGGAAGACGACGATGACCGGCTTGCAGGCGACCGCAGGCGGTGTCGCGCATCAGTACCGCGCCGCAGATTTCGACACGCTGGTCGACTCCCCAATCGTCGCCGGCAACCCGGCAGTGTACGAGTTCACGGTGAAGGGCACGCCGCACTTCCTCGTCAACGTCGGAGAAGGCGGCGTGTGGGACGGCCAGAAGTCGGCCGTGGACGTGCAGAAGATCGTCGAGGCGCAGGCCGTGTTCTGGGGAGGCCTGCCGTACGACAGGTACGTCTTCATCAACATGATCACCGAGGGCACCGGTGGCCTGGAGCACAAGAACTCAACGGTGCTCATGACGAGCCGGTGGCGCACGCGCGCGCGGCGCGGCTACGTGGACTGGCTCTCGCTGGTCAGCCACGAATTCTTCCACACCTGGAACGTCAAGCGCTTGCGACCGGTGGAGCTGGGACCCTTCGAGTACGAGCGCGAGAACTACACGAAGACGCTGTGGGTGGCCGAGGGCTTCAGTGACTACTACGGAGACCTGCTGGCCGTACGCGCCGGCGTCATGACCCCCGAGGAGTCCCTCGGATCGCTGAGCGAGATGATCGCCAGCCTGCAGACGACGCCGGGGCGCCTCGCGCAGTCGGTGGAGGACGCGTCGTTTGACGCCTGGGTTCGCTACTACCGCCCCGATGAGAACACGCCGAACTCCACCATCAGCTACTACACCAAGGGCGGCGTGATCGCCTTCCTGCTCGACATCGAGATCCGCAAAGCCACCAACAACGCCCGCTCGCTCGACGACCTCATGACGCAGGCCTACGCGCATTACTCGGCCGCGAAAGGCTTCACATCGGGCGAGTTCCGAGCGCTGGCCTCAGAGGTGGCCGGAATCGACTTGTCCGCGTGGTTCCAGACGGCGCTCGACACGACCGACGAGCTGGCCTACGACGACCTGAGCTGGCTGGGCCTGCGGTTCAAACCAGAGGTGGCGTCGACGAAGGCGTGGGTGGGTTTGACGACAGCCATGCCGGGCGCCACGCTGCGGAACGACAACGGCCGGCTCGTCGTGGTGCAGGTGCGCCGCGGCACACCCGTCTTCGACGCGGGCGTGAATGCGGAAGACGAGATCCTCGCGATTGGCGGCTATCGCGTGCGTCCGGACCAATGGGAGGCGCGACTGGAGGCCTTCAGGCCCGGTGAGAAAGTGCCGTTGCTGGTCGCGCGCCGCGAGCGCGTGTTGACGCTCGAGGTCACGCCGGCCACCGAGCCGCCACGAGCATGGCGGCTCGAGCCAGACCCGGCGGCTGTCGACGCTGCCAAGGCTCGGCTGGCGGGCTGGCTGCGACCCTGAAACGAGCGTGCCTCCGAGCACAATCGGTTGATGCGCTCGTGCCATCCCGCCTATCCTGACTGTGCTTCATGGTGGCTGGCCCTTCTGGATCCGCGATGGCGGACATCGCCCTGCTCACGCGCATCGCCGGTCGCGATGCCGCCGCGCTGGGCGAGCTGTACGATCGGCACAATCGGCTGCTGTTCTCGCTGATCATGCGGGTGCTGCGCGACCGCGGCGAATCGGAAGACGTCCTGCAGGACGTCTTCATGCGGGTATGGGACCGCGCCGATAGCTACCGCCCGGCACTGGGCACTCCCTCGGCGTGGCTGGTGCGGATCGCCAGGAACCGCGCGATCGACCGGCTGCGGTCGCGGCAGGTGCGAGCCAACGTCGCCGAGTCCTACGACGATCCCCCGGTCGCCGCCGATCTGAGCCCGGCGGGCAACCCCGAGCAGTCGGCGCGCACCGCCGAGCACCGCCGCGCCATCGTCGCCGCGCTCGACCAGTTGCCAGCTGAGCAGCGGACGTTGATCGGCGCCGCCTACTTCGAGGGATACACACAGTCGGAGCTGGCCGATCGGTTCAACCTGCCGCTGGGGACGGTCAAGACGCGGATACGCACCGCGATGCAGGCCCTCCGACAGTCGCTGGGAGCGCTGGCCGGCAACGCCTAGCGCTCGGAATCGCCGTCGATTCTTTCCACCTGGCGGCCCCGCTCGTAGTAGGGTTGCAGCCTCTCGCAGTTGTCGTTTCGATTGGTTCTGAGAAGGGCGCTTGACCATGAACCGTCGTCGTCTCTCCTGTGGCCTCACCATCTCGCTCCTGGCCCTTATGTGTGCGGTCGGTCTTGACGCGCAGACCGCCCCGAAGAAACCTGTAAAGAAGAAGGCGCCCGCCACCAAGACCACGGCGTCACCTGACGTTGTCAAGGCAGAGCTGGCGCCGCCTCCGCCGCCCAAGCCGGCGGACGTGCGACTGCACACCAAGCTCACCACCGGAGCGCAAGTGTCCGCGAGCAGTACCTTGATTCGAGGCCAGCGGCAGCGCGTCGAGTTTCCCGGCATGACCGTGATTCAGCAGTGCGACCTCGGCCGCACGCTGCAGGTGAACGACGCGAGTCGTCGATATCTTGTCCAGAAACACGCGGTGCCTGTCGCGCCAGCCGTGCCAGAGCCCACGCCGATGGCCATGCAGATGCCGGCCGGATTCCCTGCGATGCCCGGCGCCGCGCCCCCGCAGCCTGGCGGCGTCATCACCTGGACCACCACGACCACCGACACCGGCGAGCGCAACGAATTCTTCGGCCGCCAGGCGCGACACATCAAGACCGTCACCGTCGGGCAGTCGGGCCCCAAGGCCTGCAACACCGTCAATCAGCGGATCGAAGTCGATGCGTGGTACCTCGATGTGCCCGAGGCCATGGCGGCGTGCTCGCCGACACTCGAGACAGCGGCGGCACCACCGCCACCCTCCGGTGCCTGCGTCGATCGCATGGAATCACGCCAGGTCGGCTCGGTCGCCCTCGGCTTCCCCGTGAAGGCCACCACGACGACGACCACGGGTGAAGGCGACACCGCTGAATCCAACGCGACGACACTGGAAGTGGATGCCCTTGAAGTGACCAAACTGGACGAGGCGCTGTTTGACGTGCCGGAGGGCTACACCGAAACCGCGTCGTACGGCGACCTGCTGCCGAAACTGGCGACAGGCGGCACGCTGGCCGACGCCTTGCTGGGATCGGTCACCGACGGCACGCGGACGCTGAAACCGAAGGAAGTCGGCGCCGTCCGGATCGGCGTGGTGCTACCTGCCAACAAGACCAACCGGGTCGTCGGCGCACGCGAGCTTCAGGACGAACTGGTCGGCAACTTCACCAAGTGGCCGAACGAGGCCGTGCCGCTTACTGGCGACACACCCGAAGGGCTGCAGCAGGACGCCACGGCGAAGGAGTGCGACTACATCCTCATCAGCACGCTGACCGAAGCCAAGACATCCAAGCCGGGCAAGATGGCCATGCTCAAGGTCGTCACCGGCGAAGGGCCGCCAAAGGACAACCACGACGTCAAGCTGGACTACAAGCTCTTCGCGCTGGATGCGCCGGCAAAACCCAAGGTGTCGGCGACGTCCAAAGCCAACAACGGCGGCGGATTCGGATTGAAATCCGCGCTCAAACTCGCGATGTTCGCCGGGCAGATGTACATGGGCATGGGCGGCATGGGGATGGGGATGATGGGCGGGTTTGGCGGCCTCGGCAACGCGATGGCGATGATGGGCGGCGGCATGAGCCCGATGGCGGGCATGTTCAACCCGACGATGGGCGCGATGAACATGACGATGATGGGCGCCTCCACCGCGATGGCGATGTCGGGCGGCATGGGCGGCGCCGGCGGCATGGACATGGGCGGCATGCAGAGCCAGCAGGAGTTCCGTCAGACGATGTCCAAGGCCCTCGACGGGGTCAGCAGCGGCGTGACGGGGGAGTTGAAGAAGGGGCCTAAGGCAGGCAAGTAAAGGGCGTTTCGCGCGTTGCGGCCAGCACCTCGAGCGACACGGACTTGATCAATGCGTGCAGCGGCATGCCGGTGACGATCCCGAGCTGGACCACAGCGTCCCGTGTCACTTCCGCCAGGAGACGGACCTCGCCCACGGCGAGCTGCACGATGACGTGATCGGCGCTCGCGTCGCCGTGCATCGCCGAAACCCGGCCGGACAACACGTTGTGCAGGCTCAGGCCCCGTGGCACCTCACGGGCCAGAATGACTTCACGCGCAGGAATTCTCAGCCGCACGCGCATGCCCTCGATCAACGAGCGGCTCGGCGCGAGCAGCGTCCCGCCGTCGAAGGCCAACTCCGCCAGGCCGCGTGACTCGTGTACCCGGACCACGGTCGCCTCGAACAGACTTCCGAGACCCGCGGTCGCGCGCAGCCACATGAGGTCGGGCCGACTCGTGAGGGCCTCCAGCGAGCCAGCGGCCACGGTCCGCCCCTGGTCCAGCATCAACAAATGCGTGGCGAGGCGCACCACGTCGTCGAAATCGTGAGTGACGAGGATCACCGGAATGTCCAGCGATCGGCGAATCTGATCGATCTCGTCCTGCAGGTGTCGCCGGACCGCTCGATCGACGGCCGCGAACGGTTCGTCCAGGAGCAGGACAGCCGGCTCGCGCGCCAGTGCCCGGGCCAGCGCCACACGCTGGCGCTCACCGCCTGACAGTGCCGCGGGACGCCGGTCCAGATGACCGGAGAGGTGCACCAGATTCAGCAGCGCCTCCGCGCGTGCGCGGCGCCTGGCGCGCGGGAGATGTCCAAGCGCCGTCGTCACGTTGCCGACGGCGGTGAGGTGCGGAAAGAGCGCGTACTCCTGAAAGACAAATCCGACCGCCCGGCGATGCACCGCTACCGACTGGTGCGCGGTGGTGTCCAGCCAGGTGTCCGCGCCAGCACGCACGAGTGCCGCGGCGGGCGCATAGAGGCCCGCGATACTGCGCAGGATGGTCGTCTTACCGCTGCCGGACGGCCCGAAGATGGC
>JAENWD010000038.1 GCA_016650245.1 Vicinamibacteria bacterium
CAACTGCCGTCCTTGACCGAACGATGGGGCGGATCCGGACGCCTGTGGACGTTGCTGAACCTGGAAACGTGGGTCCGACAGCGCGCGTAAGCGCAAGAGAGCAGGAGCATTTCATGAGCAGCAAAGTGATGGCGCCGCACGCGACGCCGGGGCAGTGGGCGACGCCGACCGTGATCCATCGCGGCAGCGTCGGGCAGATCCTGAAGAGCGGTGGCGGAAAGCTGAGCATCACCGGACAGGATCCGGGCGAGATGCGCTGCGAAAAGCCACACGCAAGCGAGTGCAACGGCAACGCCGGCTCCTAGCATCCGCCTCGCGAAGTGCCCTCGGTCCCTGCCGAACTTCCAGAGCTGGTGATCGACCGCGGGCACTCCGCGCGGACGAGTAACGTCGCGCTCAGCGCGACGCTTCAGACCTGGCGCGACAACGACGGGCGTCTTGTCGCCACTGGTGGTCACGACAGCCGCGCGTGGTGGATGGCGTGGTCTGGGTTGGCCGTCTTCAGGTTTGGCGACGACGGCCCAGTGGCCGCCACGCCGACAGGCGATCGGCCTGACGACGAGATACGCGACATCTTCCTCAGGGGTGTGGTGCCCGTCGTGATGCTGGCTCGGGGTTGCGAGGCCCTGCACGCAAGCGCCGTCGCGCTGGGCCCCGATGGCGTGGTCGCGTTGTGCGCGGCCTCGGGCACCGGCAAGTCCACGCTGGCGCTTGCGATGGCAGGGCTCGGCGCGTGTCATTTCGCCGACGACACCGTCGTCTATCAGGTTATCCACGATCACCCAGTGGCGCTAACCCTGCCCTTCCCGGTTCGCGTGGATGCCGCGGCGCGCGGCGCGGCGCCCGCAGCGCCCGAGGCATCCAGTGGCGCGCCAGGCCCCCGGTTCGGCTCGGCCCTTCCGATCTCGCGTGTCTACCAGCTCGCGCGCGATGCCTCGCTCGATCCGTTGGCTCCTCACTTCGCCGCCGTGCCCGGCCCTCGACGATTCGAAGTCCTGCTGGCGCACTCGCACCCGTTCGAGATGGGGTCTGAGGCGCGACAGCGGGCCTTTCACACACACGTGCTCGCCGTGGCCAGGCACACCGACGTCTGGAATTGCCGGTTTGCCCCCGCCCTCGACGCCTTGCCGTCGCTCGCGGCTCGAATCCTCGATCACGCCGCCACGACATGACCGTACACACCGCGGGCATCGCGATCCGGTTATGGGGATGGGCGGCGCTGCTGCGCCCGCTGAAACATGTGATGCCGCTCGGGACCCTGGTGCGGCTGGCTCACACCCGGCCTCCAGTCCGCCCGCGGTCGCTCGAGTTCGAGCGGCGGCTCGAGATCTACCTTGCTGCGACCGGGACCTTTCCGCGACGGGCGCCGGCAAACTGTCTCGAGCGGAGCCTGGGGGCCTACCGGATGCTGTGTGCGGCCAACGCAGTGCCCACGCTCGTCGTGGGCCTGCGTCGATCCGACGCGCTGGGTGTCGAAGGCCACGTATGGGTGGTCGTTGACGGGCGCCCGCTGGCCGAGCGCGATGTCACGGCCTACACCCAGATACTCACCTTCGATGCCGATGCGCGCCAACATGCATCGGGTGGCTCGGCGGCGATGCTGTCCGGTGTCAGGTTCGCGTGAGTCGTCTGCTCGCGCAACTCGGCGCGCGCGCCATCCGAGCCAGCATGCTCGTAGACCGCGCGCTCAGCCGCTACGATCGGGTCAGGTCGTTCCTCGTGACGTGCGTCGCGTCAGATGACGTGCTCGACGCATACAACGATCTGGCGTACGGCGCGACACGTGTGTACGACGCCAGCGCGCCGGAGTTCCGCGAGCGTCTGTTCAACTGGGAAGGGGATCTTGTTGCGCAGGTATTTCCGCCGCCGCCTGGCAGGGTGCTGGTGGGAGGCGCTGGCGGGGGGCGCGAGGCCTTCGACCTGGTTGCGCGCGGGTACGCCGTGGCGGCGTTCGAGCCGTCGGCCGTGCTCGCCCGTTCGATGGCAGACCGCGCGGCCGCGGGCAACCATCCTGTCGAGGTCTTCCTCGGGCGCTACCAGGATCTGCCGATGCTGCGTCAGGTCGGCACAGACGAAGCCGTCGATCTCACGAAGGGCCCCCGTTTCGACGCCGCCATCCTGGGCTGGAGCAGCTTCTCGCACATCCGGCACCGGCAGGAGCGCATCTCGACACTGCAGCGGTTCGCGGAACTGACCGACGGCCCGGTCGTCGCCAGTTTCTTCATACGGCGCGAGTCCATCAGGCCGCGGCACAAGCTGAGTCGATGGGCCGGCCGTGCGGGCCTGCGCGCCGACGGCGATCGCTTCACGCCGCACATCGGCTTCTTCCACCAGAGTTCGGCCGACGAGCTCGCCGCCGAGGTCGCCGCCGCCGGACTGGTCATGGTGGCGTCGTCGTACAACGACACCGATGGCTATTGGCCGTGGATTGCCGTGGCGCGGCCCGATGTGGCTTCAGCCGCAGCGCCTTCGGCCTCGACTTGATCCGCCTGTCCCGCGCTGCCCAATTGTGCGGCCTTCAGCCGGGCAAACACGCCACCACGTGCGGAGAGTGCATCCCACGTGCCCGTCTCGACCAACCGGCCCTGGTCCAGGACGTAAATGACGTCGGCGTCCAGAATCGACGACAGCCGATGCGTGATGACGACGACGGTCACGTGCCCTTTCAGGCCATCGACCGCCGCGAGGATCTGTCGCTCGTTGAGCGAGTCGAGCGCGCTGGTGGCCTCATCCAGCACCAGCACCGTGGGCTCGATGAGCAGCGCCCTGGCCAGCGCAAGCCGCTGACGCTCGCCACCAGACAACCGAACTCCCCGGTCCCCAACCACGGTGTCGAGACCCTCAGTCCGCGATCGCACGAACTCGGCAGCCGACGCCTTGGCAAGGGCGTCCCACATGGCGGCCTCGGACGCATCAGGTCTGGCCCACGCCAGGTTCGCGCGAATCGTGTCGTGCAGCAGAAAGCTGTCCTGTGGCACGTAGCCGATGGAGCGCCGCCACGCGCCCCCGTCGGCCTCGACCAGCGGATGTCCGTCGATCGCGATCGTGCCTGACTGCGGGCGCAACAGGCCGATCAAGAGGTCCGCCAGGGTTGACTTGCCAGCGCCCGACGGGCCCACGATAGCGGTGGTTCGGCCGGCCGGTATTTGGACAGACACATCGTCGAGCACCAGCGGGCCGTCGGCAGTGTAGCGATAGGACACCGACTCGAATCGCACGCTGTGCCCGACCCCGATGCGCGAGGAACCGCCGGCCCCGACGATCTCGGCCTCGGCCTCGCACTGGTCGATCAGCTGCATGACCGACGAGAAGGCCGGCAGACCCGTGACAAACATCTGCGCCGACTCCTGCAGCGCCATCGCGCGCGGCATGATCCGCGCGAAGACGAACAGCAGCACCAGCAGCCCCGCGCCCTTCAGCGCCAGACCCTCGACGGCCACCAGCAGCAGCACGCAGATCAACACGGCGCTCGACAGGTCCAGGCGCATCTTGGACTGTGCGAAGGAGCGAAGCAGGGCGAGATAGCCGTCTGCCCGTTGCCGCGCCAGCCTGTTGAAGATCGCGATATCGCGGGCCTCGGCGCCAACGCTCTTGGCGACTTTGAGCCCGGCAATGGACTCCGATGCCATGTGAAACAGGGCGCGGTTGGTGTTCGTGTATTCGGCGCCGGTATCGGCCGAGCGCCGCGTGCGACCTCGAAGCGTCCAGAGCATGGCGACTCCGGCCAGCGCCACGAGAATCGTCAGCCAGAACGACAGTCGCAGCGCGATGGCGACGTACACGGCGCTGACGGCCAACCCGGACAGCAGCGTCAGCAGCTGGTACGCGGCAGTGCTGATGCGGTCGATCTCGGCCGTCGTCGCATGCACCAGGTCGGTGCTCCGGCGTCCCACCAGAAACGACCAGCGTGCCGAGACGATGGCCGAGTACAGGCGCGTGCGGAGTGCCGTCGAAAACTGCTGTTCGAGCGATGGATTGAGCAACAGGTGCGCACGATACAGCGCGCCGTGCAGCACCGAGACCGCCAGGAAGACGACCAGGACAGCCGGCAGGCTCGGTTGCAGCCCGAGCGCGGAGAACGCCCATCCGATCGTCGCGGCCAGCCCGGATGTCGGGCCCTCCTCCACAGTCAGGCCGATCGACGACAGCAGCGGCACCAGCAACAACAGACCCGTGCCCTCCGCCAGAGCGAGGGCGACGGCGACGCCCGCGGCGAGCGCGAGCCGGTAGCCCAGGGCCTGCGACAGCTGCGTCAGAAACGCCACCGCCGAGACCACCACCGACGCAGGTCTGGAGGTCGAGGTCACCTTTGCACCGACGGCTCGCGCCATCCGCCCAGGCGGGCGATCTCTGGCGATCGCTCGTGCACGAACAGCGCGTTCCGATCGAGCAGGTAGCGCACGGGCACCGGGTGATCGCGGTACTCGCGCACGAACGTCGGATTGAGCACGAGGGCCGCGCCGTAGTCCCGCTCGGGATTCGATTGGACCGCCTTCAGAATCACGTCGGCTTCAGCGGCCAACAGATGGGGGCCGAAGGTGACCACCAGGTCGGGCCTGTCACGAAGCGACCAGTGGATGTCGAACCGGTTGTGCCCAGTGGGTGCGCCTGCCACGGCCGGCAGCCGCGCCACGTGATGGTCCGCTTTGCCCAGAACATCGATGGCTTCACGCCGGCCGAAGTACGAGACGCACCCGGCGGCCGTGACTGCCATGCGCGCGTTTTGCCCGGTGTGACGGTTCACGAGTACGCCCGCCACGGTGTTCACAGCGGGGCCACCGTTTGGCGACACGAGATCCTGAAAACGCGTGCGTCCGTTGACTCCGGCATTGAAGACGGTGGCGGCCATGAGGAGCGTCGTCAAGACGACACTCGCCCTGCCAGAGGGGGCCAGCCTCGTGACGGTCGCAGCCGCCGCCACCAGGACAATCGGCAGGTACGGCGCCAGGAAGCGGAATCCGGGGAACATGTCAGGCCCGACCACGATGACCCTCGCGAAACCAAACCCAATCAGCCCTGCCAGGACTCGCACGCGGCGGTCGCTGTCGACGACGATCGCGGCCCCCACCAGCACCACCGCAACCGTGTAGGTCGCGACGAATCCCTTCAGATTGCCAAGCCCAGCCCACAATAGGCCTGGACGCCCCGCAACCTTCAGATAATAGGCGTTCGGCAGCAAGTCCCCGTAGTAGTTCAGACGGAAGGCTACGTGGAGAGCCAGCGGCACGATAGCCAGTGCGACCAGCCACCATCGACGCCTCGCCCCCAGTCCCACCGCGACGACCAGCACTGCCAGCGTCAGATCCGCGGCGTCGCTGCGCACGATCGGCAGTAACCCTGCCAGCAGGCACGTCGGTGCGCTCAACGCACCACGCGCCGCATCGTCGAGGGCGCGCACGACGCCCCAGAGGAACAGCACCGTCAGCAGCGTCGTCTCGAAGCCGTTGATGGCCCAGAAGAGCAGGTCATACGACAGCGCCAGCGTCAGGAGCACGGCGCGGGCCGGCGGACCCCGGTCCAGGCCCAGCGCGACGAGCAGACGTGCAGTAAGCACCAGCACCCAGGCCGCGAGCAGCCAGTTCAGACCGCGAACCCAGAGAGACGTTGTCGCATCGCTGGCACCGAACGCATGAACGACCGCCATCACCAGCGTCCAGCCAAAGTTCGTGTAGCCCTCGACGCGATCGCCTCCAGGGTTCCATACCAGGCCGTGACCTTCGGCCAGATTGCGGGCATACCGCATCGAGATCATCTGATCGTCGTCGAGGAAGTGATAGCGCACGCCGTCGACAATGACGCTGGCGTGACGTCCGGCGGCCCAGAACAGGATCGAAAAGACCACCACCACGACGACGGTCCAGACCCGCACGTCGGCAGACGCCACGCTTCCAACCGCGCGGCGTACCCTGTCGCTCCCGCGACCACGCATTGAGACGTAGGTCACGGTGCGACCGCGACCGGAGCGACGTCGTACCGCGTCGAGACGGTGTCAGGCAGGGAAGGCCGCTCGGTGCCCAGTACCAGCCAGGCCCAGAGGACGACCAGGCCGATCGAAACCACAGGGACCGTCGCCAGGGTCGGCGAGGACAGGGCCAGCAGGTCGTGGAGGTGTGCGACAGCGGGATCGGGCAGCGACAGCAACAGGACAAGAAGGGCCCATGCCGCCAGCAGCATGGCCGACCCCGTCCGCAAGACGCGTCGCAACAGCACCACAATGGGCACCAGGGCCAGCACCAGGTGTTGAGACCAGACGATCGGTGAGGCGAGCAGCCCAAGGGTCATCCACGTTCCAAACGCGGTGTCAGCGGAGCGGCCGCGCCAGAGACTTGCAAGAGCTGCAATCGTCACGAGTGCCGCAAGTGACGGGCCGTTGAGACCGTTGACGAGGGCCCGCCCTGCGAGCGCATAGTTGTGCGTTGCCTCGGCGTACGTCCTGGCCGACAGCATCACCGTGCTCGAAAAGTCGGCAAACACCAGGGGCCCGGCGGCTGCGATTGTCGCGGCGACTGCGCCGGCCAGCACGACGCACGCGAGCGCGCCGGATCGTCCTCGACAGCGCACCAGCGCCGGTACAACTGCGAGGCCAGGCAGCGTCACGCACGCCGCGAGGCCCCCGGCCACACCGGCCATCGAGCCGTCATTGCGCGCCATGCGCCACGCGAGAAGCACCAACGCCCCCGCCAGGACGACCGCGTCGCCCTGGCGCACCCCCGCAACGATCGGCTGCCAACCGACAATCGCTGCGCACAGGAGCAGGGTCGTTCGCGATCGCCGTGCCAGGCCGGCTTCACGAATCATGACCATGACGACGATCGCAACGGCGACGACCGAGGCGAGCGCGAGCAGCACGTACAAGCCACGTCCTCCCACCATCTGCACGATGGGCACCGACGCCAGCAGCAGCATCGGCGGGTGGCCTTGACTTGTATAGAACACTGGTCGATTGACCATCGCGCTGGCCTGACAAGGGGTAATGCCCGGGAGCGTCCAGGGATCGGCTGGCGCTGGCGTCTGCGACATCCACTTCTTCAACTCCGCCCGATCGTCGCCTCCATAGACTGTCCGTTCGGTCAGGAACGCGCGGGCGCCCAGCACCTCCTCGACGTACGCGCCAGGGGAGAGGTAACCAATGACCAGCCGGGACCCCAGTCCACCTGCCGCGAGCAGGAGGAGGAGTGCCAGCACCGGACCTGCCGTGGCGAGCCCAACGACACGATCCAGCGCGTGGCGCGCATGCTCCCGACGAAGGGCACCGGCCAGTGCGGCGACACAGGTCGCAGCCAACAACCAGATCGTCGGGTTGAGCAAGGTGGTTCGCACTTTATGGACGGACCCAACGGAAGGCGCCGCTCACCACCCTGTGGAGGTACAACGCAGGCAGAGGCCACGGGTTGTCGACGCCGTATCGCTGTCGGATGAATGCCGCAGGAGGAAATGCGTGTTCGCGCAGGAGCCGCAAGCGAGACCTCCAGTCCCCTAGAGCGTTCAAGTCGCTCACCAGCACATCGCGTTTGTGCACAATGCCCTGCAGGTAGACCCGTGACGGCTCGTCCGGAGCCGACATGGCGAGGGTCGCCTCAACCACCTCCGGAAGGCGGCTGCCCAATCGATCGCGCGACTGTCGGAGTCCGTCGAGACACAGGCCGGCGATACCTCCCTGGCAGGCAAGCTGCGTGAGCGCCTCCCAGTCCGCGTCGCAAAAAGGGTCGGTCAGCAGCCTGAGATCGAAGAGCCACACCAGCCGGTCGTGGCCCTGGTGATGGGCCAATCGATGGATGCATCCCAGGGCGATGCTCTTAACAGCGGAAGGCACTCTGGCGGCAGGGCCAAGGCTGGGCGCCGGCTGCGCCGTCTGCCAGAGATCTTCGAAGGGCAGTGAATCGGCCAGTATCTGGGGGTTGACGATCTTCCAGTGCAGATCGACCACATGATGCACGTCGTGCGCGTCGACACGCTCGAACGCGATCTGGTGGCTGACCAGGGTTCCCGACGTCAAGGCGTCGCTGCGGGCGTATCCGCAGCTCTCGAGCGCCTGCGTTGCTGCGGGCACGTCACCGAAGGACACGAGAAGGTCGGTATCGGTACGCGGACGAAGCCATGGAGACGGGTACACCGTGTAGGCGAGCGCCGACCCCTTGATGACCAGCGCGCGCACTCCGGCAGTCGCAAGCGCCTCGAGCACGACCTGCATGTCGCGCTTGATGAAGAGATCCCGCGTGACGGCGGCGCGCACTCGGGGCGTCAACGCGTCGTAGAGCGGACGGACCGTCCCGCCGGGTTCGCCAAGCGCCTGCCACATGAGCGCGCTGACGCCGTGTTCGTCGGCCGCCGCGATCAAGGCAGCCACATCCCAGCCGGCGGTGCTCTCCCATGAACGATCGCCAGATAACGCGCGACCCAGGATTGCAGCCTCGGGGGTCATACGGACTTCAGACCTTGTTTCCCCGGTGCTCCCATCGCCCCCGGAATGTGATCCAGAAGGACAACGCGATCAGACGCACGTCGAGGGCGAATCCGCGACGTCGAATGTAGATGCGGTCGTAGCGGAACTTGTTGCGGCGGGCGATGTCCCGAGGGGCGTAGATCTGCGCCACGCCCGTCAGTCCCGGCCTGACGCTGTGACGCTCCGCAAATCCCGGCACGTCCTCGAGCTTCTCGTGACTCCCATCGCCCTTGGCCTCGATTTCCCCAGGTCGAAGGGCGCGCGGCCCGACAAAGCTCATGTCGCCGACGAAGATGCTCCACAGCTGCGGCAGTTCGTCCATCGCCGTCGCCCGCATGATGCGGCCAATGCTGGTCACCCGCGGATCGTGCTCGGAGGCCTGGAGCGCACCCACACGAGCCTCCGCCTGCGGGATCATCGACCGGAACTTGTAGGCATGGAAAATGCGGCCGCCTTCGCCGACGCGCTCCTGCCCGTAGAATATCGGCCCGCCGTCTTCGGCCTTGACGAGCGCGCCCAAGGCGACCCAGAGCGGCGAGGAGAGCAGCAGACCGAGGCCAGACAGCGCGATGTCGAGCAATCGCTTGGCGACTGGAATGGGCGCTACCACGCTCGGCGAGGACCGATGCATCGAGGCCGTCGCAGGCGCGCTCGTCATGGCTGCGACGGTCCGCCATTGTGCCGGCGGGTATAGCGTGTCGGAGTCTCGTGCAGGGCAATGGCCATCAAGACGACGCACAGCGCGGCATTCCCCGGCATCTGCAAGCTGAACTCGACGAGGGACTGCAAGCCGATCGCCACCAACCCGATTGTGGCGCCGACCCGCAACCAGTACGTCGTCCCGTCGTCTTGCTGCAGACCGAAGCGGTGGCGGATGGCGCGAACCAGGAGTAACAGCGCGACACCGGCTGGCACCGCAATCAGCAGACCTCCCTCGACCAGAATCTGCAGGTAATCGTTGTGCGCTTCCTGGAAATGGGTGGCGCGCAGAGTCGACTGGTAACTGAGCATGGCCTGGCCAAACGTATTGAGGCCTGTGCCGACGAGGGGAAAATCTCGAACCACCCTGCTGCTGTCGCGCCAGATGTGCCGTCTCAGGTCAACCGCTCCGGCACCGGCAGAAAACCGCTCTCCCACGTCGACACCGGCCCACGCAAACATCCCGAAGACGACCAGCACCAACCCGCCCGCGCCCACCCATCGCGTCGATCCGGTCCCAAAGCGCCGTCCGACAACCACCGTCCCCAGCATCGCGGCAGCCACGAAGCCGGCGATGCCCGAACGCGACTTCGTCATCGCCAGGGACACGCCCATGAGCAGGACGACGAGCACAGCCAACTGGAGCTTGCCGACATCCGGCGACGACAGCCAGCTCATGGCATCTCGCCACCCCTGACCCATTCGCCGGCTTGCCCGCTCAGCCCAGCCCAGGCCCAGGCCCAATGCGACGGGCAGCGCCATCAGCATCCAGCCAGCGAAGTGGTTCTTGTTGACGAACGGCCCAAACGGGGTCGTCAGCGAATTCTGAGGCGGCCAGAACCCGTAGATGCGCATGCCCAACGCGGCGTGGTCGCCCAGCGTTGCCTTCTGCACGATGCCAATCACCGCCAGCAGCGCGCCGACAACGACGAGTCCGGTGCACAGCGTCCGAGCGCCTGTGACGTGGATCAGCCGCGTCAGCCCGCCAAGCAGGAGGGTAAAGCCGACCAACAACACCACTGCTCGCGCCGTCGCGGTGGGCGCGATTGACAGAGGTTGAGACTCCACGGCACCAGGAGTCGCCAGCCCCGACCCGTCAGCCGCGACGCCAGACAGCCGGATCGCCGCGGCGTACTCGAGGTTCTGTTCGAGCAAGAGCGTCTCGTTACCCGGGCTGATCGCCAGGCGAGCGTCGCGTGGCAACGGCGCCAGCTGGCAAAGCGCTGCCAGTGCCACACATCCCAGCGCCGCAAGCACCGCCCGATCGTTGGCCCGTGCGCCCTGTCGCCAGGCCACGATCCAGGCGGCGACGCCGATCACCGCACTCGCGGTGATCAGGGGGCGCCACGCCCATGGGTACAC
>JAENWD010000039.1 GCA_016650245.1 Vicinamibacteria bacterium
ACCTCTTCAGCGCGCAGACGTCGCTGCCGATGGCGGTAGCCATGAAGGCGTCGGTGCTGCTTGGCCTGACCGCGCTGGCCTGTTTGCTGCTCCGCCGTCGCGCGTCGGCGGCCACCCGCCACTGGGTGTGCACCCTGGCGGTTGTCGGCCTGCTCGTGCTCCCCGTACTGACGCTGGCTCTTCCCTCATGGGGCGTGGTCGTGCCGGTCGCGGTGACACCAGCCTCTGTTGTGGCGGCGGGGCTTCAGCCCCGCATCGATGTGGCGGCGGGGCTTCAGCCCCGCATCGATGTGGCGGCGGTGCCCACGACAGCCATCACTACCACCGTCAAGACAATCACCTGGACCACTGCCCTGCTGGGCCTCTACGCGGCCGGCGTACTGCTCCTCGTCACGCGCCTGGTCGTTCAACACCTCGCCGCACGACGACTGGTGCGGAGCGCAACTGACGTCGTCGACACCGACTGGCTGCGGTTGCTGGACGAATGCGCGAACCGTCTTGACGTCACCGTCCCCGTGCGCCTGCTGCGAAGCCTGGAGCGTGCGATGCCGATGGCCGTCGGTGCCAGCCGGCACGCCATCCTGATTCCCGCGGTCGCCGACGCGTGGACCCTCGATCGTCGGCGCGCGGTGATCCTGCACGAACTGGCGCACATCGCGCGCCGCGATTGCCTCACCCAGATGCTGGCGGCCGTCGTGTGCGCGCTGTACTGGGTCCATCCCGGCGCGTGGTGGGTGGCGCGCCGACTGCGGGTCGAGCGAGAACTGGCGTGCGACGACCGCGTGCTGCGTGCAGGGGAGCAGGCCCGCGAGTATGCCGGGCACCTGCTCGATCTGGCCTATTCGCTGGGGGCGTATCGCGCGCCCACGCTGGTCGTGAGCATGGCGCGGCCTGGACAGCTCGAAGGACGCATGCTGGCCGTGCTCGACGCCGCGCGCAATCGCGCGATGCCGGGCCTGGGCAGCCATGTGGCCGGTGTCGTGCTCGCCGTGGCTGTGCTGTTGCCGCTGGCGGGCCTCGAAGCCACCGTTGTGCCCATGTCGCTCGACGTGGATGTGCCGGAAACAGCCGCACGCGCCGAGAAGGCGGACGTGGCAGCGCTCCCATCACACGCGCACGAAGTCGCGCACGCGGCGCCGGCTGGACTGGCGCAGGAGCGGACGTCGGGAACCTGGGAGATCAAGCCTGCGAAGACCGCAGGCTTCGTCTACCTGGAGATGAGGGAGGACCATAACTCGTCCGGCACGACCGTACGCACGTCGCAGCTCCAAGGGCTGACGGCGGCGCAGATGTCCGGCAGCGGCTCGCCGGTCCGGTTCACGATTGGCCGCGACGCGGGAACGTTCACCTTCGAAGGCACGTTCCGCGACGGCCGGGGCGGCGGCACCTACAGCTTCGCGCCGAACGCGGCGTTTCCCGCCGAGCTCGAGAAGCGTGGCGTGGCCAGGCCGTCGGCCGCGGAGCAGTACCAACTGGCCAAGCACGATGTGGGTCTGGCCCTTGTCGACGAGCTGAACCGCCAGGGGTATCCCAAGCCGTCGGTTGCCGACCTGGTGCGGGCCGGCCATCACGGAGTGCGCCTCGACTTTGTCAAAGAGCTCGATCAGCTTGGCTATCGCCTGGGGACGATGGATGCGCTGGTGAGGTTGCGGGATCACGGCGTGACCCCCAGCTACATCCGCGAGATGTCGGCGATGGGGCTTCCCAAGCTGTCGGCCGACGAGCTGGTGCGCGTGCGCGATCACGGCGTGACGCCGGAGTTCGCACGCGAGCTCAAGGATCTGGGCTACGGCTCGCTGACCATCGATCAGCTCGTCAACGCGCGCGATCACGGTGTGAGTGCCGAGTTCGTGCGTGAGATGGGCGCGCTGGGGTACGCGAAGCTCCCGCTCGAGGAGTTGATCAAGACGCGCGACCACGGCATCAGCGCCGGGTTCGTCAAGGAGATGACCGAGGCGGGCTACGCGAAGCTGCCGCTGGCAACCTTGATTAACGCGCGCGATCACGGCGTGTCGGGGTC
>JAENWD010000040.1 GCA_016650245.1 Vicinamibacteria bacterium
ACGAGCAACGCGGGCTGGATCACGGTGACGGCCGGGGCGACGGGCACCGGCAGTGGCACCGTGTCGCTGAGCGTGGCGGCCAACGCGATCGACGCCGTTCGCATAGGGACGGTCACCATCGGCGGGCAGACCTTCACGGTGACACAGGCGGCCGCGGCGCAGGCGTCCACGGCGTGCGGCGCGTTCAGCCTGTCGCCGGCGTATCAGAGCGTGGGAGCCGCGGGTGGCCCGGTATCGGTGACGATGACGGGCACGACCGGGTGCGCACGGACGGCGACGAGCAACGCGAGCTGGATCACGGTGACCTCCGGGGCGACGGGCACCGGCAGTGGCATCGTGTCGCTGGACGTGGCGGCCTACACGGCCACGGCGGCGCGGTTCGGCACCGTGACGGTGGGCGGGCTGACCTTCATCCTGAATCAGGCGGGGGCGGTGCTCGACAGTCGCCCATAGACTCGACCGCACTCTGCCGGTCCGCACGCAACGGCGATCACGTCCGACGACTGTCTCCGCCTTGACACTCCAGGTACCCTCTCTTAGAGTGGAGCCTGGCATCTCCACATCACATGAAGAAGCGCGCCGTTATCACTGGCATCACGGGACAGGACGGATCGTACCTGGCGGAACTGCTGCTCGAGAAGGGGTACGAAGTCGTCGGCGTGACGCGCCGGCTGAGCGCGAACAACTATTGGCGCATCGAACACCTGCTCGATCGTGTCCGGCTCGTGCCGGCGGATCTGCTCGATCAGCTGTCGCTCATCCGCGTCATCGCCGATGCGCGTCCACACGAGTTCTACAACCTCGGCGCGATGTCGTTCGTGCCGGCTTCATGGGATCAGCCGCTGCTCACGGGCGAGTTCAACGCGCAGGGCGTGACCCGCGTGCTCGAGGCCGTGCGGCATGTCGACCCGTCGATTCGCATCTACCAGGCGTCGTCCAGTGAGATGTACGGCAAGGTCCGCGAGGTGCCGCAGACCGAGCTGACGCCGTTTTACCCGCGAAGTCCCTACGGCGTGTCGAAGGTCTACGGACACTACATCACGGTGAACTATCGCGAGAGCTACGGGCTGTTTGCCTGCTCGGGCATTTTGTTCAATCACGAGTCCCCGCGGCGCGGGTTGGAATTCGTGACGCGCAAAGTCACCGAGGGCGTCGCCCGGATCAAGCTCGGCCTCACCGACTCGCTGGCCCTGGGCAATCTGGACGCGCGGCGTGACTGGGGCTTTGCCGGTGACTACGTGCGCGCGATGTGGCTCATGCTCCAGCAGGAGACCGCCGAGGACTATGTGATTGCGACCGGCGTCAGCCACTCGGTCCAGCAGCTGGTGGACACCGCGTTCGGGCATGTCGGGCTCGACTGGCGGTCGCACGTGCGCCTCGATCCCAGATTCCTGCGTCCCGCCGAAGTCGACCATCTCATCGGCGATGCCGGCAAGGCGGCGCGTGTGCTCGGATGGACGCCGGAGGTCGACTTCACATCGCTGGTCACCATGATGGTGGATGCCGACATGGCACGACTCAGAGGGCAGGCTGCCTGACGCCGCGTGCGGTGCAGCATCCAGGACGTGCGAGGGAGGCTATACTACAACCTGCCATCCGGCCGGTGTCGGCCGCCACGTGTCCCGCCCACGATGTCCAATCAGCCGTCACGGTCCGCCAGCGCACGGCGCCCACTGTCGAGCCCAGCCGATGTCTCCGCCCTCATCGCCCGATTGCAGGCGCGTACCGCCAAGGTCGGCGTCATCGGGCTTGGCTATGTCGGGCTGCCGCTGGCGGTCGAGTTCGCCGATGCCGGGCTGCACGTTCTGCCGGTGGATGTCGACCAGACGAAGGTCGACAGTATTTGCCAGGGCCGTTCGTACATCCCCGATGTCGACAGCGATCGATTGAAGCGTGTCGTGGATGCGGGCCGCCTGCGGGCCACGACGGACTTTGGCGTGCTCGCCGAGGTGGACGCCATCAGCATCTGCGTGCCCACGCCGCTGCGCAAGACGAAGGACCCGGACCTCTCCTACGTGGTCGCAGCCGTTGAAGCCGCCGCCCGGCATCTGCGGCGCGGCCAGCTCGTGGTCCTCGAGTCCACGACCTATCCGGGGACGACCGAGGAAGTCGTGCGGCCGATGCTGGAGCGTGGCGGTCTGGTGGCTGGCCGCGATTTCTTCCTGGCGTTTTCACCCGAGCGCGTCGACCCGGGCAACCCGCAGTGGCACACCGGCAACACGCCCAAGGTCGTCGGCGGCATCGACGCGGCGTCGACCGAGGCGGCCTGCGCGCTCTACGGCACGATCGTCTCGACGACCGTGCCGGTCTCGTCAACAGGCGTAGCCGAGATGGTCAAGCTGCTCGAGAACACGTTCCGGGCGGTGAACATCGGCATGGCCAATGAGCTGGCGCTGATGTGCCGGCACATGGGCATCGACGTCTGGGAAGTGATCGACGCCGCCAGGACCAAGCCATTCGGCTTCATGGCTTTCTATCCCGGGCCGGGGCTGGGCGGTCACTGCATCCCGATAGACCCGTTCTATCTGAGCTGGAAGGCGCGCCAAAGCGGGTTCGAGAGCCGCTTCATCGAGCTGGCGGGGCACATAAATGGGGCCATGCCGCGGCATGTCATCGACCGTGTGAGCGACGCGCTCAACACCGCCGCCAAGCCGATCAAGGGCTCGCGGGTGCACCTGCTCGGGATGGCGTACAAGGCCAATGTCGGCGACTACCGCGAGTCGCCGGCGATCGACATCGCGCGCCTGCTCGAGCAACGGGGCGCCATCGTAAGCTACAGTGACCCCCACGTGCCAGCGGTTGACGAGCACGGATTCGCGATGTTGGAGACCCCACTGGACGTGGCGCTGACCTCGGGCATCGATTGCGCGGTGATCGTCACCGACCATCGGGACTTCGACTATCAGGATCTCGTGAAACGCGCCCCGCTCGTCGTCGATACCCGGAACGCCTTGAAGGGCGTCACCGCGTCACACATCAGTCGCCTATGACCACATCACGCTGGACGATGCTCGGCGTCGTCGCTTGTCTCGCTGTCGGCCTCTGGGTCTGGACGCATCAATCACAGGTCGGCAACGAGATCGATCTGATGGCCCGGCTGGCCGACGCCGAGAAGCGCACCAATGTCGGGGGCGGGAGCCAGTTCGGGATCGAATCGGTGACCATTGACGGGGTAGCCAAGCAAGCGATCCTGGCCCACCCGCACTCGCGGCTCACCTACACCGTGACCGTGCCGCAGGACGCCTGGTTCGAGGTGTCGTTCGCGATGACGCCTGACACATGGGATCTGCCGGGCGACGGTGCCCAGTTCCGGGTCGGCATCTCCGACGGACGAGTGTACGAGGAGCTGCTTCGCCAGTACGTCAATCCCAAGCGCGGCGACCGCCGCTGGTTCTCCGTGCGCCTGGACCTGGCGGCGTATGAAGGCCGGCAGGTCAAACTGATCCTGAACACCGACCCGGGTCCACCCGAGGGCCACGACAACGCCAACGACCGTGCCGTGTGGGCCGGGCCGCGCGTCTACTCGAGGCGCTAGGTTCGTGGGTCTCACCTCTCAGCCCGCGCCGGCCGTGACAGTACCGCTGCTGGATCTTTCGGCCCAGTGGCGCGAGATCCGCGACGAGGCGCTGGCCGCCATCACGCGGGTCTGCGACAGCCAGCGATTCATCCTCGGCCCGGAAGTGGAGGGTCTCGAACGCGATCTGGCTGGCGCCATCGGCGTCCGTCACGCGATCGGCGTGTCGTCGGGTACCGATGCCCTGCTGGTCGCGCTGATGGCGCTTGGCATTGGCCCTGGCGACGAAGTCATCACCAGCACGTATTCGTTCTTCGCGACTGCCGGCTCCATCGTCAGGACGGGCGCGCGTCCGGTGCTCGTGGACATCGACCCGGTGTCCTACAACCTCGTCCCGGCGGGCGTTCGGGCGGCTCTCACGTCGCGCACCAGGGCGATCATGCCCGTCCATCTGTATGGCCAGTGCGCGGACATGGGCGCGCTCACCCAGGTGGCCGCCGACGCCGGCGTGCCGATGGTCGAGGATGCTGCCCAGGCCATCGGCAGCCGCGTGCGGGACCGACAGGCGGGGAGCATGGGGCTGGCCGGCTGCTTCTCCTTCTTCCCGAGCAAGAACCTCGGCGCGTTCGGCGACGCCGGGCTGGTCACGACCGACGACGACGCGTTTGCCGAGCGCGTCCGGCTGCTGCGCACGCATGGCGCCGAACGCCAGTACCACCATCGCCTGATCGGCGGGAACTTCCGGATCGACGCCCTCCAGGCCGCCGTGCTGCGCGTCAAGGCGCCGCGGCTTGCGAGCTGGTCCGAAGGGCGAAGGCGCAACGCCGACCGCTATCGCCAGTTGTTTCGCCAGGCCGGCCTCGACGGCCGCGTGACGCTTCCGGTCGAGGGGGCCGGGCACCACCACATCTACAACCAGTTCGTCGTGCGCGTGCCCGAGCGAGATCGCATCAAGGCGAGTCTGGCCGACCGGCAGGTGGGCACCGCGGTCTACTATCCCGTCCCCTTCCATCTGCAGGAATGCTTCGCCTCGCTCGGCCATGTGGCCGGGGAATTCCCCCAGGCCGAGGCGGCCGCCCGCGAGACGCTCGCACTGCCGATCTACGGCGAGCTCACCGATGCGCAACTCAGGCACGTGGTCACGTCGATGGCCGCGGCGCTCGACGAGGCTGGCGTCTAGGTCATGTCGGCGCCGCCTGTCCCGCAGGCCGATGCGGTTCGCAGTCGGATCCCCGGGCTGACCGCCCAGATCTTCATCGGGCTGACCATCGGCGTGGTCATTGGATGGCTCTGGCCGTCGTTTGGCGTCGAGATCAAGCCGGTCGCCGATCTGTTCCTGCGCATGATCAAGATGATCATCGCGCCGCTGCTGTTCTCGACGCTGGTGGTCGGCATCGCCGGCACGGGCGATCTGCGCACGATGGGTCGCATCGGCGTCAAGGCGATCGTCTGGTTCGAGCTGGCGACGACTGTGGCACTGGTGATTGGTCTGGTGCTGGTGAACGTGTTCGAGCCTGGGGCAGGCGTCGCCCTGCCTGCCAGCACGGACACCGCCGCGCTGGCGGCGATGGCGCGGCAGCAGCAGACCGGGTGGGACATCCTGCTGCACATGGTGCCGACCTCTGTCGTCGACGCCATGGCCAGGGGCGACATTCTCCAGGTCGTGGTGTTCGCCTCGTTCTTCGGTGTCGCAGTGGCAGCGGCAGGTGAGCGCGGGGCGCCGGTAGTGGCACTGCTCGACAGCGTCGCGCTCGTGATGTTCCGGTTCACCGGCTACGTGATGCGCTTTGCGCCGATTGGCGTGATGGCCGCCATCGCCGCAACCGTTGGCGGCAAAGGCCTCGGCATCCTCGTCACCCTCGGTAAACTCGTGCTGACGATGTACGCCGGGCTGGTGCTGTTCGTGATGATCGTCGTCTTCGGCGCGGCATTAATATGCCGGGTGCCATTCCTGTCGTTCCTCCGCGCGATTCGCGAGCCCTTCCTCATCGCGTTCACGACGGCCAGCAGCGAGGCCGCGCTGCCCAAGTCGCTCGAAGTCATGGAGCGGTTCGGCGTGCCCAAGCGCATCGTCAGCTTCGTCCTGCCGACCGGCTACAGCTTCAACCTGGATGGCTCGACCCTGTACTTGTCCGTGGCGGCCATCTTCGTCGCTCAGCTTGGCGGTATCGACCTCAGCTGGGGCCAGCAGCTCGTGATGATGCTGACGCTGATGGCAACCAGCAAGGGCGTCGCGGGGGTTCCACGCGCCGCGTTGGTGATCCTGACGGCCACCCTTACAACCTTCGGCCTGCCTCTCGAGGGCGCCGCGATCCTGCTGGGCATCGATCAGGTCCTCGACATGGGGCGCACCAGCGTCAACGTCATGGGCAACTGCATCGCGACCGTCGTCGTCGCCCGCTGGGAAGGCGAGTTCGACGACGCGAAGATGCGCGCGTTCTGATGCGGTACCTGGTCACGGGCGCGGCCGGGCAGCTCGGCGCGGCGTTTTCGCGCCGGCTCGGGACCAGGGGCGACGATCTGGTTGCGCTGACCAGGCGCGAGCTCGACCTGACGGATTCGGCCGCCGTCGTCGCCGCCGTCGTGGCCGCGCGCCCGGACACCATTCTGAACTGCGCCGCGTACAACGCCGTCGACCAGGCCGAAGACGATGCCTCCGGCGCCCTGGCGGTGAATGCGTTTGCCGTCCACGACCTGGCGCGGGCCGCGGCGGGCGTCGGCGCCACGCTCGTGCACTACAGCACTGACTTCGTCTTTGACGGGATGGCGACCTCGCCGTACCGGGAAGACGACCCCACCAACCCCCGCAGCGTGTACGGCCAGTCGAAGCTGGTGGGTGAATGGCTGGCCCTGGAAGCCCCGCGCAGTTACGTGCTCCGTGTCGAGAGCCTGTTTGGTGGGCCCGCAACCAGGAGCAGCATCGACCGCATCATCGCGACGCTGCGATCCGGGGAGCCAACGCGCGTGTTCATCGACCGCGTCGTGAGTCCCAGCTACGTCGAGGATGTGATTGACGCGACCCTGGCGCTGCTGTCGCTCGATGCCCCCGGCGGGATCTATCACTGCGTCAACTCTGGATCGACAACGTGGCACGGCCTGGCCGAAGTCATCGCGCGCCTGCTGGGCACCCAGGGCGCCCTGGAGGCAGTCCGGATGGACGACGTGCCCATGCGCGCACCGCGTCCGCGCTACTGCGCCCTGTCGAATGCCCGCCTCGGCGCGCTTGGCGTCGAGATGCCAGGCTGGCAGGACGCGCTGGCCCGTCACATTCGCTCGCGGGACTAGCTTACGTACTCGGAGCTCGTAGCTCGTCGTTCGTAACGTGCGACCATCACCCTCGCGCATCCCTCAGGACGATCACGAAGTGGCCGACGGGCAGGTCGGCTTCGAGCTTCAAGGGCAGCTTGCGCGCGTCGTCCGAGATCCACAGGCCCAGCGCCTGCCCGGTGGGTGTTCCCCGTTCATCGAAAAGAGTTGGCACGATCTTCCAGGCGGCGAGCCGGCCAAACGGCGTGGCCACGACTTCCTGCGCGACCACTTTCGCGTCCATGCGATAGACCGTGCCGTCTTCGACAACGGGCATCGTCAGCGTTCCACCGAGCGTGAGTCGGCGCGTGCGCAGGACGTAGATGGCCGACAGCGGGTCTTGCGCACGCGCCGGAAGCGCCAGCTCCTTCTTGACCACGGTGCTCGTCGTGACTTCGAAGACGCCGCGGCGGGCCGCCTGGTCGAAGCGGATGGCCTTCATCCGCGTGCGCGATCCCTCCTCGCTGTAGACGGACCCGCGCTGCGGCAGCAGCGTGAACGCGTCGAGCAGCGTGTCGGCCTTGTAGTAGAGCGTGTAGAACTTCGACAGCAGCGCGGTCGGACGGCCTTCAGCGACGATGTAGTAGGCCGTGGAGTCAAACGACGGCCGCTTGTCACGGACGGTGACCGTCGCGCTGCCGGCGGTCAGGTACTGCGACCACGACACGTCGAAGGTGAGGGTCTCGCCTGCTCGAAACGGGACGGGCCGCTCGGTCCCGGCCGCCATCCACGCCAGCGCCGCCAGCATGGCTGGCAGGCGCTGGCCTGTCACGCGCGTTCTCCGATCGCGGCGTAGTCCATGTAGGTGAACAGCAGCGCGTTGAGCCGCTCGGTGTTGGCGTTCACGGTGTCGGTCATGTCGGCCTGCAACGGACTTGAGGCCGGTGCGACTCTCTGCAGCTTGTCGGCCTCCGGGTACGGCGAGCGGTACTCGGCGCGCACGCGCGTGAACCCGCTGGCGGTGAGCAGGTAGGTGAGGGTCTCGGGATGCAGCGGCCGCACGTGGGTGAGGTCGCGCACGTAGCTGGCAAAAAACGCGAACCAGCACGCCGGGTTGATGGTCTCGAGCACGATGAGCGCACCCGGGCGCAGCTTGTGGTACGCGACGTCGAGCGCGCGCATCAGGTAGTCCGGATCCAGGTGCTCGACGACCTGGATGGCGATCAAGCCGCCCAGCGCGCCGTCGGGGAGCGCCTGCAGGTACGAGAGCAGGTCGCCCTCGGCGACCTCGAGGCCACGCGCCCGGCAGGTCTCGGCCATCTCGTGGTTGAGCTCGAGTCCGCGCGCGGGCACGCCGGCCTTCTGCAACAGGTCCAGCAACTCGCCGCGGCCGCACCCGACGTCGAGCACATCACGGGCGCCGGCAAACAGCGGCACATACGACTCGAGCCTCGCGCGGATATCGGTTTGCGACCCGCGGAACCGATCCTCGAAGCCGACGTACTTGTAGCTGTCGAGCGTGTGTGCAGCCACTGCCGGCACCTCTGCCGGCGCCTCGCCCGTCAGCACGCGTTCGAGCTCGCGCTTGACCGTCAACGTGCTCTGCTGCAGGGTGGCCAGCGTCGCGCGCAGGTCGTCATACGCGGCGGTGGTGGCCGAGACCTTGCCGACAAAGCGCGCCTCGCGCGCCGATAGCGACTCCCAGCGTTTCAACAGCTCGTCGGTGAGACCGTTGAGGGCCGCGTCGTACACCGACATCAGGCTGCCGGCCACGAGCCGGTCCTTGGTGTCCACGTACGCCGTCACCTGCTGCAGGTAGAGGATCAGATGCGTCTGAAAGGCCGCGAGTGCGGCGGCATGCTCGGAGAGCACCTGGGCGGTGGCGTCGGCCACCTGTTGCGGCGCGCGCGCGGCTCCCACGTTGCGATTGACGTGATCGACCAGCGCCGCATTGAACGCCTGCTGCCGCTCGAACACCGGGCCGATCAGTCCCCAGACAAAATGCGCCAGGCGCGACCGCAACCCGCGCACGGGTGGCAGCGCGCTCTGCTCGAGAATCTTCCAGCGCTCGTTGAGGGGCGTGACCTGGCTGTCGTCAAACGGCGCGATCGCTGTGCTGGCGGGCCCCAGACGCGGCAGTGCGCGGTCCAGAGCCGTGAGCGCCTCGTTGTACCGGCGGTCGGCCTGGTCGCGCTCGTCGCGCAGGCGGGCGAGGTCGTCGGAGGTGACCGGACGCTTCAGCATCGCGCCTAGCGGCCCACCACGCCTTCGATCGGGCTGCTCGCACTGGCGTACATCCGTCGCGGAATCCGGCCGGCCAGGTAGGCGAGTCGGCCGGCCTCGACCGCCAACTTCATCGCCCGCGCCATCTGCACCGGTTCTTTCGCGCCGGCAATCGCCGTGTTCATCAGCACCGCGTCGGCGCCCAGTTCCATCGCCAGCGCCGCGTCGCTGGCCGTGCCCACACCGGCGTCGACCACCACCGGCACGCGTGCGAACTCGCGGATGATCCGGATGTTGTTCTGGTTCTGGATGCCCAGCCCGGATCCGATGGGCGCGCCCAGCGGCATCACCGCCGCCGCGCCGGCGTCTTCCAGCTTGCGGCACACCACCGGGTCGTCGGTTGTGTAAGGCAGCACCACGAAGCCTTCCTTCACCAGCACGCGCGTGGCCTCGAGCAGGGCCTCGTTGTCGGGAAACAGCGTCCGCTCGTCGCCGATGACTTCCAGTTTCACCCAGTTGGACAGACCCGCTTCGCGCGCCAGGCGCGCCGTGCGAACGGCCTCGTCGGCCGTGTAGCACCCGGCGGTGTTCGGAAGGATGACGTACCGGCCGCTGTCGATGAAGTCGAGCATCGACTCGCGCGAGCGGTCGCTGATGTTCACGCGCCGCACGGCGACGGTCACCATCTCGGCGCCCGAGGCGTCGTGCGCCTGCACCATCACGGCGTTTGACGGGTACTTGCCTGTGCCGACGATGAGGCGCGAGGTGAAGGTGCGGCCGGCGATCGTGAGTGGGTCCATGCGGCTACCCGCCACCGACGAAGTTGACGATCTCCACCTCGTCGCCGTTGCTCACGACTTCGGTGGCGTAGAGCGCGCGGCGGACGACGGTGAGGTTGCGCTCGACCGCGACGCGGCGGCCGTCGATGCCCAGTGACTGCAGCAGCGTGTCGATGGTCAGCGGCGCGGGCAGCTCGTGCGGCTGGCCGTTGAGGGTGATGCGCATCAGGAACAGGTGAGCGTACCTGTCGCGCCTCGCGAAAGTCAATGTTAAGTCCTTGCGATTCTATGGTTTTGGGGCGTGCGCCTCGCGCGGCGATGATCCGCGGGCGGCTCCATGTAGAATGCCTGTCATGATCGCAGGAGTCCTCACCGAAACCTTGCCGGGCGAACGCCGCGTGGCGCTCACCCCGGCCATGCTGCCCGCGCTCGCCAAGGCCGGGGTGTCCGTCCTGGTGCAGTCCGGCGCCGGCGCGTCGGCCGGGTATCCGGATGAGGCCTTCGCCGAGAAGGGCGCCGAGCTGGTGGCCTCGGCGGCAGACGTGGTGGCCCGAGCGGAGCTGTTGCTCCGGGTCCGGATCTCGCCGCCGGGCACGCCGTCGGGCGAGGCCGACCTGACGCTCACACGGTCCGGGCAGACCGTGATCGCGTTTCTCGATCCGCTCGGCGAGCCGGCACTGGCCAGCGCCCTGGCCGCGCGAGGCGTGACGGCGCTGTCGATGGAGCTGATGCCGCGCATCACGCGCGCGCAGAGCATGGACGCCCTGTCGTCGATGGCAACGGTGGCCGGCTACAAGGCCGTGCTGCTGGCCGCCAGCCACCTGCCGCGCATGTTCCCCATGCTCACTACCGCGGCCGGCACCATCAAACCCGCCCGCGTCTTCATCGTCGGGGCCGGCGTGGCCGGGTTGCAGGCGATCTCCACCGCGCGGCGTCTTGGCGCGCCGGTTGAGGCCTATGACGTGCGGCCCGCGGCCAAAGAGCAGGTGCAAAGCGTCGGCGCGAAGTTTGTCGAGCTGCCCCTGGAGGCGGGCGACGCCGAAGACAAGGGCGGCTATGCCAAGGCGCAGGACGAGTCGTTCTACCGCCGCCAGCGCGAGATGATGGCCAAAGTCGTCGCCGGCAGCGACGTGGTGATCACCACCGCGGCCATCCCCGGCATGCGCTCGCCCGTGCTCGTCACCGGGGAGATGGTGAAGGGCATGGCGCCGGGTTCGGTGATCGTCGATCTGGCCGCTGAGCGCGGGGGCAACTGCGAGTTGACGAAGGCCGATGAGCTCGTCGTCGCGCACGGCGTGACCATCCTGGGTCCGACCAACCTGCCAGCCACCGTGCCGTACCACGCCAGCCAGATGTACGCGAAGAACATCACGACGTTTGTGACGCATCTGGTGAAGGACGGCGTGATGACTCTCAGCATGGACGACGAGATCGCGCGCGAGACCCTGGTGACGCGCGACGGGCAGGTGGTTCACGAGCGGGTGAAGAGTTTGGTGACCGCATAGGATACCAACTGCGAGTTACGAACGACGAGTTACGAGTTACGAGTACGAAATGTGCGGGTTGCTGGCGATTCCATCGCGTTGGGTGCCACCATCCGTGCAATTTCGTACTCGTAACTCGTCGTTCGTAACCCGTAGCTGAGCTGGGCAACGGTGCTTGCCGACGGAACCCTCCTCGACGGGAAGTACGAGATTCGCGGCCAGCTCGCCACCGGCGGCATGGGCGAGGTCTACCTGGCGCACCGCACGCTGCTGGGCGACGATGTCGCCGTCAAGGTCATTCGCCAGACGGGACCGGACCCCTCGGTGTGGCGCGAGCGGTTCCTGCGCGAAAGCCGCGCCTGCGCCCAACTGCGCCACCCGCACATCGTCACGATCCTCGACTTCAGCGTTGATCCTCACGGGCAGCCGTACCTCGTGATGGAGTACTTGAACGGACCCAGCTTGTACGAGGAGCTGAAGGTGCGGGATCGGTTCGACTTCGGCACGGTCCAGCATCTGCTGGCCACGGTGGGATCCGCGTTGCACCTGGCGCACACCACCGGGATCGTCCATCGCGATCTGAAGCCGCAAAACATCGTCTCGCACCGCTTCGAGACCGGCGAGGTCGTCCACAAGGTGATCGACTTCGGGCTGGTCACGCTGAAGGCCGGTGTCGACAGCACGCGGCTCACGCAGGCGCATGAGTTCCTCGGCACCGTCGCCTACGCCGCTCCGGAGCAGTTCACCGGTGCGGCTCCGGATGCCAAGGCCGATCAATACAGCCTCGGCGTGATCATCTACGAGCTGCTGGCCGGAGCACGGCCCATCGAGGGCGACGGTTTCATGGTGCTGGTGGATCGTCACCTCAACGCCGCGCCGGTCCCACTCTCAGAACGCCGGCCCGATCTGCCTGCCAAGGTGTGCGATGCCGTGATGCGCGCGCTGGCCAAACAGCCCGACCAGCGGTGGCCGACGGTATTGGACTTCGCCCGGGCCTTCGACGATGCCGAGCCGACCATGTCGCGGATGATGCCGCAGGCGGTGTCGTCGCTGTTGAGCACGTTTGAATTGGGGCCGGTCATCGCGCAGGGCCGCTTCGGGTCGGAGATCCATGCCGGCACGCACCGCGCCCTTGGGCACCCCGTTGCGATTCGCACGTTCCGCCATGCCGGCCGTCCCGATCGCGAGGCCGTGCGTGCGCGCTTTCTCCGGGAAGCTCGCACCTTGCAGGTACCGCACCCCAACCTGATTCAGGTCCGCGACTTCGGAGAGGACGCCGAGATGGTCTATGTCGTCACGGACCTGCTGAAGGGGTGCAGCCTCGGGGAGCTGATCGCGCGCGGCCCTTTGCCGGCGGACCGGGTGACCGCGTTTGTCTGCCAGGTGCTCGATGCCACCGAGGCGCTGCATCGGCGCGGCGGGCGCATCTGCGGGCTGCACCCGGGTATCATCCGTATCGTCGAAGACGGGGAGCGCGCGTCGGTGGCGATCTCGTCGGCCGGCGTGCTCCAGATTCAGGACGTGCTCGCCACGCTCAGCGAAGAGGCCCTTCGAGCGCAGGCGACCGACGAGACCGAGTTACTTCACGTGGCGCCGGAGTTGTTGATGGGCAAGTCCGCGACCGAGCGATCCGACATCTACACCATCGGCGTGCTCGGGTATCAGATGGCGACCGGACAGACGCCCTACAACGCGCCGACACTGCCAGTGTTGCTCGGCGCGATGTTCGAGGGTCCACCGGCCGATCCGCGCACCTTGCGAGCGGACCTGCCGGCGCATCAGGCAGAGGCCTTGCTTCGTGCGCTGTCGCGCGACCCGGAGGCGAGGTTCGCCACGCCGAGTGAGATGCGGGTGGCGTGGCTGTCTAGGGGCCCACGTACTGTTGAGCAATGCTAATGACCGCCATGGAGTCGGAATGAATCTGCGTGCAGGAACCGTCCTTGTCTTCGTGGCGTTGTCGGCGGCCGTACCATCGGCTCAGGCGCCGCTGTTCACCGACGCGCTGCCGGCCGAAGAGTTCGCCGCACGGCGCGCGAAGGTCTTCGAGGCCATCGGCGACGGCGTAGCGGTGTTGCAGGGCGCCGCGGAGTACCCGGCCTATGTGCGCTTCCGGCAGAACAGCCAGTTCTTCTACCTCACGGGCGTGGAAGTGCCCCGGGCGCTGGTGCTGCTCGACGGCCGCACGAAGACGACGACGCTGTTCGTGTCGCCGCGTAACGAGCGGCTCGAGCGGTCCGAAGGGCCGGTGCTTGTCTCCGGTGATGAGGCCGCTCGCCTTACGGGCATTCCGAAGGTCATCGAGCGCGACGCCTTCGCCGATGCGCTCAAGGCAGCCGCGACGACCGGACGCACGCTCTACATCCCGCACCGCGCCGAAAGCCTCGGCGCGGCGACGCCACAGGCCGCCGCCGCACATGCGACGGCCACGACGAAGGATCCGTGGGACGGCCGCCCGTCGCGCGCGGCGCAGTTCATTCAAAGGGTGACCGAGGCCGTCGCTGGCGTGACCGTCGCCGACCTCGATCCGATCCTCGACCGCCTTCGCCTGATCAAGAGCCCGCGTGAGATCGCGCTGGTCCGCGAGGCCACCCGTCTGTCCGGCGCCGCGATTGCGGAGGCCATTCGCAGCGCGCGTCCAGGCCAGCACGAAAACGACCTGGAAGCGATCGCCGACTACGTCTTCAAGCAGGGCGGCGCGCAAGGCTTCGCCTATTTCGCACTGGCCGCGGCCGGCACGAACGCGCACTACCCGCACTATCACGGAGGCGAGGCCGAGCTGAAGTCTGGCGATCTCGTGCTGTTCGACTACGCGCCCGACTACCGCTATTACTCGTCGGATGTCACCCGCGTATTCCCGGTGAGCGGCCACTTCTCGCCCGAGCAGAAGGAGCGCTACACGGTGTATCTGCGGATGTACCAGGCGCTGATGGAGTCCATCAAGCCCCACGTCGCGCCACGTGACATCATCCGCGCCGCCGTGGTGAAGATGGACCGCATCGTCTCGGACTTCGGGTTTTCGAGCGACGTCAACAAGCAGGCCGCCCAGGCCTTCGTCGATCGGTACCGCGCCAACACGCGCAACAATCTCGGACACACTGTCGGCATGGAGGTCCACGACGTACAGCCGCCAACCGACGTGCTGCTGCCCGGCATGATCTTCACCATCGAGCCGGCGCTCACAATTCCTGACGAGCGCGTCTACATTCGCCTCGAAGACGTGATTCTGATCACCGAGACAGGCTACGAGAACCTGTCGTCGTTTCTGCCGACGGAACCCGAGGCGATCGAGAAGCTGATGGCCGAGACAGGGCGATTCGAAGAGCAGCCACCCGCGCGGGGCACGAAGTAGGGGCGAACTTTCGCTAGCGAGCCTGAGCGGTTACGAGTGATGAGCGACGAGCAACGAGTACGAAATTCCGCGGAGTGATTGGTGAACTGTCCGCGTGAGGACGCATTACTGAAATTTCGTCCGTACTCGTAACTCGTAACTCGTCGCTCGTCATGGCGCCCCTACATCTGATTGGCGACAGTCGCTGCGCCCAGCAGCCCGGCCTGCGGGTTCAGGATGACCTTGAGCGGGATGGTGCGAAGCAGATCGGACATCGGCCCCTTCTGATGGAACCGTTCGAGGAACGACGGCCGCGAGAGCAGTTCGAGATTCTTCGGCGCGATACCGCCGCCGATGTACAGGCCGCTCGTGGCGACGGTGCGCAACGCGAGGTTGCCCGCCTCGGCGCCATACGCGTCCGCGAAGATGTCCATCACCTCCACGCAGTGCGGGCACGACCGCGCGCGTGCCTTCTCCGAGGCGACTTCCGGCAGGTCGGGCGGCGTGGCGGCGTCCAGCGCCACGCACGGGTCGTCCCCGTGCGCGAAGTGGTAGAGGTTGTTCAGGCCGATGCCAGACACGACCATCTCTACCTCGGCGCGGCCGTAGCGCGCCGCGAGCCACTGCACCAGTTGCCACTCGCGCGGCGTGCGTGCGGCAAAGTCGGCGTGGCCGCCTTCGGAGGGCGCCGGCACCAGGTGCCGTCCGTCGTTGAAGAGAAACGACTGGCCCATCCCGGTGCCGGCTGCCAGCAGCGCGGCGTTGCCACTCAGGCTTGGCGCCCCGGCCTGCAGCACGTGGAGCTCGTCGGGATGGAGCACCGCCACGGAATGGGCGATGGAGACCAGGTCGTTCAGCAGCCGAACGCGTGCGAGTCCGAATTCGAGCGCAACCGCCCTGCCATTCACGGTCCACGAGACGTTGGTCAGCTCGGCCTCATGGTCGAGCACGGGACCGGCCACGCCGAAGCAGGCCGCCTCCACCGATGGCTCGCCGGCCGGTTGATGTCGCAGAAACTCGCGGATCATCGGCACCAGCCCGTCGTAGTCCACGGTGGGAAACGACTCGACGGCGAGCGGCGTCGGCCGATGCGGCGCCTTCGCGAAGAGCCCGAGGAGGGTCTTGGTGCCTCCCACGTCACCGGCGAGCAGCATGGTCGGCGATTGTAATCCGAAGCGCGCTATCATGCCGATGGTGTCAGACGCGCGCGAGATCACGACCCGCGACGTGCTGGCGCGCTATCCACCGCTTCGCGAAGATCAGCTCCGCTATCTCGAGAAGTGGGGATTGGTGCAGCCGGCGCGGAGTCCGTCCGGACGCTCGTACGGGTTTGGCGACCTCGCCGTCATCCGGCAGACCGCGACCGCGTTGACTGCGGGACTGCCGTTTCGCGCGGTTGTCCGCCAACTCGAAGCCGAGCGGCACGGCCAGCTCGCCTTTGACTTCCGCATCGACGCCACGCCGGCGCGCGTGATCGCGCTGACGCCTCGCCAGCGCCCGGCGGCGCCGGATGCGGGCGGCCCATCCGACAGCGACATCTCGCGCGCCGAAGCGTTGTTCATCGCGGCCTCGGCACTCGACGCCGACGACCCCGATCAGGCCGAACAGGCTGAGACGCTATATCGCCGTGCGCTCGACGCCGACCCGTATCTGGTGGCCGCGCTGATCAATCTGGGGAACTTGCACTACGCGAGGAACCGGCTGGCCGAGGCGCTGGCGTTGTACGAGCAGGCCATCGCGCTGGCGCCCGAGTACTTCGAAGCACACTTCAACCGCGCCAACGTGCTCCACGACGCCGGCCGCTTCGACCAGGCGGCCGACTCCTACGCCGCCGCCCTCGCGCTCGACTCGGGGCACGCCGACGCGCACTTCTATCTGGCCGTGACGCTCGAGAAGCTCGAACGATCAGCCGACGCGCGACCGCATTGGGAGGTGTATCAGCGCCTCGCGCCGGACGGCGCGTGGGCGGAACTGGCGAGGGAATTTACGGAGCACCTGTAAATGCAAGATGCGAAATGCCAAATGCAAAGTACGCACCTTGCACTTCGCACTTGGCATTTTGCACTACCAATACTCTTCCCGTTCCTGTCTCTTCCTCGGCGCCCGCTTGGCTTTGAAGTGCGCGCACTCCGGGCACCAGGCGTCGGGGGTGAAACCGGTAGTGCCCGCCATGGGCAGGACGTCGCGGTGGGTACAGCACTCGATGCCGTCTTCGGGCGGACGGCGCCAGCGGCACGCCCGGAAGCGCTCCACGGCCGGCGACAGCGTCGGAACCGGCGCGGACGCCGGGGCCGCCACCGGCGTCACCTCGTTTACAGGGCCGGAGACCGGCTCGTCATTGAAGTTGGACGCCAACGGATCTCTCCAGCGCGCGCAACGCGCGCACTTCTTCGGGGGCCACAAGCGTCAGCGCCGTCCCCGTCGTCAAATCCCGGCCGGTGCGGCCCACGCGGTGCACGTAGGCCTCGGGCGAGGTCGGGACTTCGTAGTTGATGACAAACGTAATGCCCTCGATGTCGAGGCCGCGCGCCGCGATGTCTGTGGCCACCAGCACCTTGTGCCGCCCGCCCCGGAACCCTTCGACCGCCGCCATGCGCTGCTCCTGCGTGCGGTCGCCGTGAATGGCCGCCGCGCGGACGCCCAGGGCTTGCAACTGCTTGGCCAGCTTCTCGGCGCCGTGCTTGGTGCGCACGAACACCAACGCGGGGCCGTCGGTCTTCTTGAGGAAGCGCGCGAGCCACTGCGGCTTGTCCCTGGCTTCGACCGACTCCATCGCGTGCGTGATGGTGCTGGCGGGACCGCCGGCGCGTCCCAACTCGATGTACTTCGGGTCGCGGACGATTGAGGCAGTCAGTTGCAGCATCTCGTCGGGCATCGTTGCCGAAAACAGCAGCGTCTGCCGCGTGGCCGGCAACTCGCTCACGATGCGCTGGACGTCGGGCCAGAAGCCCATGTCCATCATGCGATCGGCCTCGTCGAGGACCAGGACCTCGAGGCCTTTGAAGTTGTGCGCCGCCGAGCGCATGTGGTCCATCAGCCGGCCCGGCGTGGCGACCACCAGGTGCACCCCGGCGCGAAGGGCGCGCTCCTGCGGGTCCATGGGCACACCACCGTAGACGGCGCAGCTGGTCCCGGTGGTGTGGTAGAGCAGGCCCTGCACGGTGTCTTCGATCTGCACGGCCAGTTCGCGGGTGGGCGCAAGCACGAGCGCGCGCGTCCCCGGCGTGAGCGTGCCGCCAGCGGCGTCGGCGTCCTTGAGCAACTGCTGCAGGATCGGCAGCACGAACGCGCCGGTCTTTCCCGTGCCAGTCTCGGCGCATGCGATGACGTCGTGGCCGGCCAGGGCGTAGGGCAGCACGGCGCTTTGCACCGGCCGGGTTTCCTTGAAGCCGAGATCCGCGATGCCGCGGGCAAGGGCCGGATGCAAGTCCAACGTCGAAAACGGACGTGGGGACGGGTCGTGCGGCGCCTGCTCGCGCACCGAGTACGACGCCATCTGCGCGATCTGGGGCGGCCGGCCGCCATGGCGCGAACCCCCGCGGCTCGGGCCGCGGCCTCGCCGCCGGCCGGGGTTGGCGTGTTCGGTTGTGTGGGAACTCAAAGCTATCGTGCGCGGAAGGTGATGATGCCGCGGACCGGATCGTAAGGTGACACGCCAACGGTGACCCGGTCGCCGGGCACGACCTTGATGCGGAACCGGCGCATACGGCCGCTCAGCTGGGCCAGCACCTCGTGCCCCGCGTCCGACTGGACGCGATAGAGCCCGCCGCTGTGCACGGCCACGACCGTTCCTTGAATGTCGATGAGATCGTCCTTGCTCAACCTTCTCGTCCTTTCAATCAAACATTGTGCCACATTGGTCGGCGAGGTGTCCAACCACATCGACGCTTGGGTCAGCAGCCGGCTGAACCCGCGCGGGGCGCGCGCGGCGCGCCCCTACAGGTGCCGGACAGCGTCTTCGACCTTCTTCGCCAGCGCCTCGTAGTCGTCGCCGTGCAATTCCAGCGGCGCGCCGAAGCGAACCCATACCGGACCCGGCGTGGCCATCCGTGCCTTCTGGTGCAGCACCTTGTCGAGCCCCTCCAGCCGCACCGGCACGACCGGCACATGTAATTTCGCGCCGATCATCCCGATTCCCGGTCGAAACGGGCCGATCTCGCCGGCCATGGTCCGCTTGCCTTCAGGGAAGATGAGCACCGACCAGCCGTCGGTGACCAGGTCGCCGATGTAGCGCAGCGTCTGCCGGGCGCCGGCCTCGCGCTGTGGGAGCGGGAACGCGTTGAAGAAGAGCGACGACAGATAGTAGTTCAAACCGTTGGTCAGCCGCTGGGTTCGCGTGAATTCCTCAGGGAAGAAGTGCGCCTTGAAGAACTCCTTGGCCATCGCCACCGCGACGCGGTAACGCCAGCGCCCCGGCAGGGCCCAGAGAATGGCCGGCGTGTCCAGGTGGCTCTGGTGGTTGGCGGCGAAGATGACCGGCCCGTCGATTGCGTCAAGGTGTGCAACGCCTTCGACCCTTACCCAGGCAAACAGTCGTGCCAGTGGCAGGAGCCATGTCGGGTGGCTCACGCGGCGCACGGCGCGCGCCCACCACGTCCGGTTCCACGAGGGGAAGTCCACCGGCTCGGGCGACGACGGCTCGTCGGACGCCCCGGCGGCCGGCTCGGAGCGCACCAATTGCTCGAGCGCTGCGATGTCGGTGGCCTTCGCGAAGGCGGTCTCGTCGATCGCCCGGCCGAACCGCTCTTCGAGGCCGACCATCAGCTCGACGCGTTCCAGCGAGCTGAGGCCCAGCTCGTCGAGCGTGGTGGTGCCTGCGAGGGCGCGTCCCCCGGTGAACTGCGCCAGCAGCGCTTCGACGCCCGACCCGTGCGGGGCCGTGGTCGCCGCCGTGCCGCCCGAGGCGACCCAGTCGCGCACCTGCTGCCGCTTGAGTTTCCGCGTGCCCTCGGTGCGCGGCAACTCCTCACCCGGCCACACCGAGATGGCGCGAATCTTCTGATGGTCGAGCAGCGCCAGGTTGGCTTGCCGGACCAGCGACTGCGGGTCCACGCCAGGCTCGACGACGACGACGGCGTGCACCCTTTCGTCAGTGCCGCTTCCGACGCCGACGACGGCGACGTCGCGCACACCGGCCAGGGCAGCCACCACGCGTTCGACGTCTTCCGGAAAGACGTTGAGCCCTTCCGGCGTGACGATCATCTCTTTCTTGCGGCCCTTGATGAAGATCCGCCCCTGCGCGTCCACCTCGCCGATGTCGCCGGTGTGAAACCAGCCGCCGTCAAACGCCTCGGCGGTGGCCTGGGCGGCATGGAAGTAGCCTTTGGTGACGTTGTCGCCGCGCACGAGGATCTCGCCGTCCTCGGCGATCTTCACTTCGACGCCGGCGATGGCCTTGCCCACCGATCCCTTGCTGGTACTGAACGGGTGGTTGAGGCTGACGATGGGCGCCGTCTCGGTCAGGCCGTAGCCCTGGATGACCACGAAGCCGAGCCGGCCCCAGAACTCTTCGAGCGCCGGATCGAGCGGCGCGGCTCCGACGACGAAGCCCCAGAACTTCAACCCGAAGAGCCGGTGCGCACCGCGATACCGCCACCAGCGCCTGGTGAAATGCTCCTTGCCCGGCGGCGGCACGGCAGACTCGGGCACCGCACGCAGCACGTGCTCGCGGAGCACGTCCAGAATCTTCGGCACCGAGACCAGCACAGACACACGGCGCGCCTTGATCTGCCGCGCGATGTCGTGCGGGTTGTAGCCGCGCATGAACACCACCGTGCCCGACAGCAACGGCGGG
>JAENWD010000041.1 GCA_016650245.1 Vicinamibacteria bacterium
ACGCCAAGCGTCGCCGGGTCCGTGGCCGGGTCGAGGCTGCGGCTCCAGATCACCAGGTGCAGGCCGCACGCCTGCGCGCGGTGCGCCACTTCACGCCCGATCGCGCCAAAGCCGATCAGGCCAAGCGTCTTGCCCTTCAGCCCAGCGGCCCTGGAGAACGTCTTCTTGTCCCACGTGCCTGCACGCAGCGCCGCGACGTTGTCGGGAATGCGACGATCCAGGGCCAGGATGAGGCCCAGCGTCAGCTCGGCGACCGCCACGGCGTTGCGGCCCGGGCAATTGGAGACATAGATCCCGCGCGCCGAGGCCGCGGCCACATCGATCGTGTTGTAGCCTGCGCCGGCGCGGACGACCAGCGCCAGCATGCCGGCATCCATCATCGGCGCGGTGACCCTGGTCGACCGGACGACCAGCACATCGGCGCGCGTGTGCCTCAGCGCAGCCGCCAGCGCGTCGCCGTCGAGCGCAGGGTCGTGAACGACCTCGCACCCGGCGGCCTTCAGGCCGTCGATACCCGATTTCTCGAACGCGTCAGCGACCAATACGAGCATGGGGACTCCAGCCTTCCGCCTTCCGCCTTCAGCCTTCGGCCTTCTGCACAATTCGCTAAATCCCCGAAGGCCGAAGGCTGAAGACCGAAGGCCTCAGATCACGTGTATCAGTAGTCCGTCGCGCAGCTTTGGTTCGAACCATGTCGATTTCGGCGGCATGATCTCGCCGGCGTCGGAGATGGTCATCAAATCGGCGACGTCCACAGGGTGCATCGAGAACGCAACGGCCGCCGCGCCGCTGCCGACGGCGCGCTCGAGCGCCGAGGTGCCGCGGGCGCCTCCCAGAAAGTCGATGCGCTTGTCCACACGCACGTCGCCGATCGCCAGCAGCGGCGCCAGGATCTGATCATGCAGCAGCGACACGTCGAGCGCGGCACTGGGTGAGGCGCCGGCGGCGGGCGGGTTCAACCTCACCGTGCACCAGTGACCGGCGAGCAACATCGAGACCTCGCCCTTCCGCTGCGGTGTCGCCGGACCGGGCGTGACTGTGTGGCTCCGCTCCAGCGCCTCGAGGAACTCGCCGGGCCGCCTGCCGTTGAGGTCCCTCACCGTCCGGTTGTAAGGCAGCACCTGCAACTGGTCGTGCGGGAAGGCGACGGCCAGGAACCTGTCGGCTTCCGACGGCACGCCGGGCGTGGCCAGGTGCAGCCGGGCCCGCGAGGCGCTGGCCGCCCGATGATGCCCGTCGGCGATGTAGAGCCGCGGCACGTCGGCAAACAGCGCCGTCAGCACGTCAGCCAATGGGGCCGTCACGCGCCAGATCGTGTGGCGCACGCCATCGACGGCTGTGAAGTCGAACAATGGCGTCTCTGTCAACGCGTCCTTGGCGACGGCATCGATGGCCGGCACGGCCGCATACGTGAGAAACACGGGCCCGGTCTGCGCGCGCAGATCGACGATGTGCCGCGTGCGGTCGTCCTCCTTGTCTTTCCGCGTCTTCTCGTGCTTGCGGATGACGTCGCGGTCGTACTCGTCGACCGAATAGCACGCGGCGAGGCCAGTCTGCACATGCGCGCCCATCTGCAGGCGGTACAGGTAGAAGCTGGGCTGATCCTCGTAGACCAGGGGCGCCGACGCGACCAGTTGCGCGAAGTTGCGCTGCGCCGTCTCGTACACGACGTCCCCGTATGGGTTGGTCCCTGACGGCAAGCCGAGCTCGGAGCGCGAGACGTGGAGGAAACTGAGCGGGTTGCCGTCGGTAAGCTGACGAGCTTCATCGGTCGTGACGACGTCGTACGGAACAGCGGCGACGCGAGAGGCGACCGCGGGCGTGGGACGAAGCGCGCGGAACGGAAAGATCGAGGGCATGCAGCTGACGATTGTACCGCCTTCGGCCTTCGGCCTTCAGCCTTCAGCCTTCAAGCGACGCCATGGCCGCGTCGCGGACCTTTCTGAACTCCTCCATCTGACTCGCCGCCACGGGGTCGCCCGGCGGTAGCTTGCGGTGCTCGGCGGCCGGGTTCACGTGCGCGCCGTTTCTCTTCAACTCGTAGTGCAGATGCGCTGCGGTCGCCAACCCGGTGGCGCCGACTCGTCCGATCAGTTGGCCCTGGCTGACGTGAACGCCCGTGCGGATGCCAGGACCAAACGACGACAGATGGAGGTACGCCGTCTCGTACCCGCTGGCGTGCCTGATCTTCACCGTGCGGCCGCCCCCGCCGGTCCACGCCGCCATGGTCACCGTGCCGGCCGACACGGCGACGACCGGCGCACCTGACGGCGCACGATAGTCCACGCCAAGGTGAGCCCGACGGATGTTCAGGATGGGATGCTGCCGGCTGCGGGAGAAGCCCGACGAGATGCCGGGATCGAACTTCAGCGGCGAGCGCAGGAAGAAACGCTTGAGCGACTTGCCATCCTCGTCGTAGTAGCCCGGTCGCCCACCGGCGGGCGTGAACCGAACGGCGACGAGCGTGCGCCCGGCATTCTGCAACGCGGCGGCTGATAGCGGGCCGTAGCCAGCCAGGCGGCCGTCGCGGACCGACTTGTCGACGACCAGGCGGAAGCGGTCGCCAGGTTGCAGGTCGCTGTTGAAATCGACTTCGCCCGCGAACACGTCGGCCAGCGACACCGAGAGATCCGGCGTCTCTCCGGCCTTCGACATCGCCGCAAACAACGACGAGGTCTCGGCGTCGATGGTCCCATGCACCGTGGCGGTCGTCGTCGTGACGGCGTAGGGGACGACCGCAGCCGTGAAGTCGTGCGGCGAGGCCGACACGGGCAACAGGCGCAGGACACTGAGCGGGTCGATCTCGTACTCGAACAGCCGCGCGCGGCCGTCAGTGGAACGCTCGACCCGATAGGCCTGCCCGGCGCGCACGCGCCTTGCATCGAAGATCCCCTCGAGCGAGGCGAGCATGCCTTCGACCTCGGCCAACAGCATGCCTTGACGCGCAAGCAGCGATCCCATCGTCGCGCCTTCGGGCACGTGCCCCGCAAGCAGCTCGGTGTCGGCACCAAGCTCGATGTCGGGTCGTGCGCGTTGGGGGTGGGGGGTCGCGTCGGACACCCGGCCACACGACGCACCAAGCAGTGCCGCCGCCAGCAGCCCGAGAGTGGTGCCCGTGCGTGGCATTGGACCGCAGTCTATTGGAAAGTGATCTTGATAATCCTCCGAAAGCGGACCGGCTGGCCGTCGAGCAGGGCGGGCTGGTACCGCCAGTTCTTCGTCGAGTCGAGCACCTGCCGATCGAAGAAGCCCGCAATTTTCGGCGACAGCGTCGCACGCTCGACGACGCCGGTCTTCGAGACAATGATGTCGAGCACGCCGGTCCCGCGTGGCACCGGGCGCCCGCCGCCAGGCCAGCGTGGCAAGTCCTGGCGCACGGTCACTGGCGCGACGACGCCGACCTGGGTGCCGTCGAAGATGGCGTCGTAATCGACTGGGGGCGGCGATGGCGGCTCTGGCAGCGCCGGCGGCTCAGGCGGGGGGGGCGGCGGCGTGGCCGCCGTCTCGGCGAGCGTGGCGAAGCCATCGGCGAGCATCCTCAGATCCGCGAGGGATGCGACCTGCGCCTCGGCCAGATCGTTATCGGCTGCGAGCGAGGCGACGCGCTGGAACGCGGTTGCGGCGTCGGCCCATGACGAGGCGTCGTAGAGCCGGCGGGCCTCGACGTATTCGGCCTGCACGATGCCGGGCAGCAGCCGCCCGCGAACGTCACCAAACGCGTTGCGCACGCGCGGAGACGCCGACGCGCCGTCTGGACGGTAGGTGGGATCGGCCTGCACGACGGCAGCGATCGCCCGCTCCGCGTCCTGCGCGCGGCCCAGCGCCAGCAGACAGAATGCGCGCTGCTCGTTGATGACCCGCACCTCACTTGGCGTGAGTTCGGTTTGCTGGAGGCGTTCGAGCACCGCAAGCGCCTCGTCGTACGACGCAGAGGCGTACAGCGTCTGCGCCGTCTGCACCGACTCCTGGCTCCACCCCATCGTGGGCCATGCCACAACGAGCATCAGGGCCGCCAACGAGTGGAGAAGCGAGTTGGCCACGGGTGTTATCGCGGCTTGGTCAGGTCCACGCTCAGGCGCAGCGGCGCACTCGCCGTCACGGTCGCGGCATGCGCCTGCTCACCGAGTTCCGGGTGCTTGAACACGATCTCGTGCGGGCCGATGGTCAGCGCCAGGTTGCCCAGCGGGGTCTCACCAACTTTCTCGCCGTCCACCCACACTTCCGCCCACGGCGTCGCGTTGAGGTGAGCCGTGCCCTTGGGGAGCACGACGGGCACGCGGGTAACCTGGCCCTCGATGATCTCGACACTGGCCGCCGAGCGGAACGACAGCGTCTCGCTGACGATCTCGATGTTGTGCGGCCCAGGCGGTAACCACAGACGCCTGCCGGTGAGACCAAGCAGTGTCTTCCCTTCGAAAACCTGCATCTCGAAGGGGGCCTGCACCAGCAGTTTGCCCGTCGGCGGCGCCGCCGCCGGGAACATGCCGGCCGCTTGGATGGCCGGCGCTGCCGCGATGGGCAGGTTGATGGTTGTCGTGATGCCGGTGGCGACACTGACCGTCTGGCGCACGCGCTGCCCCTTGAGGTCGAGCACCAGTTCGTGCTGGCCCGCAGACACGTCAGGAAGTTCGAGCGGAGTGACGCCCCTGGGCTGGCCATCGAGCAACACTGTCGCCCCGGCCGGCGACGACTGAATCGACAGGCGGCCCAGCGCAGCGGCCCCGACCAGTTCCACGTACTGCGCGAGCGTTTGACCAGCGGTGACGGTGATCGGAATGACGCGGGGCTCGGTGCCCGCTGCGATCTCCATGACGTGCGCGCCGCCGGCAATCGACAGCGACAGGGGCGTGATACCCCTGACCTCTCCGTCGATCTTCACCTGCGCGCCCATGGGCTTGGATTCCACCTTGAGCGTGCCGTTGGCGCCGACAAGGCCGGACGGACCGCTGGCGAACCGCCACGCGATAAGTCCACCCTCTGCAGCGGCAAGCACCGCGCACACCAGCGCGGCGATCCGCCACCACGCGGGCACTCGGTCTGACGCCGTCTCGCCTGCCAACGCCGACGCGGCAAGGAACTGCGCGCGCAGCGTCGCCTCGTCGAAGGACTCTTCGGGTTGGAGCGGCTCCTGCACCGGGTCGACTGCCGCCGGCGCCACCTCTGCCGAGAGAGTCTTGGGCTCGGTCGCCACGGCTCGGAACGACAGCACCGCGGGCGCATCGGCGCTGAGCCTGGTCAGGCCGAGCTTGGGCGTCGGCGGCGGCACTTTGAGCGGAACGGGAGTGGGCTCGACACGTGCAAGGGGTGCTTCAGGGGCTTCAGGGGCTTTCGGCGGAATCGATGGCCACTCGGCCATCTTGAGCGCGCACTCGTTGTAGCGCGTCAGGAACGACTCGAGCGCCACCGGCGCCGCGATGTACCCCGCATCACCCGACAGCACATCGTCTAGCGCGAGCTGCGCTTCGAGCGCCGACTCGAAGGCGCCGCGAGAGTCCAGCTGCAGCGCTCTGGACAGCCACCGCCGGAGCGTGTCCGAGATCGGCTCGCGGCCGCCCATCACGGAGTTCTCGCTGGCCGACGCCAGCAGGGTCGGCACGTCTTGCACCTCGTCGTCGCCCAGCGGCCGTCCGAGGACGAGCGCAAGCGCGACGACGCCGATCTGCATGACGTCGGCACGATGGTTCAGCCGCGCCGGTGCGGCGCCAGGCGGGACGGCCACGCGCAGATCCTTCCACAACCGCTCGCGACTGTAGGCCAGCGACTCGATGGCCGCGCCGAGCACGTACTCAACCAGCACCACACGCGCGTTGGGCGTGACCAGGATGCGCTCTGGCGCCAGCGCCCCATGGCTCACGTCGCGCGCGTTCTGGTGAAGCATCGCCACGGCGGGCACGATTTGGCGTAGCAGGCACAGCGCCGCGTTGATGTCCAGGTCGAGATCGAAGGTGTGCGCGACGTCGAGAATCCTTGACAGCCGCGCGCCAGGGACGGTGTCGCCGACCAGCGCGAGCGTGTCGCCGTTGTCGAGCCGGTCCACCCTCCGGACGCGGGCGTAGTAGGCATGCCGGAAGTTGGCGAGACGACTGACGCGTTCGCGGAGCGCGAAATCGAAGCCGGGCGCGGCGACCAGCGCCTCGTGCAGCCGCAGCGTCTCGATGAGCTCGGCGCTTCCACCTTCACGCGAGCGGTGGCGCTCGCCAAACCCGTCGACGAAACCAGGAGACGGCGTGCCTTCAGGCAGCCCCTGTGCGGTGGTTGCGGGTGTCATGTAGATAGTCGGGTGCCGTAAGTGCGCCGGGCACCCCGACCGCCAGTGTGCAAGATCGATGACCGGTCGTTGGCGGTTGGCGATGTATCCATGAACTCGTTTCGGGTCTATTGTTTAGGTACGAGTTGTGGGACCAACGGACGGGCGGCTGACGGGCCGGCTGATTACAAGTCTGTCGGAAGGCCGACGGAAACTGGCGACAGCCCGACCATGGCGGCGCATGCTATCGTTTTGGTCCCGGCGGTCACGCGCGGGATTGTGCGGCGCAGGCCTTCAGGCGTGCCACGCCGGACCCGAGCTGGGCAGCCCTACGTGCTGAGGAATTGTGAGGATGGTGCCTGTGAATACTCGCGTACGCCCGAGTCATGCGTTGCTGGTCGCCCTGTTGATTGTCGCTCCGGCGGCGGCGCAGGTGGCGACCCCGACGAGCGAGAAGGTCGATTACGACGCGATCTACAAGATCAAAGAAGAAGGGTTCCAGCGCTCGCAGGTGATGAACACCGCCAGCTGGCTCACCGACGTGTACGGGCCCAGGCTCACTGGCTCGCCAAGTTTCAAGGCGGCGGCCGACTGGGCCGTCACGCGGCTCACCGAGTGGGGCGCCACCAACCCGCGTATCGAGTCATGGGGCACGTTCGGCCGCGGCTGGGTGAACGAGCGCTTTGCGGCCACCGTGGTGTCGGGCGCGCAGCCCTGGACCATCACGGGCGTGCCCAAGGCGTGGACGCCTGGCATCGAGGGCACCGTGACCGCCGATGTCGTCTTCGCACCGATGGAAAACGACGCCGATCTCGAAAAGTGGAAGGGCAAGCTCGCCGGCAAGGTCGTGCTGCCGATGCCTGTGCGCGAGGTGAAGGCCCACTTCGAGGCCGAAGCCACGCGAATGACCGACGCCGACCTCGACAAGCTCTCGACGTTTGAGCCGACGGCGGGACCGCGCCGCAACTACAACATGTCGGCGATCGGCTTCATGGCGAAGCGGATGGCGTTTCTCAAGGCCGAGGGGGTGCTTGCGGTGTTCGAGCCGGGACGCGGCGACGGCGGCACGCTCTTTGTGCAGCAGGGCGGCGCGTACAACCCGAAGAGCCAGTCTGGCTTCATGCGGTTTCCGGCGGAGGTTGCACCGCAGGTGGTCATCGCGGCTGAGCACTACGGCCGGCTGGTGCGCACGCTCGAGAAGAAGGTGCCGGTGAGCGTCGAGATCACGGTGAGGAACACGTTCACCGAAGACCAGCAAGGGCTGAACATTCTTGCGGAACTGCCTGGCACGGACAAGGCCGATGAGGTGGTCATGCTGGGCGCACACTTCGACGCCTGGCACGGGGGCACCGGCGCCACCGACAACGCAGCGGGCTCGGCGGTGATGCTCGAAGCGCTGCGCATCCTGAAGGCGTCGGGTGTGAAGCTGCGCCGCACGGTGCGGCTCGGCCTCTGGGGCGGCGAGGAGCAGGGCCTGATCGGCTCACGTGAGTACGTGAAGGCGACCTTTGCCGACCGCGCCAACATGCAGGTCAAGCCGGCACACGGCAAGATCACCGGCTACTTCAACGTCGACAACGGCACCGGCGCCATTCGCGGCGTGTACCTGCAGGGCAACGAGGCCATCGCGGCGCTGTTCTCCTCGTGGATGCAGCCGTTTGACAACCTCGGCATGAAGACGCTGACGATTCAGAACACCAGCGGCACCGACCACCTGTCGTTTGACGCGGTCGGCATTCCCGGCTTCCAGTTCATCCAGGACGAGGTCGAGTACGACACGCGGACGCACCACTCGAACATGGACGTGTGGGAGCGCCTTCAGACCGGCGACATGATGAAGAACGCGGTCATCGTCGCCTCGTTCGTCTACCACGCGGCCAACCGCGATCAGGCGCTGCCGCGCAAGCCGCTGCCCAAGGCGCAGCCGTCTCAGACGCCGCCGGCCGCGCCGGCGAGACAGACGACGCAGAACTGATCG
>JAENWD010000042.1 GCA_016650245.1 Vicinamibacteria bacterium
CCCAGTTGCTGCACAGGCTCGCGCTGGGCGCCGGTCACGGTGGGACGGCCGCCGCGAGCCAGTTCGTCCTGCTCGAGGCCGTCGAGAATCTCTCGCGCGCGCGCGACCACAGCGGCCGGCAGTCCCGCCAGGCGGGCCACCTGGATGCCGTAGCTGCGGTCCGATCGCCCCGGCACGATCTTGCGAAGGAACACAATCTGGTCGTGATACTCGCGCGCCGTGACGTGGAAGTTCACCACGCCAGGCAGAGCGTCAGCGAGATCGGTCAGCTCGTGGTAGTGCGTGGCAAACAGTGTCTTCGGGCGCGCGTGCGGGTTCGAGGCCAGGTACTCCGCGACTGCCCAGGCGATGCTCAGGCCGTCGAAGGTGGCTGTGCCGCGGCCGATCTCGTCGAGCACGACGAGGCTGCGCGCCGTCGCCAGGTGCAGGATGCTGGCGGTCTCCTGCATCTCGACCATGAAGGTGGATTGCCCACGCGCGATGTTGTCCGACGCCCCCACGCGGGCAAAGATGCGGTCCACCAGCGCCAGCTTGGCCTCGCGCGCCGGCACGAACGACCCGATCTGCGCCATCAGGCACAGCAGCGCCGTCTGACGAAGGTAGGTGGACTTACCGCCCATGTTCGGACCTGTCAGGACGACGAGTTGCTGCGTCGTGCCGTTGAGCGTGATGTCGTTGGGCACAAACGCCGCGTCGGCGTGGCGTTCCACCACCGGGTGACGGCCATCGACGACAACCATCTCGTCGCCGTCATGGACGTGCGGCTTGGTGTAGTTACGCACCGACGCGGTGTCGGCCAGGGCGCCAAGCACGTCGAGCACGGCCAGCGCGCGCGCCGTGTCCTGCACGCGTGGGGCGTCGGCGGCGACTCTCACGCGCAGCGCCTCGAACATCTCGATCTCGCGCTCGAGGATCCGCTCGTCGGCGCCCAACACTTTCTCCTCGTACTCCTTCAGCGCCGGCGTGATGAAACGCTCGCCGCCGGCCACCGTCTGCTTGCGGTGGTAGTCCGGCGGGACGTTGTGCAGGTTCGCCTTGGAGATCTCGATGTAGTAGCCGAACACGCGGTTGAAGCGTACCTTCAGCGAGCCGATGCCGGTGCGCGCGCGCTCGCGCGCTTCCATCTCGGCGATCACCTGCTTGCCGGATCGGCTGATGTGTCGCAGGTCGTCGAGTTCGGGGTCCACACCGTCGCGAATCATCCCGCCGTCGCGGGCCAGCGCGCCCGGTTCGTTCACCAGCGTGTGCTCGATGGCCGTCCGCAGCTCGGGCACATCGTCGAGTGAGGCGACCAGGCTTGTGACCAGGGGCGCCTGCAGGCCGTCAAGCACCATGCGCACCCGAGGGACCGCGCCGAGCGAGAGTTTCAGCCCCACCAGGTCCCGCGGCCCGGCCACGCCCAGGGCGGCCCGTGCCACCAGCCGCTCGAGGTCGTGCACCACCTTGAGGGCGTCGCGCAGCTTTGCGCGCTCGACACCGCGAAAGGCGATCTCCTCGACCGCGTCGAGCCGATCGCGGATCGCTTCGAGCGCGACCAGCGGGCGCACCAGCCACGAGCGAAGCAGGCGACCGCCCATCGGCGTGATCGTCTGGTCGATCTCGTCAAGCAGCGACCCGACGCGCCCTCCCTCGCTGCCTTCGAGGATCTCCAGGTGCTTCAGCGTCACCGGGTCGATGAGCAGATGCGCCGCCTGCTGGCGGAAGCTGATCGACCGGACGTGCACCAGGTCGGCCTTCTGGCTGTCGCGCAGATAGGCAACCAGCGCGCCTGCCGCGGCCGTCGCCGCGTCGTGACCGTCGAGGCCGAAGCCTTCCAGGCCATGCGTCTTGAACTGATCCAGCAGCGTGCGGCGCGCGCCGTCTGGATCGAACTGCCACGGCTCGATGCGCGTGAGAGGCACGCCGACGCGAGTCGCCTCGGGCAGTGCCGCCAGATCGGCGCCGTCGGCCACCACCAGCTCGCGCGGCCGCAGCACCCTCAGCTCGTCTTCGAGCGCCTGCCAGCGCCCGGCGCCCGCGTACTCGGTCGTGCTGAACTCGCCGGTCGTCAGGTCGATCAGGGCCACGCCGAGCTGCTCTTCGCGGTCAGGCGTGATGCTCATGAGAAACGCCGGCTCGCGCGCCTCGAGGTAGTTGGCGTCGAGCAGCGTGCCGGGCGACACGACGCGGACGACCTCGCGTTTGACGACGCCCTTGGCCTTCTTCGGGTCCTCGACCTGCTCGCAGATGGCGACGCGGTAGCCCTTGCGGACCAGGCGCGCGAGATACCCGTCGAGCGCGTGGTACGGCACGCCGCACATCGGGATCGCGCCGCCGGCGCTGTCTTTCGACCGCGAGGTGAGCGTGAGCTCGAGCGCACGCGCGGTGACCAGCGCGTCCTCGAAGAACATCTCGTAGAAGTCGCCCATCCGGAAGAACAGGATGGCGTCGCGATACTGGCGCTTGGCGTCGTGGTACTGCTTCATCGCCGGCGTGAGCGGAGCCGGACGAGGCGCGGAAGCAGTGTCGTTGGGCGGAACGGCCATCAAGGTCGCGTCGAGCAGGCGTGCGGGATACCGGCAGTATATCCTTACCGTGACCGCGATGATCGTCCTTGCCATCGAAACCGCCACGCGCGACGGCAGCGTCGCGCTGGCGCGTGACGGCGTCGTGCTCGCCTCGGCCAGGGGAGATGGCACCCGCCCGCACGCGACGCGCCTGCCAGGCGATGCGCTGGCGCTGCTCGCACCGCACGGCCTCACACTGGCCGACGTCGCCCTCTTTGCGGTCTGCCTGGGGCCTGGAGCGTTCACCGGCCTGCGCGTTGGCATCGCGACCGCGCAGGGCCTGGCCTTCGCCACCGCTCGCCCCATCGTCGGTATCTCCGCGCTCGACGCGCTGGGCGTGGCCGCGCTCGAGGGCCGCGACGCGTCGGAGGTGGCCGGCGTGTGGATGGACGCAGGGCGTGGGGAGGTGTTTGCCGCGCGCTATGTCGTGGCACAGGATGAGGCCTTCGGCGTGAGGTCGATGGGCGCTCCGGTCTCGGCGCCGCCGGCCGACGTCGCCTCGAGCTGGGCGGAGGACGATCGGCAGGTGTCGCACTGGATTGGCGACGGCGTGCTGCGCTATCGCGAACAGGCTGCCGCTGGCGAGATCATCGCGCCGACACCGCTCCTGGCGCCGCTGGTTGCTCGACTCGGCACGATGGCCGCTGCCGCCGGCCACGCAGGCGTACCGCACGCGTTGCGACCGATCTACGTGCGGCCGCCGGATGTTGAACTGGCGCGGGAGAGAAAGGCTCGGCGCTGACGCGCCGCGGAGGAACGGCGGGCTCGGCGCTTCGCGCCGAGGGGGCGCGGCTCGCGGTGCTCGCCGCGGGGGGATCAATGAGCAGGGTGTTCGGGTTTGTCGCGTCCGCACTGGCAACGACCTGCGCGAGCGTGTTCGTCCTGGTCGCGATCGTGGAGCCGGACCCATCCCAGCTGCCGGATCCACACAGATCGCAGCCGGACCCGTCGTGGGGCCCGCCGCCGGAGGAGAGTCAAGGGCGTCGGGATGCGAATCTCACGCGTCCGGCGAGGGCGAACTGTCCTGAGGACGCCGCCGAATATTTCTTTGCTCCAGGAACGTTTAACCTCGACGACGCGTTCCAGCGCGAGTGGTACGGATCGCAGCTCAACGCGATGCGACAGAAGTCGATGTCCTGTGGACGGCAGGACGGAGACTCGATCTACCGGTTCACCTGGCTGCGGTCCTTTCACCAACCCATGGTTGTGCAGGTTTCGCGCACTGGAGAAGAGGTTCGGATCACCGGCGTCGAGCTCGACGGCAAGGGCGGATATGAGCCAGGGGCGGTGGTGACCACCGTCAATCGACGACTGTCAGTCAGGCAATGGACAACACTCACGTCGGGCCTCGCCAGAGCCGCGTTCTGGGGCATGCGCACGGAAGGTAAGTCGGAGGGCGAGGATGGCGCGCGGTGGATTCTCGAAGCCAGGCACGGGAATTCGTACCACGTCGTCAACCGGTGGTCCCCGAGAGAGGGTCCGTTCAGGGAGGCTTGTCTGAGATTCCTGCGCCTGGCGGGCTTGATGCCAGCAGACGACTACGTCTATTGACCAATCGTCGGCAGCATCCATCACACGCGCTCGTCCTGATTGCCAGGCGGCTCGCAGGAACCAGCCTCGGGCGCCGCTCGTTTGGGTTAGTCTGGCGTCGACGATGACCGGCCCGCAGTTGCGCCTGTACAGCGATCTCGCCGCGTGGTGGCCTCTGATGTCGCCGCCGAGCCACTACGTCGAGGAAGCCGAAGACGTGCTGCCGAGGCTGCTTGCCGCACCCGATGCGCCTCCGCGGACGATCCTCGAACGCGGATCCGGCGGTGGCAGCCTCGCCTCGCTCTACGTGTTCGCGCTGCGTGAGGCGGACGGCACCACGCACGTGGAGCGCGACCTGCACCGCAACGGCGTGTTCGCGCGCGCGGCGTGGTTTGGGTGGCTGCAACAGGCTGGCTTCTCAGCGACATCGCGGATCGACCCGTGGAGGCGCGACGTCTTCGTCGCGCGGAAAAGTAAAGGCCGATGACCGAGCCGGCCATCGTGACACTGCTCGAGTCGGCCGCCGATCTCGATGCCATCCTCGAGGTGGACGCCGAGTCGTTTCTGTGGCCGTGGACGCGCGAGATGTACGAGGCCGAGCTTCGCAATCCTTCTGTCACGCGGATCTTCCTTGTTCGCACCGGCGCGCCGGTAGCCGGCTATTGCGCCACCTGGTTTCTGCCTGGCGAACTGCACATCAACAACCTGGCGATCCGGCCGGCCTATCGGCGTCAGCGCCTGGCCAGCGGGTTGCTGGCGCATGTGCTCGATGCCGCCCTGGCGGCCGGCTGCCAGCGGGCGACCCTCGAGGTGCGGCGCTCCAATGACGCCGCGCGCCACCTCTACGAAGGGCTGGGGTTCCGACTGGCGGGCGTGCGGCACGATTACTACGCAGAACCGGTCGAGGATGCACTCGTCCTGTGGCGCGAGCCACCCGCGGCGCCGGGACAAAACGGTTGATAGGGGGGCGAGGCTTGTAGTAGGGTGGGGCCGAGAAGTCGTCCTTCGCATACCCCTGCAAGGAGGCGGCACATGGCTGTCGATACGCACGAATTGAAAGAGCGCCTGCTGCAATCGGATCACGAATACCGTGACCTTGCCACCAGGCATCAGGAACTCGACCAACGGCTGCACGAGCTGTTGACCCGCCACTTCCTCACCGAGCCGGAACAGCTCGAAGAGGCGCAAATCAAGAAGCAGAAGCTGAGGCTGAAGGACCGGATGGAAGACATCGTCCGGCACCACATCTACGCCTGACGGGCCGGCGTACAATAGCCGGACGCATGCGAATCGATCCGGCAGGCTATCCCTTTGTCGGCGTCGCGGCCCTGGTCGCCTTGGGTCTGGCCTTGTTCGGTCATCGCCTGTGGGCGATGGTTCCGCTCGTCTTCGTGGCTTTTTTCCTATTCTTTTTTCGCGATCCTGACCGTGCGGCCATCCTGGGCGCCGACGACGTGGTGTCGCCGGCCGACGGCAAGGTGATGGTGGCGGGCGACCCAGAGCCAGGCGTGGCACCCCCTGGCGTGTGGCGCCAGATCAGCATCTTCCTGTCCCCCCTCGACGTCCACGTCAACCGCATCCCGGTCACCGGTGAGGTCAGCAAGGTCGAGTACCAGCCCGGCAGATTCCTGCCGGCCTATCGCCATGAGGCCGCGCGCGACAACGAGCGCAACGAAGTGTGGATCGACCGCGGCGGGCAACTGGTCGTCACCCGTCAGGTGGTGGGCATCCTCGCGCGGCGCATCGTGTGCCGCGTGGGGCCGGGCGCCCGGGTGTTGGCCGGCCAGCGGTTCGGCGTGATGAAGTTCGGGTCGCGGGTCGACCTCTATCTTCCGCCCGGCACGACGCTTCGCGTCACGCCTGGCGATCGGGTGCGCGGTGGCGAAACGGTGCTGGCGGTACTGCCGCCGGCTCCGCACAAGGAGAGAGACTGATGGACCCGAGCCTGGGCCCGCGCGCCGTGAGGATGTCGGCGGCAGCGCCGGTACCGGACCTGCCACCAGCCGGCCCGCTTCGGCGCCCGCGACGCGGAGCGTCGATGCTGCCGAGCCTGTTCACTCTGGCCAATCTGTTCTGCGGCTACGCCTGCGTCGTCTACGCGATGCGCGGCGAGTTCGCGACGGCCGCGCCGCTGATCGGCATCGCCGTCGTCCTGGACATGCTCGACGGCCGTATCGCGCGGATGACAGGCACGGCCAGCGAGTTCGGCGTGCAGTTCGACTCGATGGCCGATATCGTCTCGTTTGGCATGGCGCCGGCCATACTCGCCTTCGCCTGGGGGCTCAGCTCGCTGGGCCGCCTGGGCTGGACGGCGGCATTTCTGTTCGTGACGGCCGCCGCCCTGCGCCTGGCCCGCTTCAACGTGCAGGCGGGCAGCGCCGACAAGCGGTACTTCCTCGGGATGCCGAGCCCCGCGGCGGCCGGCATCGTGGCGGCCACCGTGTACGCTTACCCCGCGGGATTCTCGGAGCCGCACTTTGCGGCGCCGCTGGTGCTGCTGGTGGTCGTGCCTGCGGCGCTCATGGTTAGCACCGTGCGCTTTCGTAGCTTCAAGAGCCTCGACACGAACTCACGCCACCCAATCCGGTTGCTGATCTTTTTTGCGCTGTTCATCGCCGCGCTGGTCACGCGGCCGGAGGAGGTCCTGGTCGTGGTGGCCTACTCGTACCTGGCGTCGCCCTTCATCGGCGCGCTGGTTGCGCGCCTTCGGCGCCGGCCCGACGCGGCGCTGGAAGAGTAATCGTCACCTCGGTTCCGCGCCCCCTGGCGCTGGTGACGCCGATGATCCCTCCGTTGAGCTCCACGTTGCGCTTGGCGATAGTGAGGCCGAGGCCCGTGCCGGTCGCCTTGGTCGAGAAGTAGGGCTCGAACAGGCGTTCCAGGGCGTCGGGCTCCATCCCGACCCCCGTGTCGCTCACCACAATCTGCGCGCCTCCCTCGAACCGGCGGCTGCTGACCGTGAGTGTGCCGCCGCCGCGCATCGCGTGCAGCGCGTTTTCAATCACGTTCACCAGTGCGCGCCCCAGGAGCCCGCGATCCAGCCACAGTTCCGGCACGCCCGGCGCGTGCTCCACACGCAACTGGACCTTGTCGGGCAGCCCCGTCTCGTACGGCGCCAGCACCTCGTGGACGATCTCGTCGAGCCGGGTGGGGGCAAAGCGCACGACGGGCGACGACGCAAAGCTCGAAAACTCACTGGCGATGGAGCGAAGCAGGCTGACCTGGGAGAGGATCGTGGCGACGCAGGTGTCGACGACGGTGCCCAGCGGCGCGCCGCTATCGGCGTGCACTCGTTTGAGGAACTCGGCCTGCAGTTGAATCGGCGTCAGCGGGTTCTTGATGTCGTGCGCGACCTGGCGCGCCATATCGGCCCACGCCGCCAGACGATTCGTCCGCTCGAGCTCCGCGCGCTGGCGCTGCAGGTCTTCGGCCATCTGGTTGAAGGCCTCGACCAACCGGCCCAGCTCGTCGGCCGGGGCGGTCAGGATTCGGGCGGTGAGGTCGCCGCGCGCGATGCGGCCCGTGGCGCGCGTGAGCCGCTGGATCGGATCGCCCAGCCGCTCGGCGGTGACGTAGCCGATGGCGGCGCCCAGCAGAATGAACAGCACCGCCGCCAGAATCACCCGACGGTCGAGCGCCGCTACTTCGCCTTCGATTTCCTGCTGTCGCAATGTGAGGGGCACCGTGAGAATCGCCCCGGATTCGCCGTCGCGCACCGGCACGGCCGCAACGGTGTACTCCAGCCGCCCGAGCCGCTCGTCGCCCACGTAGCTGCTCTGCCGTTCGAGGCCGATGGCGCGTGCCACGTCGGCGGGAATGCGCGTCGGCAGCAGCCCGGAGGCGAACAGGTCGCGCTGGCTGGTGGCCACCAGCACGTCGCGCACGAAGACATTCACGTCCTGATCGATGATGCGGCTCACCGACACCATGATCTCGTCGGTGACTGCGGTCACCGGATCGCTGCGATCGCGTCGCTGCTGACTGACGACCGTCTCGATCACGCGACGCGCGGCCGAGGCTGTGCCCACGGCGCCAGACTCGAGGCCCTCCCGCAACTGGCCGGCGACATAGTTTCTGGTTACCAGCGCCAGGGCCAGCACCGGGACGACGGAGGCCGCGACGAACAGGAGGAAGAGCTTGCGGTAGAAGCTGCGTCGAATCTCGTGCAGCAGCTCGCGCCCGGTCACCGGATGACGTCCAGCCAGCCGGCTGAGCCCGCCGACCAACCCAAGTAACACGACGAAGCTCACGCCCGCCAGCGTCGCGATCTCGGCCATGGTGACCGCGTGGTCGATGGGCCGCGGCAGCGCGTAGCCGATGGCGTAAATCCCTGCGCGGTCGTTGTTGAGGAGCACGTGATACCGGCGGTCGCCGCGCGCGAGCACTTCCCAGAATGGGCGCCGGTCGGCCCGATAGATCGTCAGCAGCAGCTCGGTGCTGATCGGCCACGCCGTTCCCGCGTTTGGATAGACCGGCGTGCGGCCCCACCCGTACACCGCAAACGCGACCGGCCGGCCGTGGGTGGCGTGATCATGTACAGCGCCACTGCGCGTGAGCGCGGCCGAGGGGTCGCGATCGGCGACAAACGGGAGCGTCGCGTAGTCCAGCGCGACGTGGACCAGAATCGCGCCGACCTTGGTGCCGTCGGGCAGGCAGACCGCGCGGCCGGCATGGAGCAGCACCTGGTCGTCGGTGGAGGCCAGCGCTTCGCCGAAGACGTCCCACGCACACTCGGCGTCCACGGTCCGTTCGGTCGCCAGGAACTCGGCCGGAAGGTTCAGCGCAAAGCGGCTGACCAGGCCGCCGGTCGCGTCATACAGCTCGACTGACGAAGTCAGGCGCTGGCGCCCCAACTCGGTCTGTGACCAGAGAAAGAACGCGCGGTTGGCGTCGGGGGGATCGCCTGGTTTCCCGGCGGCGGCGACGAACTGGTCCGCCAGTCCCGGCACGGCATCAAGTTGATCGCGCGACCGGCTGAGCCGCATGCGTAGCTGGTCGCGGTGGTTCAGGACCTCGGGCGCGTACTCGACGGCGATGGTGTGCTCCAACGCCGCCTGCTCGTCGCTCACCAGCGCGGGATACAACGCGACGGTCGGCAGCACGAGCGCCAGATAGGCCACCGTGAGGCGCGCGGCCTGCGAGGCGTGCCGATAGCGGGGAATGATCCAGCGCGCCGCCGCCGTGGCGGCCAGCACCAGCGCCAGCGGCGGCAGCAACGCGATCAC
>JAENWD010000043.1 GCA_016650245.1 Vicinamibacteria bacterium
ACGACCGGCTTCACGCGCGTCGAGGTTTCCGCACGTTCGGACGGCAGAGGCAGTCCCGGGACCGCGAAAGGCGGCTGGTCGAAGTCGAGGCGCGAGGTCTCCCAGAGCGCCACCACCCCGGCTCCGACATATGGATGCACCCACGCGTTGTGGCCAAATTGATAGATCTGCTGCGCCACGACCCTCACTTCTCGGGTCCGACGACGGCCGCTCGCGTAGGGGTAAGCACGATCGTGCGGCGGGGCGATTGGCACCAACACGAAGGACGACCCGGTGGTCGTCGCTGAAATGCCGACCTCCGACTTGAGGTGCTCGGTCCAGTACGCGCCCACATCCCCGCCGAACACCCATCGGTGTTGCGTGTCGTCGTCGTAAAACTGGCCCTCCGGTCGCTCGCGGTCGTTCGCGAACCAGCCAACTGTGCCGCTGGTGTCCAGCTTCGGCGGGTGTGGTGCCTGCGCCTCGAGCGGACGCGGGAACAGCACCACTGCCGCCGCGAGAGCCCAGGCCAGATGCCAGCGTGATGCCTTCATGCCCGAGAATGCGCCAACGACGCTGGAAGCAGCTCAGGCCTGCTTCAGCCGTTGCACACGCTCGCCGCGTTGAGCCACGATGGCGCATGAACCGCCGCGCCTTTCTCGATCTCACCGCGTCGATGGCCGTCGTGCCGGCTGTTCGCGCATCCCCTTTGGCTCAAGGGCTCCCCGTCGGGCGCGTGCGTGCGCGGGACCTCGGCATCGTCACCGGCGAGATGGCGCCGGGTCCACTCAATGCCATCACGGACGTCGAGGGCGTCCTGGTCGGCCACTCGACGATTGTGCGTGGCGACGGCGCGCTGAAGAAGGGCGAGGGGCCGGTACGCACGGGCGTGACGGCGGTGGTGCCACACAAGGACGTGTGGCGCGCGCCGGTCCTGGGCGCCACGCACACGCTCAACGGGGACGGCGAGCTCACCGGCGTGCATTGGGTGCGGGATCTCGAGACGATCGCACAGCCGATCCTCGTCACCAACACGGCGTCGGTCGGCACGGTCCACGAGGCTGCTATCGCGTACGCCGTCGAGAAGCACGGCGGCGGCAGCTACCTGCCGGTGGTCGGCGAGACCTGGGACGGCCGTCTCAACGACATCGACGGATTCCATGTGAAGCGCGAGCACGTGTACGCGGCCATCGATCAGGCGGCATCAGGTCCGGTCGCCGAGGGCAACGTCGGCGGCGGCACCGGGATGGTTTGCTACAGCTTCAAGGGCGGTATCGGCACGGCGTCGCGCCGCCTGGCCGCATCCTCTGGCGGCTTCACGGTCGGCGTGCTGCTCCAGGCGAACTTCGGCCGGCGCAGCACGTTGATGATCGGCGGCGTGCCGGTGGGCCGTGAGATTCCGCTCGCGTCTCAGGCCGCCGCGCTCGAGGCGCCCGCACGGGGGCGCGAAGGCTCGGTCATCGTCGTCGTCGCAACCGACGCGCCGGTGTCGTCCCGTCAGCTCGAACGGATGTCGCGGCGCGCCACGCTGGGCCTGGCACGAACCGGCACATGGTCGGGCAACGGCAGCGGCGACATCTTCGTGGCGTTCTCCACGGCGAACCGGTTCGAGCGCGCCGACCAGGCGCGGGAGCGAACCGTTCGCTGGTACAACCCGGCGCACATGGATCCGCTGTTTCTGGCGACGGTTGAAGCGGTCGAAGAGGCCGTGCTGAACGCATTGATGAAGGCCGAGACGATGACCGGCATCAACAACACGACAGTTGAAGCCCTCCCGTATGACCGCTTGAGGGATGCGATGAAGAAATATGGGCGCTAGCCAATCCCAGCAGCCTGGACCCTGGACCCCGGACGCGTCATCGGACTGATCGTCATCCCGACGACGACGACGACGACGACGCCGACGACGTTGTGCCAGAGAAAGGAGATGGCCGGGTAGCGGATGGCGACAAACGCGACGGCCGACATGCCGGCGATCAGGCCGATGAACGCGCCGGTGCCCGTGGCCCTCTTGGTGCCGATGGCCAGCACGAAGACCCCGAGCAGCGACCCGTAGAAGAACGACCCGAAGCGATTGACGACCTCGATCAGCGACCCGAGGTTCGTGGCAAAGATCGCGACGCCGCAGGCGATCACACCCCACACGGCCGTCGAAATCCACGACACAGTCATGTAGTGCTTGTCGGTCGCCTCTGGCTTCAGGTGGCGCTTGTAGAAGTCGATGAGCGTCGCCGTGGACAGCGAGTTGAGCTCGGCCGCAATGCTCGACATGGCTGCCGCGAAGATCGCCGCGATGATGAGCCCGATCAGCCCCGGCGGCATTTGCGTGGTCACAAACGTCGGAAACACGTAGTTGACGTCGTTGTAGGCGGTGTCGCCCGACGCTTTCTTCACCAGCTCGACGGCCTGGCTGCGAATCACGCGGATCTGGCCTTCGGCCGCCTGGAAGCGCTGTCGCATCAAGCCGATGGGCACCGGGTTGCCGGTGCGCTGGGTGGCCGCATAGGCCGTCGCCGCCTCGCGCCGATCGGTAAACGCACGGCTGAATCGCCGCTCGAGCGTGGCGTATTCCTCCTTGTGCGGACCTGTCTTCAACGCCGTGTCGTGCACCGGGTTGAACAACATCGGCGGCTGCACGAACAGGTAGTAGACGAACACCAGCACGCCGGTCAGCAGAATCAGCGCCTGCAACGGGATCTTCACGTAGGCGCTCATCAGCAGCGACCGACGCCCGTCGGACACCGACTTGGCGGTGAGGTACCGCTGCACCTGACTCTGGTCGCAGCCGAAGTACGACAGCATCAGGAACGTGCCGCCGATCATCCCCGACCAGAAGGTGTAGGTGTCGGTGAGGTTGAACGTGAAGTCGATGCTCGTGAGCCGTCCGGTGGCGCCGGCAACCGTGAGCGCGTGTGCGACGGTCACCGAGTCGGGCAGGCCCGCGATGAGCATGACGACGGCGGCCAGCACGCCGCCGATGATCACGGCCATCTGCTTGACGTCGGTCCACGTCACGGCCTGCACGCCGCCGACCATCGTGTAAAGCGCCGTGGGCAACCCGATGGCCAGCACAGTGAGCGTGAGATTCCACCCGAGGACGATCGACAGGATGACGGCCGGCGCCGCGATGATCACGCCGCACTGCAGGCCGCGCGACAACAGGAACAACGCGCTCGTGAGCGTGCGCGTCTTCACGTCGAAGCGGCGTTCGAGGTACTCGTAGGCGGTGTAGACGCCTGCGCGGTAGAAAAACGGCACCACCGTCACCGACAGGATCAGCATCGCGATCGGCAGCCCGAAGTAGAACTGCACGAATTTCATGCCGTCGCGATAACCCTGGCCGGTGGTGCCGACCAGCGTGATCGCACTCAATTGAGTCGCCATGACCGACAGCCCGACCGCCCACCACGGGAGGCTCCGGTTGGCCAAGAGGTACCCTTCGACCTTGTCGCCGCCTTCGGTGCGCCTCAGCCCGTCCCAGACAATCCAGACGAGGTATCCGCCCACGACCAGCCAGTCAAGCCAATGCATCGCTCAGCTCGAAAAATAACGCCCGAGGAGCCACAGGGCGAGCAGGACCGCAGCCTCGAGAGCCAGCACCCTTGCCGCGGTGACCGCAAACGGTGTGGATGTGGTGTCAGGCATCGTCGCGCTCATCTAGCCACCGAGACACAGAGCCCACAGAGGCTGCCACAGCAGTGCACACATGGCAGCGCTGCGCGACGATCTGCTCTGTAACCTCTGTGCCTCTGTGTGGAAATGAGATTCACAGCGCTGCGCTTCTTTCGCGCAGCCGCAACTCGGCCGCTACCAGCGCCGAGCGACGCTCGGTGAGCCACGCGTGGTGCTGGTCGAGCAAGGACTGTGATTCCGTGAGCGCGCGGCCGGTCTCAGACGGCGCCGGTCCCCCCAGCGTCGTGCGCACGTTGACGAAGTGCCGCGGGCTCAAGATGCGTTGAAGATCCTGGTCGTTGTACAGCAGGGGCCGTCCCACCGTGTGCATGGCGGCCCCGGCGAGCACCGCCGACAAATTCGACCCGGGGTTTTCGACGCGCGCCTTCAGCACCTTGCCGGCAATGGTATGCGCGGTCTTGAACGGCAGATCGTGATCGCGTGCCAGCGTGTCGGCCAGCTCCGTCAGTGTCGTCCCGCCCTCGCCGGCGCGCGCCTCGAGCCGCTCCGGGTCGAACTCCGCGGTCTGCATCGCCGCAGCCACCAGCCCGACCGCGCGCACGGCGTCGCGGAACATCGACGACACCAGCGGCTGCAGGTCGTCTTCAGTGTCCACGATGTCGCCAAACGGCGTGTTGTGCACGGTGGTGACGATGGCTTGCGCCTGGCCGAGCGCCTTGCTGCCGATGGCGCGGGCGTGCTCGATGGCCACCGGGTTGCGCTTCTGCGGCATGATGCTGCTGGACTGCACGAAGCCGTCGCCGAAGCGGACGTAGCTGAACTCTCGCGTCCCCCACAGCAACAGGTCCTGCACGAAGCGGCCCAGACCGGTGACCAGCACCGCCGTGGCCGACACGCTTTCGAGCAGGTAGTCCACCGTTGCGATGCTGCCGTAGGTGTTGCCGGTCGGGCCGTCGAAGCCAAGCAGATCGCTGGTGAGGTGGCGGTCGATGGGAAACCCGGTTCCGGTGATTGCGCACGCGCCCAGCGGATTGCGGTTCGTCGTCTGAAACGACGCCTGCAGCCGCACGGCGTCGCGTTCGAGCTGCTCGATGACGGCCAGCAGGTAGTGCGCCACGGTCGTGGGTTGCGCCGGCTGCGTGTGCGTGTGCACGGCCATCACCGTCTCGCGGTGCTTCTCGGCGACGTCGAGCAGGCTGTCGCGCAGGGCGAGCACACCTTCATAGAGCGCCAGGATGAACTCCCGCTGGCGCATCCGGTACATCGTCATGTCGATGTCGTTCCGGCTGCGGGCGGTGTGCAGCCGGCCGGCGACGTCGTCCCCGCAGGCCTCGACCAGCAGGCGCTCGATGTAGAAGAAGAGGTCCTCGTAGCTGCCGTCGTAGGCGACGCGCTTGATGTCGTCAACCGAGATGGCATCGAGGGCTTCGCGGATGCGGTGCGTGTCGGCCGGGCCGATGATCGTGCGGTCGGCCAGCATCGCCAGGTGCGCGTAGTGAATCGCCATCAGCGGCGCGACAAACTGCCGCTTGGCGTCCTCGAAGTTCTCGTTGAGGACGTAGGTGATGTATTCGGGGGCAAAACGCATCGGGACCTAAGTATACCGACTGGTGGTACTCTGATCGTTCCGATGATTTCCTTTACCCGCATCAGCAAGCAGTACGGCCGGCAGGTCCTGTTCGTCGACACCTCGTTCCAGCTCAATCCCGGCGATAAAGTCGGCCTGGTCGGCCCCAACGGCGCTGGCAAGACCACACTGTTCCGGATGATCGTCGGCGAGGAACAGCCCGACGAGGGCGACGTCTCGGTGCCGAAGAAGATGACCATCGGCTACTTCCGGCAGGATGTGGAGGAGATGTCGGGCCGGTCGGTCATCGACGAGGTGATTGCCGGCAGCGGAAGGCTGGGCGACCTGCACCACGAGCTCGAGGCGCTGCAGCATGCCATGGCCGATCCGGCGCAGGCCGGCGACATGGACCGCATCCTCGCCCGCTTCGGCGAGGTGCAGGAAGAGTACGACCACCTCGGCGGCTATGCGATCGAAAGCCAGGCGCGGGAGATCCTCAATGGCCTGGGCTTTGACGACGAGCGGATCGACGGCGACGTGGGGGCATTGAGCGGCGGATGGAAGATGCGGGTCGCGATGGCGCGCGTCATCCTGGGCAAGCCCGACGTCCTGCTGATGGACGAGCCGACCAACCACCTGGACATCGAGTCGATCATCTGGCTCGAGGCGTTCTTGAAGTCGCAGCCCTCGGCGCTGCTGATGACCAGTCACGACCGCGACTTCATGAACCGCGTCGTCAGCAAGGTCGCCGAGATCGACGGCGGCGAAGTGACGATGTACTCGGGCAACTACGACTTCTACGAGCGCGAGCGTGCCATCCGCGAGACCAACCGCGAGGCGGCGTATGCGCGCCAGCAGGCGATGCTCGCCAAGGAGCAACGGTTCATCGACCGTTTCTCTGCCAACGCCGCCAAAGCCGGGCAGGTCCAGAGCCGGGTGAAGGCGCTCGACAAGATTGAGAAGATCGAGCTGCCGAAGAAGCGAAAGGTCGTGGACTTCGACTTCCGCGCGCCTGCGCGTTCGGGCGACAAAGTCGCCGTCATCGAAGGCGTCTCGAAGGCCTACGGCCGGCGCGTCATCTACGATGGCCTGAACCTGACCATCCAGCGCGGCGAGCGCTGGGCGGTGATGGGTCGCAACGGCGCCGGCAAGACGACGCTGTTGCGCATGATGGCCGGGGCGCTGAAACCCGATGCCGGCGACGTCACGATTGGGCCCAGCGTCAAGCTGGGCTACTTTGCTCAGCAGGCTCTGGACCTCCTGAGCCCCGACATCACCGTCTTCGAGCAGTTGCAGCAGGACTTCCCGCACGAGTCGGTGGGCATGATCCGGAGCCTGCTGGGCGCCTTCCAGTTTTCAGGCGACGAGATCGACAAGAAGATCCGGTCGCTCTCTGGCGGCGAGAAGTCGCGCCTCGTGATGGCGCGCATGCTGTTCGATCCGCCGAACTTCCTGGTGCTGGACGAGCCGACCAACCACCTCGACCTGGCGACCAAGGACATGCTCGTGGCCGCGTTGAAGAACTTCGAGGGCACGATGATCTTCGTGTCGCACGACCGCACGTTCCTGCGAGGCCTGAGCAACCGCGTGCTGGAGCTGGGTGGCGAATCGGGCACGGATTCACATCCGCACGCCTACCCGGGGTCGTACGTCGAGTACGTCGAGCGCACTGGGCATGAGGCGCCGGGTGTGCACGCGTAGGGCGCGCTCACTGTGTTCGCGCGCCTTCGGCGGGGGCGCCTTCGGGGGGGGCGCGCCTCCGGCGCGGGGGGCGCTGCCTTCGGTAGCCGGGGGGCTCGGCGCTTCGCGCCGAGGGGGTAGACTACGCCCCATATGACACTCTCGAAAAACCGCTCGACGCGTTGGTTGGTGGCAGTCGGCGCGCTGCTGTTGGCCGGCACGGCAACGTCGGGGCAGCAGGACGACCGCGCGCGGCTGCTCGACGAGCACATCAGGGTCGGCATCATCGGCACCGACACGTCACATGTGACGGCCTTTACCAGGCTGCTCAATGACAGAAGCGACCCCAACCACGTGGCGGGCGCGCGCGTGGTTGCCGCCTTCAAGGGCGGTAGTCCCGACGTGGACGCAAGCCGCACGCGGGTGGACCGTTTCGCCACGGAACTCAGGGACAAGTGGGGCGTCGAGTTCGTCGATTCGATCGAGGCGCTGTGCGACAAAGTGGATGCCGTGCTGCTCGAGAGCGTGGACGGCCGGCCCCACCTCGCACAGGTACGCCCGGTCTTCAAAGCGAAGAAGCGTGTGTTCGTCGACAAGCCGCTTACGGCCAGCTATGCCGACGCGCGTGAGATCGTGCGGCTCTCGCGCGAGTCGGGAGTGCCGTTCTTCAGCTCGTCGAGTTTGCGCTTCGCTGCTGACGTCCAGGCGATCAAGAACAGCGACCAACACGGCGGGATCCAGGGTGCGTTCACGTTCGGACCCGAAAACCTCGAGCCGCACCACCCCGACCTGTTCTGGTACGGCATTCACGCCGTCGAGATGCTGTATACGCTGCTTGGATCGGGCTGCGATCAGGTGACGCGCGTCAAGACCGACAGCGGTGATACCGTGGTTGGCAGGTGGAAGGACGGGCGCATCGGGACGATGCGCGGCCTGATTCAGGGCAGGCAGGATTACGGGGCCATCGGCTTTGGGATGAAGGCGGTGCTCGCAACGCCCGTGCCCATGAAAAGTGACTATCGCGGTCTGCTCGTCGAGATCGTGAAGTTCTTCCAGACCGGCGTGCCTCCCGTCCAGCCGGACGAGACCCTCGAGATCATCGCGTTCATGGAAGCCGCCGAGCTGAGCAAGGCCAGGGGCGGCGCACCAGTTGCGTTGGCCGAAGTCATGGAAGGGAGATAGACAATGGACCGTCGCCACTTTCT
>JAENWD010000044.1 GCA_016650245.1 Vicinamibacteria bacterium
ATCGCGTGGCCCATGCGACAGATGTCGATCCGGCTCACGCAGTCGCGGATATCGGGATGGGCGCGCGACAGGTCGTCGAGAATTCGCGTGGCCAACGATCTCCAGTCCTTGGCAAGCAGCCACTCGCGGTTGGCGCGTGGCGACCCGTCGGCCAGCGCCCAGTAGTAGGTCCACACCGTGCGCGGCACGTGCATCCGGAGCGACTGGTGCGTCGCCACGACATACCCCAGCGACGGCGAGTCCACGATCACGTTGTCCCAGGCCACGGGCGCCCCGCGCTCCGATGGCCAGCGGTCGAGCGTGAGATTGGCGGTGAGCCAGGGCGAGTACTGAAAATCCGGCGTGGCCGGCCCGCCCTCGATCACGCGCGCCGCCAGAAACGAGGGCGCCGCAAAGATCACGGCATCGGCCGTCCAGCGGGCGTCTGGCGTCGCGACCGACCAGCGCCGGCCCTGGCGCGCCACACGCGTGACCACCTGGCCGGTCTTCACGCGGTCGCCCGCGATGGCCAACAGCCGCCTGGTGATCCACCCGTTGCCTTCCGGCCAGGTCAAGGGCCCGACTTCCTGTGGGGCCCGCGAGGCGAAGTAATGGATCCCGGCCCAGGCCGCGGTGTCGCCCGCGCGTGCGCCGTAGTCGTCGCGGCACCCGTAGTCCACGAGCCACCGCAGCCAGGACGAATCGAGACCTTCCGCGGATAACCACTGCGCCATCGAGATCGCGTCAAGAGGAGTAGCGGCGACCTGGTCGCCCATTGGCACGGTGAACGCACCGGTGGCGGCAAACTCCGCCATCCGGCCTTCGAAGCGCGCGACGTGATCGCGATCGCGCGCGGTTGGCCCCACCTGCGGCTCAAAGCCCGCCTGCCACCTCCCATGCAGAAACAGACGTTCCTGCGGCGCGTGGCAGAGATGCCGTTCTTCCCAGCGGCCGTCCTTGAGGACGCCGAGCTCGTCAAGCAGCTCGCGCACCAGCGGCGCGTTCGGACCCGGCACTGGCACGTAGTGCGCCGCCCAGGGGTACGCGCTGACCTGGTTGCTCCCCGACCGGGCGTTGCCGCCAGCCTCGGGCTCCATCTCGAGCAGGACAAAATCGTGAAACCCGCGCCTGGTCAAACGCCAGGCAGCGGACAGCCCGGCGATGCCGCCGCCGACGATGACCACCGGCACGCGCGCCGCCGGCCCTTGTGAGACGGACAGTTGTCGGTCGCGCAGGCGATGACCGAGGGCATGCGACTCGTGCACGAACGCACCGGAGAGCCTGACGCCGCTCTTGCGCGTCAGGCCGGCAAGCGCCGCCGCCTGGAAGAACTGACGTCGCGTGACAGGCACTGAGACGTCACTCTACAAGACCTCTCAGTTACGAGTTACGGGTTACGGGTTACGGGTTGGGTTGCGAATGACGAGTTACGAGTTACGAGTCTTGGTGTCCCGCTGTCCCGCGATGTACGCAGATTCTGCGAACGCGAGCGCTCCGGGCTCACTCGTAACTCGTAACTCGTCACCCGTAACCGGTATCTCGTTGAGAGTTAAGCCCAACCGATCCGCAGCTCCACCGGCGTCCACTCGACCCCGGTCCCAGGATCGGCGATGACCACGTCGGTGGCCCGCCGGCGGCGGTGCATCGCGTAGCCAACCCCCGCGATGCCGAGGGCCGTCGTCACGACAAACGGAACGCCTGGAGCAGCCACCAACGCGCGCTCGACCTGTGCCACCGCGGGCACCGCAAACAGCAGCACCGAGACGTGGATCGGCCAGCGGGCCTTCAGGTTGGATCGTCCGGGCAGGTACTCGGTGGCAAACGGCATGAACGTGACACGCGTCAGCGCGTACTCGACCAGGCCCAGTCCGGCCAGCAGCGTCAGCGCGCCGTGGGCAAGGGCCGACCGCATGTCGCCCTGCCACCACGATAGCGTGCACGCCACCAGGGCCGGTGGCGCGACGGCCACGACCAGCAGCACTCGCCCGACCGCGCGCCGCACGACGGCGCCTCTGGCCGGGGTGACAAGTCCCAGCGCCCAGCTGGCGGGCAGTTCGGCGGGCAGCGTCAACAGCCACCGAAAGACGGCCAGCAGACAGAGCAGCGCCAGCACCGGCACGGCGTATTCGGTCAGCCATCGCGAGGTGCCCTGGACGCGCGAGGTCAGCGCCAGTGTTCCCTCGAGCGTCACGGCGGCAACCAGCCCGAATGCAGTGAGGACAGCCAGCCTGTGGCGCGGTGAGCGCCACAGGACCACGACGAAGAACTGGATCAACGCGCGGTCCATCGGCTGGCGCGCCAGCCAGGCGGACAGGTGTCGCGCCATCGACCACCAACGGCTCGGCGTCTCGCCTGGGGCAGCGGACACCAACACCCGCAGTTCCCGCCGCCACAACAGCAGCGTCACCGGCGCACAGACGCACACCGCGACGATCGACATCGCAACGGCCGGCATCGCCAGCGCCTCGAACACGGGGCGACCCTGGGGGGCGCCCAGGATGACCTGGAAGAGTCCGAGGAACCACGCCGGGGGCCAAAGCGCCATCCACCCGAGCCGGTCCGGATCGGCCGCGCGGGCCGACCCGATGACGGCAGACAGCCACTGGGCGCCCAGGATCAGTCCGGTCAATCCGACCAGCACCGACGCCTGTACGACCACGGTAATCACCCGCAGCCAGCGTCCCTCGAACAACGAGGTCACCGTGACCAGCGCCGCGGTCAGCAGCAGGCAGGTGCTCGTGCTCGCGGCCGCCACAGCCAGTCCGTGCGCGAGCAGCGACCGTGCAACCAGCGCGGCGCCAAATGGGCTGTAGGCGAGCACGCTGAAGAGCAGGATGGAGGGCAGGTTCAGCGCGGCCACGAGGCCGAACAGGCGCACCAGCGCCGCGGCCTTGGCGGCGACGACAAGGCGCCACGACACCGGGAGGCTCCCGAGAATCAGCGCGTCACGGCGGTCAACCAGCAGGGCTTCCCAGCAGAGCAGCGTGACGACGCCGCCGTTGACCATGCTCAGCGTGAGCAGCAGCGACTTGTCGAACCAGGACGCCATCTCCAGCCCGTCGTAGCCCATCAGTTTGATGGTGATCGTGAAGCGGAAGATCTGCCTGGCCGTCCAGAGAAACGACGGCGCCATCAGCGCCGCGCAGAGCCAGATGGCCGCGGGGCGCAGGTCGATGTC
>JAENWD010000045.1 GCA_016650245.1 Vicinamibacteria bacterium
AGTGGCGGCGCTCCGAGAGAAATGCCTGGCCCGCGGCATCCGGTTCGACATGCGACCGAAGGTGGTGACCGAGCTGGTTGACAACTATTATCAACCGGGCAGCCGGCTGAACGGACGTTGCCTCTATCCGTTCAACTGGGCACGCGTGTCATTCAGCGGGAAGGTCTACTTCTGTCCGTTCATCCGCGTCGAGGTTGGGGACCTCACGACGCAGACGCTCGAGGAGGTCTGGAATGGCGCCCCATACGTTGACCTGCGCCAACGCCTGCTCAAGGAACAGCTGTTCCCCGTCTGCCGCCGCTGCTGTAAGGTCGAGCTGTCGCCGCTGCCAGTACCGCGCGAAGAGGGCGCGGTCGTGAGGACGCGCGCCATTCCGCTCACCGTAGTCCGCTGATCGAAGCTCATGTCAAACCGGAGGATTCTGCTCGTCAACCCCCCGCTCATCGGCGGCATCGCGTTCACCCGCCAGGGACGATGCCAGGAGCGGGAGGAAGTGCTGGGGACAACCAAGCCGCCCTACTCGCTGGCGCTGGCCGCGGCCCTGCTCCGCGAGCGAGGCATCGAGTTGCGGCTGGTCGATCTCACGGCCGAGCAGCGCTCGACCGACGACCTCATCGCCGACCTGTCACGGCAAGGCTTCACGCCCGATCTGGTGGTCTTTCCGTCTACCACGCCCACTCTGCGCGCGGACGCGGACCAGATGGCGCGCCTCAAGGCGGCCTTCGGCGCCCCGCTTGTCTGCTTCGGACCGCACGCCTCGACGGTACCGCTGGCATCCATGGCCTACGCGCCCCAGGTGGACGCGATGATCGTCGGCGAGCCGGAGGACGCGATCGTGGCGCTGGCGTCTGGTGACCGGCCAGACTTCTCTGCGGTCCCCAGCGTGACGTGGCGGCGGGGCGACCAGGTCGTGCCCCACATCGCCAACGGCGTCTTCAGCGGTCTTTCCACGGCGCCCCGGCCGGCGTGGGACCTGCTTGATCTGAAGAACTACCGGCTCCCGATGGTCAACAGGCCGTACCTCATCGTCGAGACAAGCCGCGGCTGCCCCTACTCCTGTGATTTCTGCGTCGCGCCAATACATCAGGGCCACAAGTTCCGCGAGCGTTCGGCGTCGGCTCTTGTGGACGAAATCGAGTGGGCGCAGCGCACCTTCGGCGTGCGCTACTTCTATCTGTGGGGCGACACCGTCACCCTGAACCAGAAGACGTTCTCCGCGTTCTGCGAGGAGCTCATCGCCCGGAAGCTGGACATCGCCTGGTTCGGCAACGCCCGCGCCGATAACCTGACCGATCCGGCGTTCGTGCATCGGCTCAAGCGCTCAGGATGCTGGATGCTCGCGATGGGCATCGAGTCGGCGTCGCCCGAGATCCGGAAGGACATGGTCAAGCGACTCGAAGAGCAGAAGGTGCGGGCGGCGTTCGCCAACTTGCGCGACGCGGGTGTGAAATCATTCGCTTTCTTCATCTTCGGGTATCCCGGCGACACGTCTGCCGCCATGGAAACAACCGCCGACTACGCGATCGATCTGGATCCCGACTTCGCCAACTTCTATCCCGCGGTGCCCTATCCGGGCACGGCCCTCCATGAGAAGGTGCGCCAGCAAGGGCTCCTGAAGCACGACGACTGGACGCGGATGGAATACTCGTACTACCTGCTCGAGGGACACGGACTGGACGAAACGACAGTGATGAAGGCCATCAATCGTGCCAGGCGCCGGTTCTTCCTGCGGCCGCGCTACGTTGTCCGACACCTGAGTGACGTCGCGCAGTTGGTGTTCAGCAAGCCCGCCCTCGTCGGCCACCTGCTCTCGCGCATGTTGCTGGGGCAGCAGGTCGTCGACGCGCGCGGCGTTGACGAGGCGGGGCTCGCGCAATCCGGGTCGTAGCATCTAGAGGGCGCCCCTACGTCGGCGGCGGCACACGCTGATACCGAATCGAGGAGCGCCTGCGCGCGAGCGCCAAACCATAGAGCTGCCGTAGCTGGCTGAAGTACCCGAGCGCCTCGCGCAGGCTCATCTTGCTCGTGCCCACCGTGCGGTCCACGAAGACGTACGGCACTTCCGCCACCGATTGCACCCGGCTGCGCATCAGCAGCTCGAGGCATATCTTGAACCCCCCTGATTGGATGTCCACGCCTTCGACGACGAGCCGGCGGATCAGGAAGAACCCGGACGTCGCGTCGCGGACCGGTGTCAGGGGCCAGGCGAGGATGCACGCCAGCCGCGAGAGCATCAGCCGGCTGAACGGCCAGTTCTGGACCTCGCCACCCTCGATGTAGCGGCTGCCAATCACGGCGTCCACTCTCGTGTGCCGTAGCACCTCCAACAGGTGCGGCAGTGCCGACGGCGGGTGACTGAAATCAGCGTCCATCACGCCCAGGACTGGCGCGCTGGCTGTCAGAAACCCCTTCATGACCGCGGAGCCAAGGCCAAGCTTGCCGGTTCGATGCACGACCACGAGGCGCGGCGCATGGGCGGGCACAAGGCCGTCAACCAAGTCGCCCGTGCCATCGGGCGAGTTGTCGTCCACGATCACCAGTTCGCCGTCCACAGCGTGCGTGCGGAACACCTCGAAGATCGACGCGATGAGCTCCGCAATCCGTGTCCGCTCGTTGTAGGTGGGGACTACGACAGACAGTTCGGGCGCGAGGGGTGTGGCGGTGGGCGCAGCGGTCAATGGGGTTCGGTGGCCGAAGGGCCAGTGTAGTACGATTCTGGTCTATCTTGACCGGCCGCTCCAATCGATTTCGCGTCATCTGGCGGCTCCGCAGGGCGCTTGTTCTCGACGTCTTGCTGATCCTGTCGGCGGGCGCAGCCGCGGCATGGTGGTACGCGCACGTGCGCCACGGTGTGACGGGGCCTGGCTTTCCGCTCGACGATGCGTGGATCCATGTCCAGTTTGGACACAACGTCGCCAGCGGCCACGGATTTTCGTTCAACGCCGGCGTCCCCAGCTCCGGCTCCACCGCGCCGCTCTGGACCTTGCTGCTGGCCATTCCGCTGTGGGCTGGAATCGGGCCCATCGCAAGTGCGATCGGACTGGGGCAGGTGTGTCTGTTGGTCGCCGCGCTGTCGGCCATGGCGCTCGCACGTCAGGTGACGCATTCCCGCGCCGCCGGCGTGCTCGCCGGCCTGGCGGTCGTCCTGACGCCGCGGCTCGTGTGGGCTGGATTATCAGGCATGGAGGTGCCGCTGTACGCGGCGCTCGTGACGAGCGCTCTTGCTGTTTACGTGCGTGCACTGACACGAAAGGACGACGTCGGCGCGTGGTGGGGCGTGCTTGCCGGGCTCGCCGGTTGGGCGCGGCCCGAGACGTTCATGATCGTGCCCCTGCTCGTGGGGCATTGGTGGTGGACCGGCGCGCGCGACGAACATGGCAGGCTCAGGCGCCGGTGGTGGCTTGCGCCTGCGCTCTGCGCGGTGGTGATCGCCGCCTTCGTCGCGTTCAACCTGTGGACCGGTGGGCGGATCCTGCCGAACACGTTCTACGCGAAGACGTACGGCATGGGCACGGTCTTGTCGTGGGCGGAGGGACGGCAGTGGGACGCGCTGAAGGACGCGGGCCGCTATCCGCTCCGGTTCCTCGAGGAAGTGACCCGCTGGCAGGCGACGCAGCTGCTCTGGCTGTTCAGCGGGGCACTCCCGGGTGTCCTGCTGCTCCTGGGCCTGCTCGGCAATCCTGCGCCCGCCGGCGGCCGCCTGATCGTCGCTGTTCTGCTCATGATGCCCGTCCTCAAGGCGCTGATCGCCCCTGAGCCGGGGATTATGGTCCACGACGGACGCTATGTGGCGCATCTGCTGGTGCTGGCGATCGTGGTCTGCGCCGCCGGCTTTGCGGGAATGCATCGCCTGGCGCGGCCCCGCTGGGTGGTCCCAGCTCTCGCCGTGGCTGCCCTCGCGCAGTTGGGCGCCGTCGTCGACCGGGGTGCGAAGGTGTACGCCGCCGAGGTCAAGAACATCAACGACCTGCAACTGGTGACC
>JAENWD010000046.1 GCA_016650245.1 Vicinamibacteria bacterium
ATCCCCTTCATCAAGGAAGCGCAAAAGGCGGGAGCGACGCTGGTCGTGATCGACCCGCGTGTGACGCCGCTGGCCAGGACCGCGGACCTGCACCTGGCCGTGCGGCCCGGCACCGATCTGGTGGTCGCCCTGGCACTGCACCGCATGCTGTTCGAGGAAGGCCACGCCGACCGCGCGTTTCTCGACGCGCACGCAACCGGCGCCGACGCGCTGCGTGCGCGCGCCGCCGAGTGGACGATCGCGCGTGCCGCCGAGGTGTCGGGGCTGGATTCGGGCGACCTGCGCAGGTTCGCGGACATGTACGCGCAGAGCAGCCCGGCGCTGGTGCGCTGCGGGTGGGGCGTCGAGCGCAATCGCAACGGCGGCAGCGCCGTCGCAGCCATCCTTGCCTTGCCGGCCGTCGGCGGCAAGTTCGGCGTCCGCGGCGGCGGCTATGCGATGAGCAACTCGGCGTCGTGGGGCTTCACGCGGCCGTGGCTGGAACGCACGCCCGAGCCGCAAACGCGCGCCATCAACATGAACCTGCTGGGACGCGTGCTCACCGAGCCGCCCGACCCGCCGGTGAACCTGCTGTTCGTTTACAACTGTAACCCCGCCGCGACGATGCCCGACCAGACGCGCGTGCTCAAAGGGCTGGAACGCGAAGACCTCTTCACCGTCGTCTTCGAGCAGGTGATGACCGACACGGCGATGCTGGCCGACGTGGTGCTGCCGGCGACGACGTTTCTGGAAGGGTACGATTTCGCGCGCGCCTACGGCCCCATCAGCCTGCAACTGTCGCGGCCGGTCATCGACCCGGTCGCCGAAGCGCGCTCCAACGCCGACGTCTTTGCCGATCTGGGCCGCCGCCTTGGCCTGTTCGACGACGACGAGCCGCGCTCAGAGCTCGACACCCTGCTCACGATTCTCAGCGAACTGCCGCCTGAGTACGGCACGCCGCTTCGTGACAGCGGCGTCGCCACGCCACCCTGGGGCGGCGCGCCCGTGCAGTTTGTGGATGTCTTCCCGCGGACAGCCGATCAAAAAGTGCACTTGTGCCCGACGGCACTCGACCGCGAAGCGCCCCTTGGCCTTTATGGCTACCAGGCGGACCCTGGCAGTACGCAATTTCCGCTCGCGCTCATCTCTCCGGCTTCCGAACGCACGATCAGCTCCACATTGGGCGAACTTCCACGCCCGGAAGTGAAGTTATTGCTACATCCAGACGATGCGGCGGGGAGAGGGATTGCAGAAGATGACGAGGTGCGGGTGTGGAATGAGTGGGGCGAAGTGACGTGCCGCGCGCAGGTCGGTGTCTGGACGCGCAAGGGCACCGCCGTGCTGCCCAAGGGGCTGTGGCGCCGGAATACGCGTAACGGCTTTACCGCCAACGCGCTGGCGCCGGATACCTTGACTGACCTGGGCGGCGGCGCGTGCTTCAACGACGCGCGGGTCCAAGTGGCCCGCACGTCGTAGACCGGTCCGCGGACAGGTTCGCCGCGAACCGACGACAAGACGACCGACTAGGTTCCTGAAGAGACCAACTCGGTGGCGGGTTCGTCCGACGATTCTGTCAGACGCCCACGACCGCCACGGCTCACCTGACCGCCCTTGCGGCCGGCGCGACGCGCCTCTTCGGCGGTCCATTCGTGCGCGGTGCCTTTCTCGTGGGCCGCGCGGCCTCCTTTGCTGGCGATCTCGCGCTGCCGTTCAGGACTCATCGACGCGAAGCCGCGTCGCTCTTTTCGTTCCGGTGCCATTATTACGCCTCCATTACCCACCTGAGGAATCAACGGTGACCCTCAGCTGATCGAACACATCTTCAAAGGACGTGCCAGCGGTGCATGCGACTGCACACTGGAAAAGTACCGATTCGTTGGGAAACTTGGCGGGTTTGCAATTACGCGGCGCGACAAGGTCTTGCAAACTGATGCCGTTTACTACAGTGCGTGTCGAATCACGACGCTCGAGCTTCGGGCGTCGGGAGCTATCGACCGTAGCCTCTGGAGCTATCGCACCTAGCCTCTGGAACTAACGCACTTGGCCTCGGGAACTAACGCACCTGGCATCGGGAGCTATCGCACCTAGCCTCGGGAGCTACCGCACTTAGCCTCTGGTGCTATCGCACTAGCCTCGAGGCCCGAGGCTATCGTCCCGGCGTCCGGAGGCTGGGTCACCGTCGTCCTGAGGCCTGACGCCTGAGCCCCGCAGTGCTACCATAGTCTCGACGTGGACCTGTCATCTTCCCCAGAGCCTGAATCACGTCATCGGGTCTGTTGGTACGGGCGTCGTGCGCCGGGCATCCAGCCAGAGGTGAGTTTTCAAACGGTCGAGGACGGCGAGTTGCTCTACTGCTGCCATCCGATGCTCTTTCCCGTCGTCGGCTACCACTTCGATGTCCGGAACTGCGGGAGTTGCGACTGGTTCAAAGTGAAGAAAGCGAAATCATGAGCCCCTGTGCCCCTCCCTTACCGCCAGAGCCGACGAAGAACAAGAGCGGCCGCACCGTGACGTGCGTGAAGTTTCAGAAGGAAATGTCCGGGCTCGACGCGGCGCCGTGGCCCGGGGAACTCGGGCAGCGCATCTTCGACAACGTCTCGCTCGAGGCGTGGAAGCTGTGGGAAGAACGGATGAAGATGATCCTCAACGAGTACCGGCTGCTGCCGTTTCAGAAAGAGGCGCAGGAACTGGTGGCCAAGCACATGGAGGAATTCTTCTTCGGTGAAAGCGCCGCGTTGCCGCCTGGGTACGTGCCTCAGCAAGAAAAGTAGGACAGAAAGCCTCAGGCCTCCGGAGGCCGGGAAGATAGCCTCAGGCCTCGAGGCCGGAGGCTAAGTGCGATAGCTCCGGAGGCTAGCAACAGCTCCAGAGGCTCGGTGCGTCAGTTCCAGAGGCCCTTCAAATTACCGGCACCGCCCGGTCCATCCTCACCGCCAGACACGCGTGCGCGGTGCGGAGCGCCGACTCCACGTCGGACGGCGAGTCGGCGCGCGCGAAGATGAATCCCAGGTAGGTCGCCCCTTCCGGCAGCGGCACCAGCGTCTGATCGACCTTCGCCGTCAGCACGACATCGTCGATGCCCGGCACCGCGCGTGCGCGGTCGACGCCGTCCATTCCGCGCAGGACGCCAGGGCCCGGGATCGGGATCATCATCACGCCGCTGGCGCCAGGCTCGCGCGTCCAGCGGTCCACGCGCGCGCCGATCGCATGGCGCAGCAGCAGCGCTTCCAGCGTCGCGGTCGCGCCTTTTGGACCCTTGAAGCGGAGGGCGCGCGCGCAGATCCCGCCGATGGGCCGCGCGGCGACTTCGAGGATGAAGACGCCGTGGTCGTTCACGCGGCACTCGGCATGGATGGGACCATGCGTGAGTCCGAGTGCGCGGCAGGCGGCGTCCACGGCCGATTCCATCGCGCGCTGCACGCGAGCTGAGGCACGCGAGGGCGTGACGTACAGCGTCTCCTCGAAGTACGGGCCGTACAGCGGGTCGGGCTTGTCGAAGATCGCCAGCACTTGCAGGCGCCCGTGCGACAGCAGGCCTTCAACAGCGAACTCGCGTCCCGGGATGAACGTCTCGACCAGGATGAACGCGGAATCGGGATCCCGCATCGCGCGGATGTCGGGTTGCGCGAGCAGCTGGCTGACGCGCGCCCAGGCGCGCCGCAACGTAGTCGGGGTGTCGGCGCGAATCACCCCGCGACTGCCCGAGAGGACGACCGGCTTGACGACCACCGGACCGCGGTCGGCCCACGCGGCCAGATCGTGCTCGGAGCCAACCACGCCGAAGTCCGGCACGGGCAGCCCCGCGTCGCGCAGGCGCTGCCGCGTCCGAAGCTTGCTGCGGGTGGCTTGGGCCGCCGCGTGGCTGTGCCACGGCAGTCGCAGCGCTTCGGCGACGGCGGCCGCCATGGTCGCCGGGCGGTCCCCCACCGCCAGCACGCCGTCGACAGGCATGGCCTTCGCAAAAGCGGCGATGGTGTCCACGGCCAGCGCCGGTTCGTGGAAGCGCACCGCGATGGCGCGATCGCGCCACGGGTCCTCGAGCTGATCGCACCGGTCCGTCGCCAGTTGCAGCTCGACCCCAAGGGCCGCCGCGGCCTCGTCGAAGGCGCGGACCTGGTAGCCGGTGGTGGTGGCGAAGAGGAGAACGCGCAAAACGGTCGGCCTCGGGAACTGACGCTGAAAGCCTCAGGCCTCTGGAGCTAACGCAGATAGCCTCCGGAGCTTCGCTGATAGCCTCAGGCGTAATCGCCAATCTGCAATTATCTGCAATCTGCAATTCATAGAAGGGCCACCTGCCCCTCGGTGGGCTCCGCTCAACAGTACCAGGGCTCGGTCAGGTATGGCACGGTTGCGCGCGCGGCGCGCGGCCGGTCGGTATCGTGCGCGGACTGGCCGGCGGCTGCGAGCGCCAGCGCCCTGACATCGTCAAACACCGCCGCGCGCGGCGCGTGGAGCGTGCGACCGACAAGGCGCTGCACGTCGCGCTGGAGTTGGTCAACGCGCGGGTCCGGGTGCCGCCAGGCATGCGCCAGCGCGGTCGGATCCAGCGGTCCGGCCAGCGTGCGGATCTCTGGCAGCTCCATCAATCGCGATCCGGCAGGCAGCAGCAGGCGGATCGCGAGTTGAATCGAGGCGACCGCCTCCACCAGGTCGAGGTCCACCATCGTCTGGAGCAGGTCCAGGTACCCCTCGAGGGTCGTCCACGGCGTGAAGGCGACAAAGGTCGGCGCCAGCGGCAACCCCACGTCGCGCATCGCGGCGACGACTTCGACGACATCCTCGCGCGTGTGGCCCTTGTCGAGCCGCTCGAGAATGTGGTCGTCCACCGCTTCGACGGCAGAGATGACAAAGAGGCACCCGGTGTCGCGGAGCACCGGCAGCAGGTCTGCGTGGTTGCGCAGGTGCTCGACCTTGATCGTGACGTCGTAGCCGAGTCCGGGGAACCGCGCGGCTATCGATTCGACGAGGCGGCGCGCATGTGTGGGCCCGTTGAAGAAATCGGGATCGCCGAAGGTGATGTGCTGCGCCCCGTGTTCGACCTGTGCCGCGATGTCGGCCAGCGTCACGTCTACCGGAACCACGCGGAACTGCCCGCCATACACCGGCACGATCGGGCAATGCCGGCACAGGTGCTTGCAGCCGCGCGACGCCTCGGTATAGCCGACCACGCGCCGGGTGCCGTCGGGCATCTGGAGCGCCGCGTAGCGATTGAGCGCCGGCAGGTCGCGACGGTCGGGCGCGATGAACGCCAAACGCGCCAACCGGGTTGGGTCGGGTTGGGCCGGGTTGGGTCGGGTTGGGGCAGGTTGGGTCGGGTGGGGTCGGGTTGGGGCAGGTTGGGGCAGGTTGGGTCGGGTTGGGTCGGGTTGGGTCAGGTTGGTTGCCAGCGTCGTCAGGTCGGCTTCGAACTCGGGGCCGAGGATCGTGTCGATGCCGTGGCTGCGGAGGAGGTCGGCTGACAGCGGCGCGTACAGGCCATAGGCGCACAGGTGCGCGCCTGGGTTGAGCGCGCGCACGCGCTCGATGACCGGCAGCGCCAGGCGCGTGGCTGTATGCATGGGCAGGTAGAACGCCACCAGCCGCGCACGCTCGACCGGGACCTCGCCGAGCCGCTCCCGCGACAGGTCCGCAGTCCGCACCTCTACCCCTGCTTGCCGCAACCACGCAGCCGGTGACGCCAGTCCGAAGGGCTGCCGGCCGAGCTCGTAGGTTGAAAGTAGGAGGGTCATGAAATTGCAGATTGACGATTGACGATTGACGATTGACGATTACGGAAGATGGCCCTCAAAGAATACCGCGCGAAGCGCAACTTTACCGTATCCCCTGAGCCCAAGGGCGCCGAGCCCAAGACGATCAAGAAGCGGGGCGTGCGGTTGTTCTTCTGCGTCCAGAAGCACCTGGCCAGCCACCTCCACTACGACCTGCGCCTCGAGCACGACGGCGTCCTGCTGTCGTGGGCGGTGCCCAAGGGCCCGTCCATCGACCCGGCTGACAAGCGCCTGGCGATGCACGTGGAGGATCACCCGATCGAGTACGGCACCTTCGAAGGCGTCATCCCCGACGGCTACGGCGCCGGCATCGTGATGCTGTGGGACGAGGGCACCTGGGAGCCGCTGGTGGACGACGTCGGCGAGGCGCTCAGCAAGGGCGACCTGAAGCTCCAGCTCCACGGCGTGAAGCTGAAGGGATCGTGGGCGCTGGTCCGTACAAAGGGCGGCGACGGCCGAAGCTGGCTGCTACTCAAGCACCGCGACGAGTGGGCCGGGCCGATCGACATCGCGGCCTTCGCGCCGCTGAGCATCAAGAGCGGCGGCGACTTCGTCGACATCCTCGCGCAGGAGTCGCCCGACCTGTGGACCAGCAACCGTGCGGCCAAGGGCGGCTCGGCGCACATGCTGAAAGTCGCGGAACGAGCGGTGGCGATCGCGGAGGCGAACAAGAAGGCCTCGGGAGGACAGGACGATAGCCTCGGGCATCAGGAGAACAACACTAGCCTCAAGCCTCAGGAGGCCAGGAAGCAAGCCTCAAGCGCCAAGCCGAAAGCGGCTACAACAGCTTCCGCGCCAGCACGCTCCACACCGCGTACGCCAGGCGCCAGCGGTCGTGCCGCGCGATCTCGCGCAGCCAGAAGTCGGCCTCGATGACCTCGCAGCCGTCGGGCACGTCCCCGATTGGCAGCATCGCCTTGTGCTCGGCCTCGTAGCGTGCCAGCACCGCATCGGTTGGCCGTCCGCTGTTGACCATCACGACGTCGACCTTGCGGCCTATCGTCGCGGACACCCGACGCACCGCCTCGCCGGCCGTGAAGCCGGTCATGCCCCGCCCTTCAGTCAGCAGGTTCGCGATCAGAATCACCGGCCCGTTGACCTTCGCGATGGCCTCGGCGACGCCTCGCACCAACAGCGGCGGCATCAGGCTGGTATAGAAGCTGCCCGGTCCGATGACGACGGCGTCAAAGCCGCTGATGGCGTCGGCAACGGCCGGATGAATCGTCGCCGGCGGGTCCAGCCA
>JAENWD010000047.1 GCA_016650245.1 Vicinamibacteria bacterium
CACCAGGCCACGCTCGAGCAGCGTGCCCACGACACCCGTCGTGTTCACGCCGCGGATCTCGGTGACTTCCATCGCCGTGATCGGCTGCTTGTAGGCGATGACGGCCAGCGTCTCGAGCGCCTGGACCGACAGCTTGTGCGATGTGCGGTCGTGGAACAACCTGCGCACCCACTCGTGCAGTTCGGGCCTGGTGACGATCTGATACCCACCGGCGACCTCGACGAACTGCAAGCCGCCGGAATGCGAGTAGCGGCGCGCGAGCTCGGCCAGCGCCGCGACGACGTCTTCTTTCGGCTCGGTGTCGAACAGTTTGCAGAGCTGCTTCAGGGTGATCGGGTCCGGCGAGGCAAAGACCAGCGCTTCGACAATCCCGACGAGCCCGGAGGCATCAGCGGTCGCCGGCTCGTCGGCCTGCCCCTCCGGCGCGCTGATCAACGAGTCGACCGAGACGGTCTCGCCCTCCCCGCCAGCCACGGCATCCTCAGACTCTGGAATGTTGGTCTCGTCGCTCACGCAGCAATCCCCTGAATTTCGCCCACTCGTAACTCGTAACCCGTAACTCGTAACTATTCAGCCTCGGGTTCCGGCTTCTTCGGGTGGTGCGCGTCGTACACCGCCTCGGGGTCCATGATCGGATGCGGCGCATCCTGTGGCCGGGCGCGCTTGTAGACTCGAATCGGCCCGAACGGTCCGGCCTGGAACACGCGAATCAGCTTCAACCGAATCATCTCGAGCAGCGCGAGGAAGGTCACGATCAGCGCCGGCCTCGAGTTGGCGTCGGCAAACAGCTCTTCGAAGCCCACCGCCTCGGTTTCCGACAGCCGCTCGAGCAGCTGATCGATGCGCTGCTCGATCGACATCTGCTCGGGCGGCAGCACTACCTGCGGCCGCGCCCTGGCCCGTTCCAGCACGCCGCGGAACGCGGCCAGCAGGCTGAACAGGTCGACTTCGAGCTCCGGCTCGTAGCCCTCGCCGGCGACGTCGGCCACCGCGGCATCCGGCCGGTGGTGCTGCGCGGCGCGCAGCGTCTGCCGCTCGTGCAGCAGGTCGGCCGCGGCCTTGAACTTCTGGTGCTCGAGCAACCGGCGGACCAGCGCCTCGCGCGGATCCTCTTGGTCGTCCTCGCCCAGAATGTCCGCGGTGGGCCGCGGGATCAAGAGCCGGGACTTGATGTGGATCAGCGTCGCGGCCATGACGATGAACTCGCCGGCGAGGTCGAGGTTCAGTTCCTGCATCAGCGTGAGGTACTGCAGGTACTGATCGGTGATCAGGGCGATCGGGATGTCGTAGATGTTCACCTCGTTGCGCTTGATGAGGTGAATCAGGAGGTCGAGCGGCCCCTCGAAGCTGTCGAGCTTGACGGGATACGCCTCGAGGGCGGACTCGAACTCCGGGGTATCGGACGCCATGACTGCTAGTACCTGAGCTTCATCGCGTCTCTGACGCGCTCCATCGTCGCGGCCGCTTCGGCGCGCGCCGATGTCGACCCTTCGAAAAGCACCTCGCGGAGGTAGCCGGGCCGGGCCAGCGCCGCGGCGCGACGCTCGCGCATCGGATCGAGCATCGAGTTGACCGCGGTGGCCAGCTTCGTCTTCACCTCGACGTCGCCGACGGTGCCGAGGCGATAGCGCGCCTTCAGGTCTTCGACTTCGTCGACGTCGGGATTGAAGGCATCGTGGTAGAGGAACACGGGGTTGCCTTCGACCGTGCCCGGAATGTCGGCGCGCACGCGCTTGGGGTCCGTGTACATCTGCCGGACTTTCTTCTGCACCGTCACCGCATCGTCTGACAGGTCGATGGTGTTGCCGTAGCTCTTGCTCATCTTGCGGTTGTCCAGCCCGGGCAGCCGCGGCACCTGCGTGAGCAGTGCCTGAGGCTCGGTAAAGACCTCGCCGTAGAAGTTGTTGAAGCGGCGCACGATCTCGCGCGACAGCTCGAGGTGAGGTACCTGGTCATCACCCACCGGCACGACGTTGGCGTTGTAAATGATCACGTCGGCCGTTTGCAGCAGGGGATAGCCCAGGAAGCCGAACGACGACAGGTCGCGCTCGGCGAGCTGCTCGATCTGCTCTTTGTAGGTGGGCACCCGCTCGAGCCACGGAATCGGCGTGATCATGCCGAGCAACAGCGCCAGCTCGGCGTGTTCGGGAATCAGCGACTGCACAAACAGCGTCGAACGCTCGGGGTCCAGGCCGGCGGCGATCCAGTCGGCCGCATTGTCGAGCGCGCTCTCGACGATCTCGCCGGTGTCGGCGTAGTGACTCGTCAACGCGTGCCAGTCGGCGACGAAGTAATAGCACCGGTAGGTTTCCTGCAGCGCCACCCAGTTTCTGAGCGCGCCGACCAGGTGCCCGAGGTGCAGCTTGCCGGTCGGGCGCATGCCCGAGACGACGCGACGAAGATTAGCGGATTCGGCCACGATGCAAACGTGTAGGGTACGACGAAGGCGGGCGGTATCGCAAGGAATTCGCTGTGCTATCATGCTCGGCGCCACATGCCTGCCCGCATCTTCAGGCGCCTGCGGCCGGAAGAGGGACTGCTCGTCTTCGCGTTTGTCGCCTCCGCTGTCCTCACCGTCTACGCCAACGTCGATCTCTACCAGCGTCACGCCAACTCGCGCCGCATCCGGGGCGGGCTGCTGCGCCTCGTGGTGGTCGCCGGAATGGCCGCAGGCCTCCCGTGGCTCGAGCGGACGCTCCGCACGTTTCTCCCGTTCGTGATGTGCATCGCGGTCTACCCCAACCTGCACGACACGGTGCGGTACGTGAACCCGCACGACATCCACCCGTACCTGTCGGCCATCGAGGGGTGGATCTTTGGCGGGCAGCCTGTCCTCTGGGCCGAGGCGTACATCACGCCGGCGCGCACCGAGTTCTTCAACGCCTTCTACGCGAACTTTTTCCTCGTCGCGCCGTCGGTCGTGCTCATCCTCTGGTTCAGCGGACGCACCCGCGAAGCGCGCACCGTGCTGCTCGGCATCATCGTCTGCTTCTACACGGGCTACGTTCCTCTACGTGCTCTTCCCGGCGGCGCCGCCGCGCCTGTACTACGCGTCGCTGGGCCTGTTCACGGTGACGCTCAAGGGCGGCCCGATCACGAACTTCCAGGAGTACCTGATCGGGATGATGCCGAACCACGCGGAGCGCGCGGCGTTTCCCAGCCTGCACTCGGCGGTGAGCTGCCTGAGCCGACCGCCTCGTTCACCTTCGCCAACAATCACAGCGTGTCGCAGGACACGCCGTTTGGCGGCAACCGACGCTACTGGAAGGCGAAAGGCGCGCAGGGCATCTACTCTTTCGTCTACAGCGTGAACTTCGAGCTGGGGCCGTTGTCGGAAGCCTCGATTGGCAACGTCGGCCTGAAAGCCTGGCCAGATGACCTTCCTCGATCTGGTCGTCACGCCGGGGATGGGCCTGTTGATTTCAGTCGGTGAGGACGCCGCCCGGCTGCACATCATCGATCGCGTGATGCGCCGGAACCGGTACTCGGGCAACACGCTGGCGCTGGTCCTGAACCCGACTCGTTCGGTCGCCAACGTGATGGGGGGAAACGTCCGTGGAGAGGTCCCGCCTGGAGCCAGGCGCAGCGGACAAACTGACGCGGGCAGGCGTCACCCCGCGAAGAATCGCAGAATCGCGTCGGCCGCCTTTGCGCCGACCACCGGTTCGAGTTCCTCCCGGGTCGCGCGACGCACACCGGTCAGGCTGCCGAAGCGCTGGAGCAACTGACGTCGACGGCGCGGGCCAACACCCGGGACTCCGTCCAGCTCCGAGCGTAGGTCTCGCTTCGCGCGCCGCTGGCGGTGGAAGGTCACCGCGAAGCGATGGGCCTGGTCACGGATGCGCTGCAAGAGCAACAGTGCCGGGTCGTCAACCGGCAGCACGATCGGGTCCGAGTGGTCGCGCGTGAAGACCAGTTCCTCCTTCTTGGCCAGCCCCACGGCCACCAGATTGGCCAGGCCCAGCGACTCCAGGGCCTCGTAGGCCGCCGAGAGTTGTCCCTTTCCGCCGTCGATCACGATCAGGTCGGGAAACGGCCCGCCCTGCTCGACCACCCGCGCGTAGCGCCGCTGCACCACCTGTTTCATGGCAGCGAAATCATCCAGAAATCTCTCTGTGCTCTCTGTGTCCTTCGTCCTCGTCCCTCGTAACTCGTCACTCGTCACTTTGAACTTCCTGTACTCGCCCTTCTTCATGCGGCCGTCCACGCACACGACCATCGAGGCGACGGTGTCGCTGCCCTGAATCGTCGAGATATCGAAGCAGTCGATGCGGCGTGGCAAGGCGGGCAACGCGAGCACGGCACGAAGCGTCTCGAGCGCGCTGTAGTTGCCCAACGTCTCGGCGTTGAACCGCCCCTCGTAGGCCAGGGAGGCATTGCGCGAGGCCAGGTCGAGGAGCCCGCGTTTCTCGCCTCGTCTGGGAACCACGATCCGCACCCTGCGGCCCGCACGGGCCGCCAGCAGGGCCTCGAGCGCCTCGGCCTCGTCTGGCGCCACAGGCACATGCACCTCGGGCGGCGCGGAGGTCTCTTCGTAGAACTGCGCGATGGCGGCCGCGACCACGTCAGCCTCTCCTATGAGGGGACCCTCCGAGGCCTCGGTCACCAGCTCCACGCGGTCCACGACGCGCCCGCCTCGCACCTGGAAGATCTGGACGACGGCGCCGGCCGGGCCGAGTTTCAGGCCGAAGACGTCGCGGGCCGACAGGTCGGGCGCGGCCATCTTCTGGTGCCGGTCCACCAGGGTCTGGACCGTCCGCAGGGCATCGCGCAGTTGACCCGCCTGCTCGAAGCGTTCCGCGGCGGCGGCCTCGGCCATGCGTATCCGCAAGTCGCCCGCTAGCTCCTCGGTGCGGCCGGCGAGGAAGAGCCGCGTGTCCTGGACGGCGCGGCCGTACCCGGCTTCCGAGCAGATCGTGTCCACGCACGGGGCGATGCAGCGATGGATGTCGTATTCGAGACAGGGACGGCCTCGCTTGCCTGTGATGACCTCGTTGCAGGAGCGGATGCCGAACAGCCGGTGTGTCAGCGCCATGGTCCGGCGCGCCAGCCTGGCCGGCAGAAACGGCCCGGCATACACGTGACCGTCCTTCTCAACCCGGCGGGCCACCAGGACTCGTGGAAACCGCTCGCCCGTGGTCAGTTGGAGATAGGGGTAGTTCTTGTCGTCGCGCAGCAGGATGTTGTATTTCGGGCTGCGCTGCTTGATCAGGTTGTTTTCAAGGGCGAGCGCCTCCATCACCGAGTCGGTGACGATCACCTCGAGCCGCGCGATTTCCTCCAACAGCGCGTTGGTCCTGGGGTTGCTGCCCCAGGCCCCCAGGTAGCTGCGGACCCGGTCGCGCAGGGCGCGGGCCTTGCCGACGTACACGGTGTCGCCCGCCTGGTTGAAGTACAGGTAGACGCCCGGTTGTTCGGGCAGGCGCGCGATCTGGGTCTTGAGATCGTGAATCGCCATCAGCTACACTGCCGGGTTTGGAGCCTTGACGGGGAACCCCTTATTATAGCGACCCTTCCAACCAGACCATGACCTTTACCGGTGCCATCGGCGCGGTGTGCATGTTCCCCCTGCGCGCGATCATCAACACCTCGGTCGCGCTCGGCATTCACCCCAACGTCCTGACGCTCATCGGCGTGCTGATCAACATCGGCGCCGGGTTCGCGCTTGCCCACGACCACTTCAAGCTGGGCGGCGCGATCATGATCGTCGCCAATATCTTTGACTTCATCGACGGCAAAGTCGCCCACATCACGGGCAAGCAGTCGGCGTTCGGGGCCTTCTGGGACTCGACGCTGGACCGCTTTTCGGATCTGGCGCTCTTTACCGGGCTCATCTGGCTCTACTCGACGCTGGGCCGGCACGACTACGTGCTCGTCACCACGCTGACGCTCATCTTCGCGACGATGACCAGCTACGCGCGGGCCCGGGCCGAGTCGCTGGTCGCCAAATGCAAGGTTGGGTTCATGGAGCGGCCCGAGCGCATCGTGCTCTTCATGATCGGGGCGTTCACCGATCGGATGGGCGCCGTGCTCTGGGTGATTCTTGTGTTGTCGGTGGTGACGGTGGCCAACCGCATCTACTACACGTACCTGGCGCTGAACCGTCTGCCGATGCCTTCGAAGGCCGGGCCGACGGGCGTCTTCAAGCGTGCGTTCTTCTGGACCGACGACCGGGCCACGCTGGCCTACGACCTGTGGGTGATCGTGATTCTGTCGTTCGTGTGGCTCACGCCCCCCGCCTGGATCGGCGATCCGACCGGCACCGGCCCGGGCCTGATCGGCTGGTTCCTGCGCTGATTGCCCGTCAATCACAGAAACACGAAGGCACGGAGACGCACAGAGCCTTTCTTGGGAATTCCCCCCCCAAAAACCGTGTGTCTTTGTGTCTCCGTGTCTTTGTGATTGACGTGATTGACGAGCGGCTGCCGTTGACGAGTGTCACGCGCGCCTGCGCTTGGGCTCGGACTTGGCGACGGCCTTCTTGATCGGCAGGGCCGCCTTGGCGGGCTTCTTCTTGGCGGCGCTGGCCGCGTCGAGGCTCTTTCGGAGCGCGGCCATCAGATCGACGACGTTGGTGGGCAGCTCCTCCACCTCGGCGGCGACGTACTCCTCGCCGGCCACGCGGGCGTCGATGATCTTGCGCAGCTCCTCCTTGTACTCGTCCTTGTAGTCCTTCAGGTTCAGCTCGCCGTCGAACATCTCGACGACCTGCCTGGCCAGCTTCAGCTCTTGCGGCTTGACCGTCCGCGGTACCGTCTCGAGTTCCTCGATCTGGTCGATGGTGCGGATCTCGGCGGCATGGTGCAGCGTGTACATCACCAGCCCGTGCTGCTGGACTTTGATCGCCACCAGGTACTCGCGGCCAAACAGCGCCACCTTGCCGATGCCGACTTTGCCCTTCATGCCTTCGCGCATCACCGCGTAGGCATCGGAGGCAACTTGCCCGTCCGGCGCCAGGTAGTACGCCCGGTCGACGTACATCGGATCAATCGCCGACTCGTCGGTGAACTGCTCGAGGTTGATGACGCGCGTCGATGGCGTGGAGACCTTCGCGAAATCGTCCTCCTGCATCACCACGTAGCGCCCCTTGGAAAACTCGTAGCCCTTGGCGATCTCGCTCTGCGGCACCTCGCGGTCGCACTTGGGGCACCACCGCTTCTGCTGGATGCGCGTCTGGCACTCGGCGTGGAGCTGGTTGAACGACAGGGTGGCCGCCGACTCGGTGGCCGGAAACACCCGGATGGGGATGTTCACCAGGCTGACTTTCAGGTAACCCTTCCAGGTGGAGCGGACAGCCACACGGACCTCCCGAATTGACGATGGCAGATTGACGATTGCAGATTACGACGAAATTACGCGGGTGCTATCGGTCGCAGACCCTGTGCAGATTAGCGCACCGACGAGAATCCGCCTGAATCCGCGTAATTTCGTCAATCGTCAATCTACACGTCTTCCCGCTCATCATGCCCCGCCAGGTCCAGCGTGTCGCCGGCGAACATGATGTCGTGCGTGCCGATCTTGTCGCGCAGCAGGCGCCGGACAGCGGAGTAATGGGCGCCGGGGACCAGCAGCGGCCGGGCCATCTCCTTGAACCGTGAGATCAGCAGCAGCGTCGGCGGCTCGCCCTCGCGCCAGGCGATGCCGCCGATCTGGTGGTAGTGGATGAAGCCGTTTTCGGCCCAGACCCCGTCGGCGTAGAAACCTCGACTGATCTTGCGGGTCAACGGCACCGCGTAGGCGAAGTACAGGAACATCATGCTCTCGCCGAACAACTGCGTGAAGGTGTGCGGCAGGAAAGCGAACTTCACGATCAGCAGGACGCCCAGGGCGACGCCCAGAAACAGCACCAGACCGTAGTAGGGCGGCGGCGGCCCAGGCCAGGTCAGCAACGTGTGCTTCCGCAGGCGTAGATAGCGCGCGAACTGCGCGAGGATCCGAAGGTTGGCAATCGCAAACCCGACGCCAAGCCCGACAAGCACGTATGGCAACAGCCAGGCCATGGGTGAACTCTAGCAAGTGCGAAGTGCGAAGTGCAAAGTGGGGGCCTCCTGATCGTCAATCTGCAATCTGCAATCTGCAATTCCGCAACCTGAGGCTGTTGGTCACGACACTCACGGAACTGAACGCCATCGCCGCGCTCGCCAGGATCGGGCTCAGCAGGATCCCGAACGCGGGGTACAACACGCCTGCCGCCACGGGAATCCCGACGATGTTGTAGGCGAACGCCCAGAACAGGTTCTGCTTCATCGTCTTCATCGTCGCATGTGACAACGCGATCGCCGTGTCCACGCCGCCCAGGTCGCCGCGCATCAGGGCGATGTCGGCGGCTTCCAGCGCGATGTCGGTGCCGGTGCCGACGGCGATGCCGACATCGGCGCGCGCCAGCGCCGGCGCGTCGTTGATGCCGTCGCCAACCATCGCCACGACGCGCCCCTGGGCCTGAAGCCGCGCGACTTCGGCGACCTTGCCCTCCGGGGTGACACCGGCGACGACCGTGCTGATGCCGACCTGACGGGCCACGGCGTCGGCGGTCGCCCTCTGATCGCCGGTCAGGAGCACGACGTCGAGGCCGCGCGCGCCAAGCGCGGCGATGGCGGCCCGCGCCTCCGGCCTCACCTGGTCGGCAACCGCCACCACGCCCGCCAACGCGCCATCAATGGCGACGAACATGACCGTGCGCGCATCGTGCGTCAGGCGCTCGACGTCGACGGCCACGCCCTGGGTCGAGATACCCAGCGTCGCCAGCAAGCGCGCGTTGCCGACGTGCACCAGGCGGCCGTCAGAGGTCGCGCGGACGCCCTGCCCCGTGATGGACTCGAAACCCTGAGACCGCGCCGGAGCAAGGCCCCGCGCTTTCGCGAACGCCACGACGGCCCCGGCAAGAGGATGTTCCGACAACGCCTCGACCGTGCCAGCCAGCCGCACGAGCGCATCCTGGTCCCCGGGCCATCCCGGCGCGACGACCACATCGGTCACCTCCGGGCGGCCTTGGGTGATCGTGCCCGTCTTGTCGAGCACGACCGTGTCGACCTCGCCGGCGCGCTGCAGTGTCTCCCCGCCCTTGATCAACATGCCCAGCGACGCGACCCTGCCGCTGGCCACCATCACCGCCGTCGGCACGGCCAGTCCCATCGCGCAGGGACAGGCGATGATCAGCACGGTGACCGCGGCGGCAAATCCCCGCACCAGCGGCGCGGTCTCGGCCAGCGCCCACCAGGCCAGGAACGTCACAACGGCCAGTCCGATCACGACGGGCACGAAGACGGCGCTGATCCTGTCGGCCAGGGCCTGAATCGGCGCGCGCGTCGACTGCGCGTCCCGCATCAACCGCACAATCCGCGCGAGCACGCTCGCCTCGCCCAGTGTCGTTGCGCGATAGCGGAACGCCCCGGGGCCGTTGACCGTACCTCCGATGACACGGTCCCCAGCGCGTTTGAGCACCGGCATCGACTCGCCGGTCAGCATGGCCTCGTCCACCGCACTGGTGCCGTCCATCACCAAGCCGTCGACGGCAAGGCGCTCGCCGGGCCGCACCACCACCACGTCGCCTTCACGGACGCCGCTGATGGGCACGTCTTCTTCCACCTCGCCACGGACCACGCGGGCCGTCTTGGGCTGCAGCACCGCCAGCGCGCGCAAGGCGCTGGCCGTACGCCTCTTGGCTCTCGCCTCAAAGGCGCGACCGGTCAGCACGAACGCGATGATGACGATCACCGCCTCGTAGTACACGTCGGAGGCGACCCCGCGCGACGTGAACACCGCCGGTGAGAGCGTGGCGACCAGCGAGTAGGCAAACGCCGCGCCGGTGCCAACCGCGATCAGCGTGTTCATGTCGGCCGTCAGGTGCCGAAGGCCGACCCAGGCGCGCACGTAGAACTGGCGGCCCGCCCAGCCCATCGTGACAAGCGTCAGCACAAGCAGCAGCCAGGAAAGCGACTGCGGGTCGAGAGCGTAGAGCCAGGGCGCCGCGGCGCGCAGCGGGGTGGTCAGCCACTCCATCACCCACTCCATGAACGGGTCGGTGCTGGCCTGGTGGCCGTGCGCCGTGCCCGCCATCAGCGGCATCGACGCGACCATCGCGAAGGCGCCAGCCACGCCGCTGGCCACCGCCTTGACGCGGAGTGCGCGGTACTCGGCCGCCTGCGCCAGATCGCGGGCCTCCTGCTCGGCGACCACGTCTGTCACAAGGGCCGGCAGCTCCGCCTCGTACCCGGTGTCTCTGATTGCCTGGACGAGCTGCGGAGGGGCGATGACCGACGGGTCGAAGGTGACTGACGCGCTGGCCATCATCAGGTTGACCGACGCGTCGCGTACGCCTGGCTGCGACGCCAGCGCCTTCTGGACGTGGGCCTGGCAGGCCGCGCACGTCATCCCGCCGACCGGAATGGTGACCTGCTCGACCGCTTCGGCGGGCATGGGTCCTCCTACCGCGGCACCAGTACTGGATAGCCGGCGGCCTCGAGCGCGGCAGCGACGGCGGCCAGGCTTTGCAGCGTCGGGTCGAACTCGACCTCGGCCTCGCCCACCTTCACGGCCTTGACGGCGACGCCCGTCAGCGACGCCAGGGCGTGGTGCACCCGGCTGACGCAGTGGCCGCAGCTCATGCCGGAGACGAGCAGCGTGACGTGTTCCATCGGACCCTCGCTCAATCTACCCCCTTAACCCGACAGCGTGGGGTCGAAGCAGTGCCGGCAGCGCGCCTCATAGGCGCCCTGGGCGCCCAGCAGGACGCGCTCGCGGCTGGCGACGAGCCGCTGGGTGTGGTTGGCGGGGTTGCCGCAGACCATGCAGATGGCCAGCGTCTTGGTGATGTACTCGGCAATCGCCAGCAGTTGCGGCATCGGCTCGAAGGGCTTGCCGAGGTAGTCCTGGTCGAGTCCCGCGACGATGACGCGGTGGCCGCTGTCGGCCAGGCTGGTGCAGATCATCGGCAGTTCGAGGTCGAAGAACTGCCCTTCGTCGATGGCCACGACCTCGGTGTCGGCTCTCACGGCCTCGAGCAGCTCGCGGGCCGACGCGACGCTCTGTGCGGCGTACCGGATGTCGCTGTGGGAGACGACGTAGTCCTGGGCGAAGCGGTCGTCGAGTCGGGGCTTGAAGACCTGCACCTTCTGGCGCGCGATCTCGGCTCGCCGCACGCGGCGAATGAGCTCCTCGCTCTTCCCGCTGAACATGCTGCCGGTGACGACCTCGATCCAGCCCTGATTGGGGACCTTACGGATTACATCCATTGACGATTGCAGATTGACGATTGCAGATTACGTCCGGGCAACCCTTCGAATCGTGCTGCGAAGGCCGCAACTGGCAAGTCCGACGAACCTCTTCGCAAACCAGCCCATGACCTGGCAAAGTCGCGGCATTCAGCGCGGAGCGTGGCGTTGCCCCGGCGTAATCGGCAATCGTCAATCTGCAATCGTCAATATCCAGGCGCCGATCAGGCTCGTGCCTGATACTCCCCGGACTCCGTGTTGACCCGGATCTTGTCGCCGACGTTGATGAAGGGCGGCACCTGCACGACCAGGCCGGTTTCAAGCGTGGCCGGCTTGAGCTGGGCGTTGGCGGTCGAGCCCTTGATGGCCGGCGGCGTGTCCTGCACGGTGAGATCGACCGTCTGCGGCAGCTCGATGCCCACCGGCTCGACGTCGTAGAACTCCACGTTGATCAGCATCTCCGGGATCAAATAGTTCACCGAGTCGCCCAGCGCCTCGCTGGAGATGTGGACCTGCTCGTACGACGACGTGTCCATGAAGTAGTAGGCGGAGCCGTCGCTGTACATGTACTGCATCTCGCGCTCGTCGAGTGTCGCGCGCTCGACGGTGTCTTCCGATCGCAGTTTCTGATCCGACAGGTTCCCGCTGCGGATGTTGCGAAACTTCACGCGCACGAACCCGCGCAGGTTCCCGGGCGTGACGTGCTGAAGCTCGAGCACCCGGAACAGATCGTTGCCGATCTTGACCAGCGTGCCCTTGCGCATCTTCGTTGCCTGAATGGTCGCCATAGGTCTGATTGCGTTGACACCGCCGAAACCTACGGATCGTAGCGTACGTGCCGCGGATCCATCAAACATGCTACGATTTTTTGTGGCTGTCACACGGTGGGACCCGTTGCGCGACCTGCTGGCGCTGCAGGAGCGCATGGAACGGTTGTCGGGACACGACGGCGGCGGCTGGACGCCTCCGGTCGACATCTTCGAGACCGCCGAGGCCTTCGTCGTCACGGCCGAGCTGCCTGGCTTGCAGCGCTCCGACATCGACATCCGTTACCAGGACGGCCAGCTGACCCTGCAGGGCACGCGGCGCACGCCAGACGAGCCCTGCGAACGGTACCATCGCGTCGAGCGGGGCCACGGCGGCTTCTTCCGCCGCTTCGCACTGCCCGCCAGCATCGACACCCAGGCAATCATCGCCGACCTCAAAGACGGCGTCCTCACAGTGACTGTGCCCAAGGCCTCCGAGGCCGCGGCGCGGCGGATCGACGTGAGCTGACATGCTGCGACGCACGGCTTTTGCCGTCGTGCTGGTGCTGGCCGGCTTTGTGGCCGGCCTGGTGCTCACGGGGCGGATGCGCTCGGCCGGACCGGCCGACGCGGCTCCGGTGCCCGCGCCGGTCCGTCCCGCCCCTGTGGCCGCTGCCGCCGCCGAGGCGCCGCCGCGGGCGCTCGCGCCCGTAGGGCCTGATTTCACCGCCATCGCCGAGCGCACGATCGACACGGTGACCAACATCTCGTCGATGCAGCCGCCGCGCCGGCGCGCGTCGCCGTTTGCGGGCGACCCGTTCTTCGAGCAGTTCTTCGGCGACATGGACAGCTTTGGCGGCCGCGCGCAGCCGCAGTACAGCCTCGGCTCGGGCGTGGTTGTCTCCTCAGACGGCTACATCCTGACCAACGTCCACGTGCTGGGCGAACTGGGGCGCGGCACAGAAGTGCGCGTGACGCTGTCGGACAAGCGCGAACTGCGCGCGCAGGTCATCGGCGCCGATCCGGCCACCGACATCGCCCTGGTCAAGATCAACGCGCGCAATCTGGCGGCGATCCCCTGGGGCGATTCGAGCCAGCTCAAGATCGCCGAGTGGGTACTGGCCATCGGCAACCCGTATCAACTGAACCAGACCGTCACCCTGGGCATCGTCTCGGCGCTGGGCCGGACCAACCTGGGCATCGCCGGCTACGAGGACTTCATCCAGACCGATGCCGCCATCAACCCCGGCAACTCCGGCGGCGCGCTGATCAACAGCCGTGGCGAGCTGATCGGCATCAACACGGCGATCTTCACCGAGAGTCGAGGCTACCAGGGCATCGGGTTTGCCGTGCCGAGCAACCTGGCGCGACGCGTGATGGACGACCTGATCGCGTACGGAGAAGTGCGGCGCGGCTCAATCGGGGTCGTCGAGCTGGTGCCGGTGAGCGCCGAGGTCGCGCGCCAGTTCGAGCTGCCACGTGCCGAGGGGCTGCTGGTGGCGCGCATGAGCCGCACCAGCTCCGCCTATCTGTCGGGCCTGCGACCGGGCGACGTCGTGCTCAGCTTCAACGGCACCAAGGTGGACACGCCGGCCCAACTCTGGCGCCTGGTGGCCGACACGCCCGTGGGCACGTCGGTGAAGCTCAAGGTGCAACGCGCCGACCGCGCCGTGGACCTGACCGTCCCGGTCGTCACGGCCAGCCGGCGCCTGCCGGTGAGCCGGTGACGTCGCCGCTGGCCTTCTCGCTGTTCGACGGCCAACCCGAGTGGGCCGAGGTCGCGGTGATCCTCGGCCTGGCGTTCCTGGTCGCCACGCTGGTCGCCTTGGTCACCGGGCGCCTCGTGCGCCTCGTCCTCAGTGCCATCTACGGCGACGCCGATCGCAGTTCGCAGCTTGTGGCCAGGCCGGTCTTCATCACGCGCCTGGTTACCTTCGCGCTGGCCTTGCCGGTGACGGCCTTGCCGATGCTGGACGCGATCGGCGAGCGGTTCGACGTCGGCCTCGATCAGAAGTCGGTGCTGCAGTGGTTCTTCGCCTCCGGTCTGCGCATCGCCATCATCGTCACCCTCGCCTGGCTGATCATCCGCGTGGTCGTCAGCTCCACGAACCGGCTCGAACAGGAGATGGCACGCGGCTCGGTGCCAGGGACCACCGAACGGCTGAAGCGGGCGCAGACGCTTGGCGCGCTGGTGGAAAACGTCGCCGTGACGCTGATAGGAGGTGTCGCGCTGCTGATGGTGCTGCGCGAACTCAACGTGGACGTGCTGCCGATGCTCACCGGCGCCGGCATCGCCGGTGTCGCGCTCGGCTTTGGCGCGCAGTTTCTGGTGCGCGATCTCATCGCAGGTTTCTTCCTGATCCTCGAGGACCAGGTGCGCGTGGGCGACTCGGTGGTCATCAACGGCCAGGGTGGCGGCGTCGAGGCGATCAATCTGCGGACGACTCTCCTGCGCGACGTCGAGGGCGCCGTGCACGTGTTCCCCAACGGCGCGATCACGACGCTGTCCAACCGCACGCGGGATTACGCGTATTACCTGATTGACGTGAACGTGGACTTCCAGCAGGACACAGACAAGGTGGTCGACGTGTTGCGCGCGACGGCTGCCTCGCTGCAGGACGACCCCACGCTGGGGCCCTACATCCTCGAGCCGCTCGAAGTGCTCGGCGTGGACGCCTTCCGCGACGGCCAGGTCACCATCCGCTCGCGCCTCAAGACGCAGCCGCAACGCCAGTGGGACGTCGGCCGCGAGATGCGGCGACGCCTGCGCATCGCGTTCACGCAAGCGGGGATCGACCTTCCGCCCGCTGGCCTGCATACGATGCTGTCGCGGCGGAAGGCGTAGCGGTCACACGGCCGCACGAAGCGACAGCACGACCCGCCGGTATTCGAGACTGCGCGCGCCGAAGTTCAGAATCAGCCCGCGCCCCAGCCCCGACGCCTTCAGGTAGTTGATGGCCTGCGCGTGTTCGATCGGCCCGATCGCCTTCAGCGCCTTGATCTCCACGACAACCGACTCGAAGCACACCAGATCGGCCCGGTAGTTGAAGGACAGCGGTTGCTCCTTGTATGCCAGACGGAACGGCACCTCGGTGCGGAACGGGATGCGTCGCGCTTCGAATTCCAATCCAAGCGCGGCGCGATAGACGGGCTCGAGAAAGCCGCATCCCAGTTCGTTGTGCACCGCCATCGCGGCGCCGATGATGGCAAACGTGTGCGGGTCGCGCAGGTCAGCGTCGTCGGTCATGGCGTGGTGTAACGCACGAGCCATGCCACGCCGCGACTTCGCTGATTTGCCTGGATTTGGAAGGGGGTGTTGCGGCGACGCTGCAAGAACTGATCGCACGGGCTCTGCAGAAATCTCAGTTCCTGCGTACTTCGCTGAGCCGCCGAGTGAAAACGTGTCTCTCGGATCATCCGCAGATTTCGCAGATGGCGCAGATGCCGCTGCCGACCAGCGCACTCCAACCCGACGATCTCAAGATTCGACCCAGAAAGGAATCTGCGTCATCGGCGTAATCTGCGGATAGATCCCCTCCGCGTCATCCAGTCGAATCCGCGTAATCGCGCCCGGAGGGCGCACGCGCAATCGCGCGCGACCGAGCATCTACCGCGCGCCACTTGTGCCCGGTGCCGACGCGAATCCCGATGCGTGGAGTCCACGAAACATCAATCGCCGCCAGGCCCCGGTCTTCCAGATATAGCGTGGCACGCAACAAGTCGGTGAGATTCTGCGCGAGGGTGATCCCCATCGCGACCGAGAGGTTGCCCGGGCCCTGGCAGATCGTGTCGGCAGTCACGCGATGCGTCGGCGCGCCGTGGGCCACGCGGCGGCGCTGCATCAGCGGGAGGCCGTCAAGGGGTTCGAGCGCGCGCAACAGCACGGCAGCCGGAAAGCCGCGGCGCTCGGTCACGACGTTCATCAGGCAATGAAGGCCGTAGTTCAGGTAGACATACGCGACGCCTGGCGGGCCGTAGAGCGGCGCGTTGCGAGCGGTCGGGCCGGGCGCTGCGTGGCAGGCCGGGTCATCTTCGCCGATGTAGGCCTCGACCTCGACGATGCGGCCGGCGGTGAGGCCGTCGGGCGCGTGGTGCACGAGCACCATGCCGAGGACGTCTTTGGCGACGGTCAGGGTCGGCCGCGCGAAAAACGATCGCGGCAGCCGCCGGGGTGTCACGGCTGCGGCGCAACCGCCGCGTAGGCACGCAGGCGCCGGATCGCCTCAGACGCGGTCTCGATCACCTCCGGTGCGGGGTCCTTCAACAGCGGCTGCAGCATCGGCTCCTCCGTGGGTCGTCTGGACGTGCCCAGCAGTTCTGCGGTGCCGCGGCGGACCCACGGGTCCGGCGATCGCAGCAGCTCGTGCAGCGCCAGCGGCTGGCGCTCGGCGACCTCGGCCAGGTACACACGCGCCTGGATCGCCGTATCCTCGTTGCGCAGCGCCATGACCAACGGCATCAGGTCGGTCGTCTGTGCCAGCAGGAACGCGGCCAGGTGCGCGGCCAGGGTGACGTTGACCTGCTTTGCGTCGAGAGCGGACTCGGCGATGGCGGGATACACCGAGCGCTCCCCGATGCGGCCGAGGCCTTCAATCGAGATGACCCGGAACGTCGGCGCGCTGCTGGCCAGCAGGGCGCGGAACACCGGCGCGCTGGCGGGCGAGGCAATGCGCGCCAGCCCGTGCAGGGCCGCCGAGCCCTCTTCGCTCTTGCCGTGGTAACTGGCTCGGTCGGTCAGCGCCTGCATGGCGCGGTCGTAGCGCAACCAGCCGAGCGAGTCCATGGCCCACCGGCGCACCAGTGGGTCGCCGTCGTTCATCGAGTTGACCAACGCATCGCCGAGACTGGCCGGTACGGTGCGGCCCGGCGGCGCGAAGACCCGGCCGGCGATGCGCGCCACGACCTGACGCGTCGGCCGATCGGGGTCCAGCAGCGTCGCCGCCAGATCCGCGGCCACCGCGTTGGCCGTGACATCGCCCATCGGGCCCATGGCCGGCGAGCCAAGAGTGCCCAACGCATAGGCTGCTTCCAGCCGCGTCTTCACCGACTGGCCCTGCCGCACGACAGCAGACAGCCCCGTCAACACCTCCGCCGGAACCTCCGCGGGCATCGTCGCCAGCGGGCCCGCCTCGAAGGCGACCTCCGAAGCCGTCGCGGACTTGCCGACGCTGCCCGGTCCCCATGGCCGCTGACGCAGGTCCGCCCGCACGGTGTAGAGGCTCAGCAGCGCGTTGACGGCCGCGCTCTGCACGCCGTCGTGTCCATCGGCGAGCATCGCGGCCATCGGGGCCGCGGCATCAGGACGGCCGAGCTCGCCCAGTCGTTCAAGCGCCTTCACACGCGCCCGCGCCGAGGGGTTGCGGAGTTCGGCCAACAGCGGTTCCAGCCCGGTGCCCTGTCCCGCCGCCATCGTCGTCACCGCGGCCGCCAGGCCGAGCGCGGCCATCGCCAGACGCTTAGTCATCCTGTCTCCCGGCATAGGCGTGCGGACGTCCGTTGGCCAGCACGGTCTTCAGGTATCGGCCGGTGTGCGACGCCTCGTTGGCTGCCACCTGTTCGGGCGTGCCGGTGGCCACCACTTCCCCGCCGGCCTCGCCGCCCTCTGGTCCCAGGTCGATGAGATAGTCGGCCGTCTTGATGACGTCGAGGTTGTGCTCGATCACCAGCAGGGTGTGCCCGTGTTCGAGCAGCTTGCGGAACGCGGCGAGCAGCTTGGCGATGTCGTCGAAATGCAGACCCGTCGTGGGCTCGTCGAGCACGTAGAGCAGGCGCTCGCCGCTGATGCTGGCCAGGTGCGAGGCGATCTTGATGCGTTGCGCTTCACCGCCCGACAACGTCGTCGCCGGCTGGCCCAGCCGCAGGTAGCCCAGGCCGATCTCGTCGAGCACCTGCAGGCGCCGCAGCACCTTGGGCGAGGCGCCGAAGAATCCCAGCGCCTCGCGGACGGTCATCGCGAGGACCTGGTGGATGTTGCGGCCCTTGTAGCGGACCTCCAGCACCTGGGGCTTGAAGCGCCGGCCGTCGCACTGGTCGCACGGCACGAACACGTCCGCCAGAAACTGCATCTCGACGCGGATGTCGCCTTCGCCCTCGCACGCCTCGCACCGGCCCCCCGGCACGTTGAACGAGAAATGGCTCGGCGTGAATCCGCGGCTGCGCGCGTCCTTGGTCGAGGCAAACAGCTCACGAATCGGATCGAACGCCTTAAGGTACGTCACCGGGTTCGATCGCGGCGTGCGACCGATGGGCGTCTGATCGACGAGCACGGCATCGGTGAGCAGCTCGATGCCGTCGAGTGCACGGAACGCGCCCACTCGTTTCTCCGATGGCGCCTCGCCCTTGGCGCGCCGGATGCCGCCGTAGATCACGTCGTGCACCAGCGTGGACTTGCCCGATCCGCTCACGCCGGTCACGCAGGTCAGTGCGCCCAGCGGGAACGACACGTCCACGTTCTTCAGGTTGTGCGCCGTCGCGCCGGTGAGCCGGACCCGCTGGCCGGTGCCGCGGCGCCGCAGGGCCGGCACGGGGATCGTGAGCTCCTGGCGCAGGTACTTCGCGGTCAGCGACCGGGTGTCGCACCTGAGCCCCTCGAGTGTGCCCTCGTAGATCACGCGGCCGCCGTGCTCGCCGGCTCCCAACCCCAGGTCGACGATGTAGTCGGCGACGGCGATCATGTCCGCGTCGTGCTCGACCACCAGCACCGTGTTGCCCTGGTCGCGAAGCTGCCGCAGGATCGCGATGAGGCGCAGGTTGTCACGTGGGTGGAGGCCGATTGACGGCTCGTCGAGCACATACAGCGTGTCAACCAGCGCCGAGCCCAGCGAGGTCGCCAGGTTGATGCGTTGCGACTCGCCGCCAGACAGCGTCGATGACAGCCGGTCCAGGGTCAGGTAGTCCAGGCCGACATCGCCCAGGAAGCGCAGCCGCTTGACGATCTCGCGCAGCACCTTGTCGGCGATTGCCGCGTCATGGTCGCCAAGCGCGAGGTTGCCGAAGAACTGCTGCGCCTCGCTGACCGTCATCGCCGAGGCGCGATCGATGGTCTTGTCCGACACGCGCACGTCACGCGCCTCGCTGCGCAGGCGCGCGCCACCGCAGTCCGGGCAGGTCAGGTAGCCGCGGTACCGGCTCAGGAACACGCGGACGTGCACTTTGTATTTCTTGCGCTCGAGCCACGCGAAGAACCCGCGGATGCCCGCGTAGTCGCCGCCATCGCCCTCGACGACGACGCGGCGCTGCTGGTCGGTCAGGTCCTGCCAGGGTGTGTCGAGTCCGATGCCGAGCGCCTTGGCGTCGCGCTTGAGCGTGGCCAGCTCCGCCCGGTAGTGCGGCTTGGTCCACGGCTCGATGGCGCCGCCGCGAATCGACTTGGTCTTGTCGGGCACGACCAGGTCGAGATCGAGTTCGATCACGTTGCCAAAGCCGTGGCACGTCGGGCACGCGCCAAACGGGTTGTTGAACGAGAACAGGCGCGGCTGCGGGTCCTCGTACAGGATGTGGCATTTGCGGCACTCGAACCGCTCGCTGAAATGGTGCACGACGGCCGCCTCGGCCTCCGACCGCGCCAACTCGAGCGCAAAGGCGGCGCCGCCACCCTCGCGGTACGCGGTTTCGATCGAGTCGGTGAGACGCGCCTGCGCCTCGGCGTCCACGACCACGCGGTCGACGACCACGTCAAGGCTCGCGCGGCTGCCCAGCGCAGCCACGTCCACGCCTTCCAGGGCCACGGCCAGGCCGTCCACCAGCAGCCGCCGGAACCCGCGCTTGGCCAGGATCTGCAGCGTCTCGCGCAGCGGGTCGGTCCGTGGGTTCGTGGTGGACGGTGCCTCAACCGTCTCGCCGTCTTCCAGGTCGGCCGGAGGCGGCGTGTCGGGCACGCTCACCACGGGCATCTCGAACCCCACCAGGAGCCGTGTCCCCTCTGGCAGTGCCGCCAGGCGCCGCGCGACGACCTCGGCCGTTTCGCGCGAGACCTCGTCGCGGCAGTTGCGGCAGAACGTGTGCCCGACGCGCGCCCAGAGCAGGCGCATGTAGTCGTGGATCTCGGTGGTGGTGCCGACGGTCGATCGCGGATTGCGGATGCTGTTCTTCTGCCGAATCGCGATGGCAGGGCAGATGCCCTCGATCCGGTCGACGTCGGGCTTTTCCATCCGCTCCAGGAACTGGCGGGCGTACGCCGACAACGACTCGACGTAGCGCCGCTGGCCTTCGGCGTAGATGGTGTCGAAGGCGAGCGACGACTTGCCCGAGCCGCTGACGCCGGTGACGATGATCAGCTTGCCGAGGGGCAGCGAGACGTCCGCGTCCTTGAGGTTGTGTGTGCGTGCGCCACGAACCACAAGCCGCGTGGCCGCGCGCACGACCGCATCCGACATCAGGCCCACCCTGTAAGGTCCCGCGAGCGGACCCTAAACCTCCATTATGGGGCACGGGCGCTGGTGGGTCCAGCGTCTCGGCTTTGGCGAGAAGGCTGAAGGCTGGTTACGCCGAAATATCGAGCACCTCGGCCAGGTCCTCTTCCGGCGCGACGGCCGTGGCTGGCACGGCAATCGTGACCGCGAACCCGCCCGAGGCTGGTGCGGACACGGCGAGCGCGTGGCGGCCCGGGTAAAGGTGCTCGAGCCGGGCGCGCGTGTTCGACAGGCCCACGCCGTCCCTGGCGCACTGCACGGCGTCGGCACTGGCGCCGCAGCCGCTATCGCCCACGGTCACCTCGACGCGATCGGCCGTCTGGCGTGCGGAGATGCGAATCGTACCGCCGTCGGTGCGGCCGGCGAACCCGTGCTTGATCGCGTTTTCCACCAGCGGCTGCAAGACCAGCACCGGCACCGAGGTGTCGCGCAGGTGCCCTGGCACGTCCACCTCCACGCGCAGGCCGGCGCCAAAGCGCATGCGCTGGATGTCGAGGTACTGCTGGGTCAACTCGATCTCGCGGCCCAGCGAGACCTCCTGCTGCGAGTGGCTGCGAAAGACCGCGCGCAGCAGATCGCCCAGACGCACCAGCATCGACTCGGCCGCGTCGGGGTCGCGGTGCAGCACGCCGGCAATGGCGTGCAACGTGTTGAACACGAAGTGCGGATGCAACTGGCGCTGCAAGGCGTCAAGACGCGCCTCCACCAGCCGCGCCTCGAGCCTGGCCTCGCGCAGTTCCCTGTCACCGAGCGCGTGCGCGTAGTAGATCGCGTGGTGCACGCCGACCACACCCCAGTAGAGCAGCACCTTCCACTCGAAGGTGAACAGGAACACGCGCTTGAGGTTGAAGGCCGGCGTGAGGGGCTGGCCCGCCGCCTGCGTGATGCCAGAGGCGGCCATCACGCCGTACTGCTCGAACCCGGCGATGACGCAGACCAGCGCTGCCAGCACCAGGCTCGCCGCCAGGTGAAACACGGTCGGGCGGACGAAGCGTTCGCGCCGGATCTGCACGGCCGAGGCCAGCCGCCAGATCAGCGGGATGAAGAGCAGCCAACTCGTCCAGGCCAGGACGTTGTAGAGCACCACCCACCCGTACTGACCGATG
>JAENWD010000048.1 GCA_016650245.1 Vicinamibacteria bacterium
TGCAGGCCTTCGACCGCTGGAACCAGATGCGGCGGTACTTCTTCAGCGACGTGCTCGCCGTCCGTGCGCCCCAGGCCCAGTGCGAACACCACGCGATCGTCCAGGCGATGCGGACACGCGCCATGGACCGTGTGGCCACGCTGCTGAGCGAACACAACCGACACGCCCTCAACGACTATCTCCATCATCTCGACAGCCGGCCCGCCACCGATGCCGCTGCCGATCGGCCGGCCGCACTCGACGCGTGAGGACCGCCATGTCACAGCGCACGCGGCTCGAGGCCGTGGCCCTCGTGCTGCTCCGGACCGTCATTGGCTGGCACTTCCTCTACGAGGGCTACTACAAGCTGATCGTGCCCGCCTGGACGCGGGCCGGCAGCCCCGTGGGTGCGTGGAGCGCGTCGGGCTACTTGAAGGCCGCCACCGGGCCGCTGGCAGGGGCGTTCCACGCGATGGGGCAATCGGCGATGGCCGGCTGGGTCGATCACCTGGTGCCGATCGGGCTGGTCCTGGTGGGACTGTCGCTGATGCTCGGCCTGCTCACACAGGTGGGGCTGTGGGGCGCGTTGGCGTTTCTGACGTTGTTCTACGTCTCGGCCATTCCAACCGAAGGCATCCCGACGCCCTGGAACGAAGGGACGTACCTGATCGTGAGCAAGAACCTCATCGAGTGGGCGGCGGTGCTGGTGCTGATCGCGTGCCGCACCGGGGAAATTGCCGGCCTGGATGTGCTGCGACGGAAGTCCCACCTGCAGGGCTGAAGCCCTGCCGCCACAACTCCTCATGCCTATCGTAGTCGCCTTCGTCCTGGTCCTCGGCCTCGTCGCCGGCACCCTGATTGAGCCCACCGCCATGACGCGGCCGCCGGCAACGCCTGGCCCACAACGAGACGTCGCCACGGTGTACGCGGAGGTGTGTGCTGCCTGCCATGGCGCCAGGCTGGAAGGCGGCAAGGCGCAGACGCTGCTGGACGACACCTGGACGTTCGGCGGCGACGACGCCAGCATGGCCGCGACGATTCGTGAGGGCCGGGTGGCGGCCGGCATGCCGGCGTTTGGCGCCCTGCTGACCGCGCCCGAGATTCGCGCGATGGTCTACTACCTGCGCGAGGCGCGCGCCACGCTGCGCGCAGGCAAAGAGCCTGGCACCAGCACGCCCGACGCGTCCGTGCGCAAGAGCGAGCGCCACCCCTACCGCATCGAGATCGTCGCCGACGGGCTGACGACGCCCTGGGGCATGACGTTTCTGCCCGACGGCCGTCTGCTGGTCAGCGAACGGCCCGGCATCGTGCGCGTGCTCGACCTGGGAACGCCTCTGACGCCGCCGATTACGGGCACACCGGCGGTGTGGGCCCAACAGGACGGCGGCCTGCTCGACATCGCGATCCACCCTGACTACGCCGCCAATGGGTGGATCTATCTCGCGTATTGCGAGCCCGGGCCGGCGCCAACCTCCACGACGAAGATCGTGCGCGGCAAAATTCGCGACGGGCGCTGGGTGGATCAGCAGACCATCTACCAGTCGCCCGCCGACCTGTACGTCGCGGACAACACGCACTTCGGCTCGCGCTTCCTGTTTGACAAGGCAGGGCATCTGTTCTTCACGATCGGCGACCGCGGCACGATGACCGACGCCCAGTCGCTCGGCAACCCCAATGGCAAGATCCACCGTGTCCTCGACGACGGAGGCGTGCCGCCCGACAACCCGCTTGTGACAACGCCGGGCGCGCTGGGGACGATCTGGAGCGTCGGCAACCGCAATCCCCAGGGTCTGGCGTGGCACCCGGTGACCGGGGAGTTATGGTCGACCGAGCACGGACCGCGCGGAGGCGACGAGCTCAACGTGATCGAGAAGGGCCTGAACTACGGATGGCCGGCGATCACCTACGGCATCAACTACGACGGCACGCCGATCACCGACGCGACGACGGCGCCAGGTCTGGAATCACCGATCGCGTATTGGACGCCGTCGGTGGCGCCAAGCGGGATCGTGTTCTATACCGGCGATCGCTTCCCCGGATGGAAGCACGATCTGTTCATCGCGATGCTGCTTGGCAACCAGCTGCGGCGCGTGACCGTGAGCGGCCACACCGTCACGCACCAGGAGACGATCTTCAAGGGGTTCGGCCGGGTCCGGCACGTCGTCAACGGGCCCGACGGCCTGCTCTACGTTGCCCTGAACGATCCCGGGCGGATCCTGCGCCTCGTGCCGGCGGATTGATTGTCGTCAATTGCGCATCCCTCCTCAATTCCCAGACTGCCACTGCCGAACCGCCTCGAGCGGGTACAGCAGCATCAGGATGTTGAGCGTCAAGTTGTCGCGAATCACCAGCAACACGCCCACCTCCATCACGACCGCCAACGTGACGACGAGCCAGATCGGAAGGCGCGACGCCAGCACGAAGCCCAGGATCATCGCGCCGATGTCGGACACCGAGTTGAGCACGCTGTCGCCGTAGTAGTCCAGCGCGATGGTCGCTTCGCGGTAGCGGTTGATGACCAGGTCCGTGTTCTCGAGGATCTCCCAGCCGGATTCAAGCAGCGTCGCGGCCGCCAGGCGCCAGCCGATGGGGTGCCGACGCCCGACCAGCCACGCCAGGCCGTAGAACCCGAAGCCGTGGATGACGTGTGAAAACGTGTACCAGTCGCTGAGGTGCTGGGAGTTCTCGGCGCTCATGACCACGCCGTGCCACAGCTTCACCGATCCGCAGGCGCAGATCGGCACACGGCCCATCGCGAGCAGGATGACGGCAGCCGCGGCGACGATGAGGCCCGAGAGAAGGCAGAGGCGCTTGTCTATGCGCTGCACCGGGGAAGCATAAGACAGGTTGGCCGGGTTGGGCAGGTTGGCCGGGTTGAGCAGGTTGATGGCCGGTTGGAGCAACAAGCGACCAACCCGTGCGCGGTGACGTAGAATGTCCCGCGTATGGGACCTCTTGCGAGTGTTGCGTCAGGTTTGGTCACCGTCGCGCTGCTGGCCGGCTGGCAGTGGCCGGAGTTTCGAGGACCGAACGGATCGGGAAAGGCCACCTCCACCGGACTGCCGCTGAGGTGGAGTGAAAGCGAGAACGTCCGCTGGAAAACCGCACTCCACGGGCGCGCGTGGTCGTCTCCTGTCGTGCTCGAGAACAAGGTCTGGGTGACGACGGCGACCCAGGACGGCAGGCAGCTCTTCGCGATCGCGCTCGATCAGGCTACCGGCACGGTCATCCACGACCTCAAGCTCTTCGACGTCGCGACCCCGCAGTACGCGCACCCCTTCAACACCTACGCCTCGCCGACACCGGTCCTCGAGCCCGGACGCGCCTACGTGACGTTTGGTGCGCCCGGCACGGCGGCCATCGACACGGCGACGGGCAGGGTGCTGTGGGAACGGCGCGACCTCGAGTGCAACCACTATCGTGGCGCCGGCAGCTCGCCGATCATCTTCCGCGACCTGCTGATCCTGCACTACGACGGCAGCGACCTGCAGTACGCCGTGGCGCTCGACAAGCGGACCGGCAAGACCGTGTGGAAGACCGAGCGGTCCATCGCCTTCAACGACCTCGGTCCCGACGGCAAGCCGGAGGCCGAAGGAGACCTGCGCAAGGCGTTTGCGACGCCGCAGATCATCACGGTGGAGGGCGCGCCCCTGCTCATCAGCATGGGCGCCAAGGCGACCTATGCCTACGATCCGCTCACGGGCAAAGAGCGGTGGCGGGTGGAGGAGCGGACGAACCACTCCGCCAGCACGCGACCGGTCGAAGGCTTCGGCCTGGTGTTTCTGCCGACCGGGTTTCCCAAGGGCGAGCTGCTGGCGGTGCGCCCGGAGGGCCGCGGCGACATCACCCAGACGCACGTCGCCTGGCGTCTGACGCGCGGCGTGCCCAACAAGCCGTCGGTGCTGCTGGTCGACGACCTGCTCTTCATGACGACCGATGCCGGCGTAGCCAGCGCGGTCGAGGCGAAAACCGGCGCCGTCGTGTGGACGGGCCGCATCGGCGGCACGCACTCGGCCTCGCCGGTGGCCGCCGACGGCCGGGTCTACTTCTTCAGCGAGGACGGCACGACGATCGTCGTCGAGGCCGGCCGCACGTTCAAAGTACTCGCCGAAAACCACTTGGGCGACGGGTTCATGGCCTCGCCGGCCATTGCCGGCAAGGCGTTCATCGTGCGCTCGCGCACCCACCTCTATCGGGTTGAGTCGTGATGACATTGACGCGTTTCGCATTGGTCGTTGTCGCGGGGATCTCGCCCCTGCTTGTCGCCGCGCAAGAGCCCGCGGTGTCTGGCGTGCCCCTTTTCAACGGGCGCGACCTCACCGGCTGGCACAACATCAACTGCGCCCCTGCGACGTGGAGCGTCAAGGACGGCGCCATCTACTCGACCGGCGCGCCGATCTGCGAGCTGCGTACGGAGCGGATGTTCGAGAACTTCGTCCTCGACGTCGAGTGGATGCATCTGACGCCACAGGGCAACGCGGGCGTGTTCATCTGGGCCGATCCGCTGCCGGCGCGCGGCCAGCCGTTTCTGCGCGCCATCGAGGTGCAGGTGCTCGATGGCCGCGAGACGCCGAACTACACCTCGCACGGCGACATCTTCCCGATTCACGGCGCGAAGATGACGCCGAACCGGCCGCATCCTGGCGGGTGGGATCGCAGCCTGCCCAGCGAGAAGCGCGCGAAGCCAGCGGGGCAGTGGAACCACTATCGGATCACGGCCGATCGCGGACGCATCACGCTCGAGGTCAACGGCAAGGCCGTCTCGGGCGGCTACGACATCACGCCGCGCAAGGGCTATATCGCGCTCGAGTCCGAAGGCGCGCCGGCGATGTTCCGCAACCTGCGGATTCGCGAGCTGCCGTCAGCAGACGCGCTGCCGGCCGACCAGGTCGCCGCCGCTGACGAGGGCTATCGGTCGCTGTACTCCGGCGTGGACTTGTCTGGATGGACCCAGGACGGGGCGGCGGGACACTTCGCCCCTGCCGATTGGCAAATCGCCGCCGGCGGCCCTGGTCGCTCCGCCAAGGGCGCGCTGGTGTCGACCCAGTCGTTCGGAAGCCTCGACTTGTTCATCGACTGGCGGTGCGGCCCTCCCCAGGAAAACGAGAAGCCCGCGCCAAAGGAGGCGACCTCCGACGCCGACCTCCAGCTCGCAGTTGCCGGCATCACCGATCAGCGGCTTCGCTACTCCTGTCGCGATCGTGTGGAGGGCCAGCAGCCAGGGATCGAGTGGAACCGGACCCGCGTCTCGAAGCGCGGGGCAGCGTTGACGGTGGAACTGAACGGTCGCACCGTCGCCGCCACGGCGCCGACCGGCGGCGCAGCGTCTGTTGGACCGCTGGCGATCGAACACCGTGGCGGCGCCGTCACCTTCGCCAACATCTTCGTGCGCGAGCGACCGTAACCGTCAATCTGCAAGCCGGCGCTACGGCTTGCGCGAGCTCCCGCCGAACTGCACGGCCACGCTGGCGCTCGGGCCGCGCAGCTCGTCGTCGAGCGGCCCGGCGCCGGCGGTGAGCCGGTACCCAACGCCCAGGTCGAGCCTCACCCAACGCGTGAAGTGCCAGATCACGCTGGCTTGAGGCTCGACGACAAAGAAGTACTCGCGCACCAGTATCTCGGTGGCGGACGCAATCGGAAACGGCCCTCCTCGGTGCCCACCCCGAATCAGGCGATTGGCACCGCCGTGACGTGGGTCGCGGGCCGGCAGCCCGATGTCAGCGTCGACGCCGAAGTACTCGCCGACCGTGCTGCCGAGGGTCGCGCGCCCACCGCCGACCAATCCGCGCACGCCGAAGCCGATGCGTTCCTGGCTGCGGGCGAGGTACTCGAAGACCATCCCGCCATAGGCCATCTTCAGGTCGTCGTCCTGATTGACCAGCCAATAGCCGCCGGCGCCCACGAGCCACGTGCGATCGGTCATCCAGCCGACGTAGCCGCCGGCCAGTGCCGCCGTCTCGCCGTTGACCTCGGTGATGCGCGCATCGGGCGCGAAGACAAACCCCTGCTCGACGCGCTCGATGGTGAGCTGGCCCGACTGGGCGAGTGGGGCGGGTTGGGCCGGTGAGGCGGGTGGGTCCGTCTGCGCCAGCGCGCTCGCGCTGACGCAGATCGACAGGACAAGGGCGCCGAGCAATCGTGACGTCGTCATGGCTGGCACCCCCTACGGTTCCACCGGCAGGCTGACGTTGAGCGTCGTCACTTCGCCAGCGCGCACCTGGACGCTGCTGACGTACGGCGTGTGGCCGTCCTTGCGCACCTCGACCTGGTGCGTGCCCACTGACAGCTCCACGCTGAGCCGCGGGTCGCGCTCGGGCCGTTCCCACCGCTCGCCGTCCACCACGACGACGGCGTCGCCAGGCTGCACGCGAATCGAGAGGGTCCCGAATCCGCGCTGTTGCGCGCGAGGCGCGGAGTATGGGGGCGGCGGATACTCAGGGTCCCGTGCCGCGACGGCCGCACCTGGTGCGGGTGTGGGCCGCGCCGCCGGTTCGTCGCCCGGCGCGAGCTTGTCGAGAGCCGCGCGGATCTTGTAGGTCTCGCCGGGGCGGAACAACATCTTCTGCCGGACGCTGCGGTAGCCTTCGAGGTAGAGCTCGACCTCATGCTCGCCAGGCTGGATCCGCAGTCGCTGCGACCAGCCGTCGAAGTCGTCCACTGTGCCGACCAGATAGCCGTCGACGTAGACCTGGGCCTCGCGTGGCGTCGCGATGATGCGCACCTCGCTGGCGTAGCCGTAGCCGCCGTAGAACGCAGAGGGCGGCGGCCAATAGCCGTACGGGCCCCAGAAAGGGCTGCCGTAGTAGGAACCCCAGTAGAAGGGGCTGTAGTAGGGATAGCCGGCGCCCACGACTACGCGGCCGCGCGCACCTGGCCGATGGCGCTGCGCCACCGCGTCCGAGGGCAGCACCAGCCCGCCGACGAGCAGCACGAGCACACAGATCACTTGGGGAAGCTTGAACGAACGCACGCGGACCTCCGACCGGCAGGCAAATGTCGGACATGCAATCCCCGCACCATGTGCGGCTATGCGAAATACCAAAAGTTTTCGCACAGGTTCGGTTGCGATGTCACTTTTCACGGACAGCGGCTGGTGGAATTCGCCCTAGTCTCTCGCGCTGCCTTTGAACTGGTCGTCTTGGTCGGCAAACAAGATGTTGAAGCTGGTCAGCGAGCCGTAACAGCCGCTCACGTACCCCTGCAGCTTCACCTTGACGTCGTCGGGCAGATCCGACGCGTTCACCTGCTGTTCCAGGGCGCGCAGGCGGTTGCGCAGCATGACGACCTTGTGGAAGAACGTCTCGATGGGCCAGCGTTTTTCCTGCAGGCCTGGCGCGCCGGGCTGCAGCACCAGCGAGCCCCCGCGCCATTTCTGGGCCGGTGTCACCGGCGTGAGCCCGGCTTCTTCGCGGATGATGCGCCGGAGTAGCCGTTCGAGATCGACGGGAGATTGGTCGGAGGTCATGACGGGCGGAGCGCTCCGTTCGCGGTCGTTCACGATGGGTGGGGGGACAGGTGGCGCTGGGGCGCCCCCTGGTTCCATTCTGGGGCCCCCGCGATAGTTGTGTTCGCTGCGGCAGTAGTCGCAGACGACGCGGATCGGTTGGCCCGCCGAATCGGCGGCGACTACGGTGTGGAGGCGATCGGTCTTACACGCGCGGCAGACGTCTTCGACAGTGTCACCCGCGCGATACATCCGCGCCATTTCTTTCAATCGTCAACCGTCAATCTGCAATCGTCAATTGACTACCCGGCCACCGTCAGCGCCCGGGGCGCCGTGTCGTGTGCCGGGACCTCCAAATCGGGCATCGGCTGCGTGATGAACAGCCGCCGGGTGTGTTTGGCGATGAGCCGCGACCACTTAGCGGACCGTGCGATGCGCGCGCTGTCGGTGGCGATGCCCGTGTTCGCGTACATCTGTCGATAGAGCTTCGAAAGCAGCACGAACATCAGGCGCCCGCGAACCGACTTCACACAGGCCGAGCGCTCCCAGATGAGCGACAGCTGGTAGAAGCGGTCCCAGGTCTTCTGCGTGTTGCCGCGAATCTCATCGGCCGACATGTGCGGGTGCGGCGAGTAGACCTTGGGCCGTCGCGATGGCGGGATCAGCCAGTACCGCGTGAGTGGCACACCGTCCACCTCGCCGATATCGGTGCCGTCTTTCTCCCACTTGGCGAAGTCCACGGTGCCTGGGAACGGCGTGAGCATCACGAACTGGGCGACCGAGACACCGGCACGTTGCGCGAGCTCGGCTGTGGCGATAAACGTCTCGGGCTTGTCGCTGGGCAGGCCAAAGATGAAGGAGCCCAGGACGTGGACGCCGTGCTTCTTGAAGACCTGCAGCCGCGCCACCAGCTCGTCGCCCGACAGATTGAAGTCCTTGTGGACCGACTTGAGGCCTTCCGGGGTCACCGACTCGATGCCCACCAGCGCGCCATGGATGTGCGCCTTGCGCATCGCATCGAGGAACTCGGTGTCCTCGGCGGCCTCCATGGTGATCTGGGTGTAGAAGACCATGTCCTTGGGCAGCTGTGCCAGGCGCCGCATCAGCTCGAACCGCTCTTCGCGCAGGTCCATCAGCTCGGTCAGACGTGCCTTGTCGGCGCGCCGCTTGGCCATCTGCAAATCGGCCATGGACACCGGGTAGAAGTTGTCGTCGGCCAGCAGGATGAATCGGAAGCCCTGTCGCCGCAGCTCAACCAGCTCGCGCACCACCACGTCCACGCCGCGTTGCCGCGGTTTCTGCCCGTCGGTCTTCCACACCGAACAGAACGAGCAGTGCTTCGGGCAGCCACGCACGGTCTGCACCGAGCCCCACATGTATCGATCGGCCGGCAGCAGGTCCCACCGCGCGGGCACGAAGGCATCGCCCTCAACGCGGCCGCCCTCGTACTGTGCCTGCGGTGTGCCGGCCGCGCAATCGGCCAGCACGCTGGCCCACACCAGGTCGCCGTCGCCGCGGACGACCGCGTGCGCCCGGCCGTGGTCGCGGACCTCTTCGGGGAACAGCGTCGAGTGAATGCCGCCGAACACGACCCACGCGCCGCGCTCGCGGGCCACCTTGCCAAGCGCGTAGCCGCGCAGCGCATTGCCGGTGTGGATGCCGATGCCGACCACATCGCCCTGGGTGATGGACTCCGGGACCAGGTGTTCGAGCGTCTCGTCGATGATGAGGGGGTCGCCGAAAATCTTCGGCGTGGCGGCGGCCAATACGAACAACCAGCGGGGCGTGATCACCGCGGTGCCAAACGACAGGTCACTTGGATTGACCAGGTGCACTCGCATTCGCTCTAAGCCTCCACGCGTGAACCTCGACCGGCAGGTCAAGGGCGCCCAACTATACCGTAAGCCGCCACCTGGCGGGGGCATGTTAAGGTGCCAGGTGACAGTACCTGGCACCTACACCCAATGCTTCTAGGACTGCGAACCGTCATCTACCACGTCCCCGACGTGGCCCGCGCGAAAGCGTGGTACTCGGCCGCCTTTGGCCTGTCGCCGTACTTCGACGAGCCCTCTTACGTGGGATTTGACGTCGGGGGATTCGAGCTGGGGCTGCACCCCGATATGTCGGGCGTGCAGTTTGGCAACAACGCTGTCGCCTATTGGGGTGTGCCGAACATCGAGGAGGCACACGCCGCCCTGGTGGCCCACGGCGCCACGCCAGCCGACCCCATCGCGGATGTCGGCGGCGACATCAAGGTCGCGACACTGAAGGACCCTTTTGGCAACCTGATTGGGATTATCGAGAACCCGCACTTCAAGGGGGCGTAATCGCAAGGTACCCTCGCACCTGCTCGATGACGAGCCACCCGGCGAAGAATCCGTAGAACAGCGTGGCGAAGACCAGCATCGCGAGCCGAAATCCGGACACCCGGATGGCCGTTGGCAGCCCGCGGCGATTGAGCTGAATCAGCAGGATCGAGTACACGAACATCACCACGCCGTTGAGGCAGGCGGCCGTGACCAGCAGCAGCAGCGGCTGATTGAAACCCGACAGCAGGATGATGGAGCCGGCGGCGATCGTGCCCCAGGCGACCAGGAAATACAGCCGGCTCTCGGTCCACCGGCGGCTGTCCTGCAAGTACACCGTCTTGAGCACGTCGGCCACGATACGCGCGATGTAGTCGATGGTGCCCAGCGCCACCAGGATCATCGACAGCGCGCCGAACACCCAGAAGAAGGTCCCGAACCACGGCGCGACGATGCGCTTGAGCACCTCACCTTCGGCCTGGATGAAGGCGAGATTGGCCTGCCCGGCGATCTGGTTGCCGAACACGGTGGAGTAGGCGAGCAAGGAAAACACCGTGATCGAGAACACGCAGATGAACCAGAACGAGACCAGTTGCTCGCGGTTGGCAACCGCCCACCAGCCCCTGAACCGGCGCAGGTTCTCTGCGTCCTGTCGCATCATCGACCCGGTGGCCGGCGCCGCCACCTCTTCACCGGTGATGGGCGAGACGATGCGCGGAATGTAGATGCCCATCCCAAAACCCTTGTCGCGAATCCAGTTGCTCTGACAAAGGTTGTTGACGCCGCCGGCGCCGGCGAAGACCAGGCCGCTCAGCATCAGTGCGATCGGGATCACGTTGGAGTCCGGAAGCCGGCCGAACCCGGTCACCGCCTGCGGCAGGTCGGCCCACGCCGAGGGGCTGATGGCGGCGACGATCGCGATGACCAGAAACACCAGCGTCAGGCCCACCTTGAAGAACTGCGCGCGCTCGAGCGTCTGATAGACGATGGGGGAGGCGGTGAGGGCGACTCCTGAGGCGACGAGCACGCCGATGGTCACCAGCGGCACGTCGATGGGACCCACCAGGAAACCCAGGATGGTCACCCCGCTGGTAGCCCAGCCCGGCCACATGTTCGGGACGATGGTGAAGAGGCAGAACAGCGCGCCCCACGGCTTCCAGAAACGCACGAACCCGGCCACCGCCGTCTCGCCGGTGGCCAGCGTGTAGCGCTCGATCTCCATGTTCAGGAAGTACTGCACCGTCACGCTCAGCACCGCAGCCCACAGAAAGAAGGTGCCGACCGTCGCCGTCATGAACGGCCAGATGATGTACTCGCCAGAACCGACGCCGAGCCCGGCCAAAATCACGCTGGGGCCGAGCACGCGTGCAAGCGGCAGCGGCTCGGGCATGTCCCGATACGGCATGGGCGGCAGGTTGCCGTTGCCGACCGAGTCAAACGTCTGGTTTGCCTCGCCGAGACCGCGTGCCTCGTCGTCATTGCGCTGTAATGGGTTCACGCCGGCGATGGTAGTCCAAGACGGCGGCGCTGGCGCACCACTTCGTAGATCGCGATCGACGCGGCGACGCCCACGTTGAGCGAGCTGGCCGCCCCGGTCATCGGGATGCGGACCACCGCGTCGCAGGCCTCGCGATACGCGTGGCTGAGACCGTGGGTCTCGTTGCCGACGACAAGGACCGTCGGCGCGGTGAAGTCGTGAGCGGCGAGGTCCGTGTCGGCGCGTTCGTCAGTCCCGACGAGATGGCATCGGCCGAGTTGATCGCGCAGCGTCGCCACCCACTGCAACACCTCGGCGTGCGAGGCTGCCTGCACGACGGGCAGCACCAGCAGCGAGCCTCGACTGGCGGTGATGGTCGCCGGGTCGTAGAGATCCACGGCGTGGCCGGTGACGACAAGGCCGTCGGCGCCCAGCGCGTCGCAGGACCTGATGAGCGTCCCGAGGTTGCCCGGGTTACCCGGACGATCCATCACGATGGCCAGCAGTCCCTGGTGCACCGGGATCTGCGCGAACGACTCCTCGCGCATCCGCACCACGGCGAGCAGCTCGGACGCCTCGGTCCTGCCGCTGAGCCGGGCCAGCAGCTCAGGGGTCATCTCGTACCGGAGGGGCGCGCCGGCGTGCGCGATGACGTCGGTCGCCCAGTCCGACAGCGGCGCGCCGCTTTCGTGGATGACGGCGTCAAACGTCCAGCCGTGTGCCAGGGCGCGCGTGATGGGCTGCACGCCTTCGAGCACGAAGGTACGCGAGCGGTGTCGCTTCACGCGGTTGGACACCAGGCTCCCGAGCACCTGGAACGCGCTGTTCTCGCTGCTGACGTGCAGCCGCCGGGCTGAGGCCGTCACTTCCGCCGCGTGTAGGTGATGCGCATCACCTGCATCTCCTTGCCGTCCGGCGCCGGCGCAAACATCGTCATCACGCGGTGATCGGCGTCCGGGTATTCGGCCACGCCCCGGCTCTTGACCATCGCGCCGGTCATGTCGCGTCCTTCCATGGTCGAGGACGCCTTCTTCGTGGCCGGGTCGTAGGTGCCCTGCGAGATCGCCAACCCGGCCGACATCGAGTCGGTCCAACTCCCCACATACTTCTTCGTCACCGTGTCGTACGTCGTCGTACCGTGGCCGTGAAAGGTCATTCCTGGCATCATCTCGCCCTTGAAGTCGGTGATCAGGCAGAGGCCACCACACCCAATCGTGTCGACCTCAACGCCCTTGGACGTCATGGCCGGCGCTCCGGGTGGCCCGGCGAGTTCGATGACGGCATCCCAGGTGCCCTCGTCCATCTTCAGCACGGCGTGCTCCGGCCCTGGCGTCGGCATCGGCGGCATGCCTTGCGCGTATGCCGAGGAGACGAGTCCGAGCGCGATGCCAACAGTGGGCAACAGCAGTCGAGTTCGAGTCATGGTCAACCTCCTCATCGACGTTTCTCCAACTGCTCGAGCACCGTGCCGAGCTTCTCGAGTTGCTCGCCGTACAGCGCCCAGTTGCCGTCGCGTTGCGCTTTCAAGGCGCGACGATAGTGGTCCAGCGCCTGGGCGGAGAGCGGGTCGGTGTTTCCAGTCGATGGGGGCGTCGGGCCGACTGCACCCGGCGCCGCCGACGGCGCCATCTGGTCCGCCCCGGCCGCGATGGCCGCGCCGCCTCGCGGGAACAGCCGGTCGAGCGCCTTGTCGAGGGTGTCTTCCATCACGATCTGGTTGTGATGCGCGACGATGACCCGCTTGAGCTCCGGGATGCGGCCGCCGGCCGACCGCAGGTAGAGCGGCCGGACATAGACGAGGGACTCTTCGATCGGGATCACCAGCAGTGTGCCTTGCAGCACTTCCGAGCCCTGCTGGTTCCACAGCGTGATTTGGGGCGAGATGGCCTGGTCCTGGTTGATGCGCGCGACGATCTGACGCGGCCCGAACACCACTTTCTGTTTCGGAAACTGGAACACGCGCAGGTGGCCGTAGTTGGCGCCGTCGCTGCGCGCGACCATCCACGACGCCAGGTTGTCCTTGCGCGCCGGGGTGAAGGGCAGCATCTGGATGAACTCGGGCGCCTGCTCGCCCGGCAGCCGCATCATCGTGTAGTAGGGCTGCATCACGCGTGGCTGCGGCGGCTCGTCAATCGTGGGCACTTCCCACAGGTCTTCCTTGTTGTAGAAGACCGCCGGGTTGGTCATGTGATAGGTGGCATACATCGCGGCCTGCAGCGCGAAGATGCCTTCGGGATAGCGCATGCGCGTGCGCATGTCCTCGGGCATCTCTGCCATCGGCCGGAACAGGGTCGGGAAGGCGTCGCGCAGGGTTCTGGCGACCGGATCCGACTCGTCGATCAGATAGAAGGCGATCGTGCCGTGGAACGCGTCCACGGTGACCTTCACCGAGTTGCGGATGTAGTTCACTCCGGACGCGGCGGGCGTGGAGTACGGGTAGTGCCGGCTCACCGTGTAGGCGTCCTGCATCCAGAACAGTCGCCCCTGCGAGATCACCAGATACGGGTCGGCGTCAAACTGCAGAAACGGCGCCACGCGCGAGACACGCTCGTTCAGCCGCCGGTGGAACATCACGCGGCTGTCGTTGGTGATGTCGTCGCTCAGCAGCACCTTGAACGAGCGGAAGCGGATACTGAACAGCAGCCGCCGCAGGAAGCTCGAGATGGGGACGCCACCACGGCCCTCGTAGGTCGTGTAGACGTTGTCGTCGCCCTTGGGGTAGTGGAACTCGCGGGCCTTCGTCTTCACGAACACGTGGTCGTTGGACTCCTGGCCGAAGTAGATGCTCGGCTCGGTGACGGTGAGGTCCACCGAGGATTGCGGCGGCAGGTCCTTGATGAACAGCACCGGCAGGCCTTCCGGCGTGACCTGGTTCACCGGCCCCAGCGTCAGGCCGTAGCCGTGCGTGAAGGTGAGCCGCTCGTTGATCCAGTTTCGGTTCGGCAGGCTCTCGGAGTTGAGCTCGCGCGCGGAGAGCATGATCTGCCGGTACTCGCCGTTGATCTTGTAGCGGTCGTTGTGGACCGACACGAAGTCGTAGTACGTCCGGATCTCCTGGATCTGCGCGAAGGTCTGCAGCAGCGGCTGGTGATCCCAGAGCCGCACGTTGCCCAGCGTGGCGGCGTTGGCATCGATGTCGGCGCGCGTCAGCAACGCGTCCCCCGACAGCTCGCGCTCTTCCACCGTGCCGAGGCCGAAGGCGGCGCGCGTGGCGGCGATGTTGTGCTCGATGTAGGGCAACTCGCGCACCTGCTCGTTGGGCCCGATGACGAAGCGCTGCATCACGGCCGCCGCGCCTGTCCCGGCCAGGCCGACGCCGACGTACAGCGCGGCGGCGGTCAGCAACGGCCACCACGACACGATTCGTGTCTGGGCCAACGCCAGCCCGGCGCCGATCACGGCCGCCAGCAGCAGCGCGCGCAATGCCGGGATCATCACCGTGACGTCGGCGTTGGTCGCGCCGTGAATCAGCCCCGATGGGCTCACCAGCAGGCGAGGCACGTCCAACCACGCGCCAAAGGCGAGAACCAGCAGCAGCGCGGCCGCCAGCACCGACAGGTGACGCCGGGCCGGAGGACCCACCCGCAACCCGCGCGCCGCGTCGAAGCTCACGGTGCCGGCAAGCGCGTAGACGGCCACGCTGGCGACCATCGCGATCACGACCAGGCCGAGCAATGTGCCTTGCACGGCCTCGAGCACCGGCAGTTGGAACACGTAGAAGCCGACGTCTTTGCCAAGGATCGGATCGGTGGTGCCGAATGGCTGGGCGTGCAACGCCATGAGCCAGAGTTGCCAGTCGGCGGCGGCCCGCGTGCCGAAAAACAGCGCGATGACAGCGGCGATGGCCGTGGCGGGTGCCTGCAGCCGCCGCCGGTCGAGGTTGAACGACATCGGCCCCTCGGGGCTCATCATCACCAGCTCGCGCTGGGGCAGGTGGGCAAGCGCGACCCGCATCGTGGCGACGAGCACGGCCAGCGCCGCCAGCGTGGTGACGCAGACCAGCACGCTCTGCGTGAAGAGCGTGCGTCCATAGACGGCCTGGTAGCCCGTCTCGCCGAACCAGAGCCAGTCGGTGTAGAACGACACCGCGCCGGGCAGCACGAAGACGAGCGCGAACAGCGCGGCGAACAGCAGGGGGCGAAGGCGGCGGGTCATGGGGGCATGTTATCTGATGTGCTGATGTGCTGAAGGGCTGACGTGCCGGAGTGCTGACGCGCCGGAGTGCCGAAGTGCGGCTGCCGGTCGGGAGGCGCGGGAGACGACCGGTACCGGGCGCCTCCCGCGGGTCATTTGCTCAGGGCTGTGACGCCGCCGGCTTGGCTGCCGCGGGTTTCTTCGGCATCCAGAAGGCCGGATCCGTCGCCCGGACTTCCTTCGACACGTAGCTTTGGACCGGGTCGAGGCGAAATCGCTGCGTCTCGACGGTGATGACGCCTTCGCTCATGAACTTCTGCAGGAGCGAGCCCTCGTCGGCCGTTGCGGCCTTCATCACGGCTTCGTCGGTGCCCATTGTCTGGTCGAATTCGGCGAACGAGGCCACCGACGAGAAGATCAAGTACGTGGAGCCGACGGCCCCGGCGATCACCTCGTAGGTGCGGAACGAACTCTTCGAGCCCGCACGCCCTGATGCCGCGACATACGCCTTTGCCGCCTCGGTGAAATGCCGTTCATGCCCCGGCCGCACGCGGAAGGTCGTGATCTCCCAGAACCGCATCTTGGCAAGGTCAGGGTACGTGCCGTAGCTCAGGTCGAGTCTGGCGCGTGCCTGCAGGTGGCGGATGCCAGTGAGCAACTCCCCGTCGGCCCGGCTGAGGCGGGCAAGCTCCGCCGCCAGCGCCGGCTCCTCGTCGCGCGCCATGCTGGCGCCCTGGGCGTCATGCGAGGCGTACGGCGACAAGTACCACACCTCGTTTGTGCCGGTGATGGACGCGATCGCGAGATAGTAGTCGGGCGACTTGGCCTTCTCGTAGGCCGCCGGCCACCCGGCCTCGATCTTCGCGTGGTCTGCCGCGCGACCGGGCTTCACCTCTTCGCGACTGATGCGGAGCAGAGAGGGTTGCGAGGTGGGGAGCGACTGAGCCGGCGCCGATGCGGGCAACGAGATCGCGAACAACAGCAGCGAGAACCTTGTGCGTGTCTTGCTCATGAGGGCCCACCTCTGGGGGCAGCGCTCCAGCCAGGAACTGGCATGGGCACGTGGGGCTGCCAACGGCCGGGTTGGGGACGGGCAACCGACAGTGCGGGGAGAACTGGCGGAACTTACCCGGTACCGTCCAGGTTGTCAATCGCGCTGGAGGCGTCAGGAGGAGCCAGAGGCGTTGCGCTTCTGATCCATCTCTTGCTGGGTCCGGAAGATCGCACACCAGGCGGCATGCTTTTCGACCGGCATGCCGCATTCGATGCACACGCGCACGCGAATAGGCGGGTCAACGGGTGCGCGGCCGAGCAGCTTCTTCAAGAACGACATCCGAACCTCCAAACTGGCAATGCCAGTGATTACGAGGCCAGAGGCGTTCAGGTTCGCTCGGCCGTAGTTACTCCGATCCGTCGGCCCGTGACACCTCAACGCTGCGCTCGCCGCCGGCTCGGGTGACGCGCACGCGCCAGGGATTGCAGCACA
>JAENWD010000049.1 GCA_016650245.1 Vicinamibacteria bacterium
GAGTATTTGCGGGAGTGCAGATTCAGCGGTCTGCCGAATCGCTCTACTGTTGTTCCATCTTCCACACCTCGTAGGTCGCGGTGCCCGCATCAAATACCAGCTGTTTGCCATCGGGGTGCAGACGGAACGCTCGGATAGAGGGCAGATCAATGTCGATTCTCGTCGGGTTCTCACCAGCACTTGTGATGCGCCAGAGCGACGGCGGGTTGCCGGCACCGAGCATCACGAAGAGCAGGTGACCTGACTACGTACGCGATTAGCGTTTGGCACTCGTTGGCGCGGGCAGGAAGTTCTCCAGCACCCACACCTCCATCTTGAGAGCGCCGGCGTGATAGGCGATGCGTTTGCCGTCAGGATGGACGCGAATGCGGCCCCACGAGAATCCTGGCAGATCGAGCACCCTGGGCTTGCCGCCGTCGATCGGCACGAACCACGTTTCGCGCCGGTCGGAGTTGGCCCAGAAGGTGTTGACCATCAGGGACCGGCCGTCGGGTGACCACGACGCGTTGCCCGTGAAGACCTGTGGCGCGCTGACGCGCGTCACCTCGCGTGGCGCCGTGCCGTCCACCGGAACCAGCCACAACACGGAGTCGGTTTCCGGATTGGTCCTCGCGACGGTGGCGAGATATTTCCCGTCCGGAGACACGCTTGGAATCCCGAGGTTGACCATCCTGTGGACCTCGCGGAGGGCTCTGGTTTGCCTGTCGATCTCGAACAGCCCATTCCGCATCTCGGGGCCCTTGCGGCCGGCAAAGTAGATCTTGCTGCCATCAGGCGCGTACTCCGGATGCGTGAAAAACTCGCCTTCCGCACTCTGAACGACGGTGCGCACGTCGCCGGTCTGGGCGTCGATCTCGTAGATCCCGCGCTTGTTTTCCCGATTGATCCCGCTCATCACAAACGATCTGCCGTCCGGCGCCCAGAGCGGATTGCGGCTGTTTCGCACGTCGAGCGGAATCTCACGAACCGTCCCGTCGGCGAGCGACCGGATAGCAATCGTCGGTGTCCGTCCCACCCAGTTTCTGGCGTACACGAAAGACATGTACTTGCCGTCCGGGGACCAGTCCGGCGACTCGTGCATGCCGACGTAGCGGTCCGGGAGTCGCTCGGCCGACCTGGTCACCCTGCCCGTGCGGAAGTCGATCTCGGCGGTATAGACGCTTCGCCCTTCGACCAGCGTGGCCGTGTGGAGCGCGCCCGAGGGCGAAAGACCGAGCGAGGCATCGCCGATCTCGGACTTCAACCGCTCGGGAGCACCGACGGCCGCGCCATTCTTCATCGTCTGCGCCCACAGGCCCATCGTCCCGCCGCGATCGCTCGCGAACAGCACCCGCGTGCCATCCGGGGACCATCCCATCGCACGGTCGAACCCCTTGTTGGGCGCGATGGCGGTGCTCGAGCCACCGGTTACGGGAACGACGTGGACCTCGCGGTCTTCAGAGGCGGCCGGCAGGCCCTCGTCGAACAGCAGGTGCTTCCCGTCCGGTGAGAAGAACATCTCGAACGTGTTCCCACGGTCGCGGATCTGGCGCACGGTGCCGTCTTCGACCGACACCAGGCTCAGTCTCGTGCTGTCGAACAGCTTCGACGCGTTGAGCGCCACCGCGATCCACTTGCCGTCCGGCGACCAGTCATGCGGCGCGAGCCACTCGCCGGTCAGAACTGTCCGGATGCGAGCCGGCGTCGTGCGGAGGTCGGCGATTCGCAGCTCGTAATTCTCCTTGCCGTCGAACCAGGCATAGGCGATGGCGCTGGCATCCCGTGCGAATACAGACATCTCGGCGAACTCGTTGGACTGCTGCCAGCTCTTCTTGTCCGTGATCCGTCGATCCGAGCCATCGGCCAGGTTGTGGACCGCCAGATCGCCGGTGTCCCAATCCGTGTATGAGAGAAGCCGCCCGTCCGGAGAGACGCTGCCACCGCCATCCACCTTCGGGCCAGCCCACAAGCGGCGGTAGGACATTGCCGTCGAGGCGGCACGTCCGGTGTCGCCCAGCCGGGCGCGCGCCTGGGTGGCCACGTCTCTCTGATCCGCGAACTCGTGGACGATGCGTTCGTAGATGGCCTTGGCCTGCGCGTCGCCACGCTTCTGGTAGACACCCGCCAGGTGCAGTAGGGCGGTGGCGGCTGTGGAGCGGTCGCTCTTGTACTTCTCCGCAATATCGCCATACTGCTTGATCGCGCTCTCGAGGTTTCCGTCAACGGTCTCCGTGCGGATGGCGGCCTGCAGCGCCACGTCCTGCGGCCGACGCTCCTGGGTGACGGCGCCCGCGGCAAGCAGCACGAGGGCGACAACAACGGCGGTCAGGGTTCGCATGTCGATTTCCTCCCTGACGCCACGGTATCGACCGCGTGTGCGGCGATGACGCGCAGCCTGTGACGTGTTGGTGTCGTTCTCATGCCTCGAACCGGTAGCCAAGGCCACGAACGCTCACGATGTGGCGGGGCGCCCCGGGGTCGGGCTCGACCTTCCGACGCAGCTTCACGACATGAGTGTCCACGACACGGTCGGTGACGAAGACGTCATGCCCCCACACCTCGTCGACCACCTGGGCACGCGAGAGGACCCGGCCCTGGCTGCGCAGGAACATCTGCAGCATCTTCAGCTCGATGGCCGTCAGGTCTGTCCGCGAGCCGTTCCGTCGCAGCTCGGCGCGCGCGAGGTCGACTTCGCAATCGCCGAACCGGCGCAGGGGCTCGTCGTCTGGCGCCGCCCGTCGCAGCAGCGCGCGGACGCGGGCCCGGAGCTCCCGCGGGCTGAACGGCTTGGTGATGTAGTCGTCGGCCCCCATGTCCAGGCCCATCACTTTTTCCGCCTCCTGAGCCCTTGCGGTCAGCATCAGCACCGGCGTCCTGATCTTCGCGCGCCTGAGATCGCGACAGACCTCGAAGCCGTCCTTCAGGGGCAGCATCACATCGAGCACGATCAGGTCCCAGCCGGGTTCACGCGCGCGCACGAGCGCCAGCTCGCCGTCGCCCGCCACCTCGACTTCGTGGCCCTCGTCTCGAAGGTCGAGCTGCAGCCCGAGCGCGATGTCCGGTTCGTCCTCGACGACGAGAATGCGCGCCATGGTCAACCTTTCACCGGCAGCGCAATCGTGAAGGTGCTGCCCTTGCCGGGCTCGCTCTCCACCGAGACACGGCCGTGATGTGCCCGGACGATCTCGTCGACCATGGCCAGGCCAAGCCCGGTCCCCATGATGCCCAGCGTCCGCGCCTGCTCGCCACGCTGAAACTTGCTGAAGATCGCCTCGCGCTCGTCGGCGGGAATCCCAATCCCGTGGTCACGCACCGTGATGTGGACGTCGCGGTCGAGGCGTGCGAGGCCGACCTCCACGGTATGGGGCGTCGGCGAGTACTTCACCGCGTTCTCCAGCAGGTTGTGAACGGCTCTGGACAGCGCCTCGTCGTCGGAATCAACGACCACCCGGCCATTGGCGGAGAACGCGACGTCGTGGCCGCTCTGGAGAGACTGGCTTCGGAAATCGTCGACGACCCGGCGCACCAGGTCGTTGAGATCGCAAGGCTCGAGCCGATAGCGCCGGGCCCCTGCCTCCATGCGTCCGAAATCCAAGAGCGACTCGACCAGCCGCGTCAGCCGGGACGTCGATCGCGATTGCGCCTCGTACGCCTGCCGACGCCGGTCCTCCCCCAACGCCGGCTGTTCGATCAGCATGTCGGTGAACTGCCGCAGAGAGGTCAGAGGCGTGCGGAACTCATGTGACACCGCCGCCACGAAATCCGACTGAAGGCGTGCCACGGCCGTCTCTCGGCCAACGGCGCGGATGATGAAGTAGCTCGCCGCCAGGGCCAGCAACGCCACCAGCGCAAGGCCCGCGATGAGCACTCTGCGGCGCAGCTCGAAGGCCATGCGCTCGACCGGCGGCGCCAACGACGCGGTGGACACGCTCCACGGCAGCGTGGTGTCGGTGGCGGCACGACTCGCGCGCCCAACTGCGCCAGGCTCGACAGACGACGTGGACGACCCGGGTCCGGTCGGATCCGTCAGGCTGAACGCCACCTGCTGTTCCCGGGCCACTGCGGTGACCGGATCCAGCCACTGCGACCGCACGAACGCCGGCGTGGCGATCAACGCGCGGACGCCGCCCTCGGACACCTGCGAGGAGACGACGAGCGACTGGCCTCGGATGCTGAGGAGTTCCCGGCGCGGCGGTGCTGCCACCAGCGGCGCCGTTGCCGACTGTCGATTCCACAAGGCGCCGAGGGCCTCGGCCAGCACCTCGGCCTGGCGAGGCTCCGGCGATTGCTCGGCGCGCCATCGGTCGGCATCCGCGGCGTACAGCCAGTACATGGGCGCAGTGAGCACCCAGCGCCCCGAGTGCAAGCCGCTGGCGAGATCGTCGGCCACGGCACGAAGGCCGGCATCCCCACGTGCGCGCTCGAGCAGCGTTGCCTGCCCGTAGAGCCCGATCAGGCTGGCCGGCACGCCGTTGACCGCCACAACGTCGTCAAAGGCCCTCAGACCCGCGTAGACCGAGAGCGCCTCGTCGTGTCGGCCGGCGCCGCGAAGAGCGCGAGCGAGCCGGACGAGCGCACCGGCGCGCACCGACGGGTCCGGCGATCGGGCCAACCGCGTGAACAGCGCCACTGCCGCTGCGGGTTCACCCGCTCGGAACTCGAGATCTTCGCCGCGAGCAAACACGCCGGCCGGCGCCTCGGGCAGCGACGGCACCACCGGCACGAACGCGACGCGGCCCGCGGGCAGAAGCTCTACGCGGCGGGTACGAAACGTGACCGCCACCACCCCGTCGGGCCAGTCCGCGGCACCTGCGGCGAGGCGCTGCTCGGAGGTCGCGATGGCCCGCTCGATCGCGGCGACGATGAGGTCTGCCGCCCGCTCGACCCGCTGCCGAGTCTGCTGTCCCTCGAGGGAGCGGTCCTGCTCCAGCAGGCGCCACCCGAGCCACAGCAGCGTGGCCAGCGGCACCACCGTGACACAGACAATCAGCGCGACGAGCGTTCGCGGCGGGCGCGCAGATCCCCGCGGGCACATGGCAGTGCCGCGCATGTTACACGCGCGGCGGGTACGGGGTTTGTGTTGTTTGTGTGTTGACGGTGTCGGCTACGTACGCCAACCACGAAGGCACGGAGAACTCAGAGGCCACACGGAGCCTATTCTTGGGTTTCCCCAAGAAGAATCTCTGTGCGTTCTCCGTGAACTCCGTGTCTCTGTGGTTGGCGTACGTGGACGAACTACTCGTCGTAGCCGCCGGCGGCGATCCTGCGCGGGTTGACGGGCTGGGCGGCCGGAGGCGCGGGTGCAGGCTGCGAGCCGTGGCCGTTGCCGCCGTCGGCTTCGGCTTCCGGACCAGTCTTGCGCCGGCGTGGCCGAATGTCGTACCGCTTGATCATCTCGTTGAGCGTCGTCGGCTTGATGTGCAGCAGCTCGGCGGCGCGTTTCTGCACGCCACCGGCGGCTTCCAGCGTGGACTCGATCAGACGCTTCTCGAAGTCGGTGATGACTTCCTTGAACGAGATGCCTTCCGGCGGCACCGTGACCTCGGGGATCTGGAACGCCGGCGTCTTGCGGACGTGGTCGGGAATCAGATCCGTGCCGATACGGGGGCCGGTCGTGAGCACGGTCGCCCGCTCGATGCAGTTCTCCAGTTCGCGGACGTTGCCCGGCCAGTCGTAGTCGATCAGCAGGTCAAGGGCCTCCGGCGCCAGCTCCATGCCCTCTTTGTGGTTCTCCTCGCCGTACTTCTGCAGGAAGTGCTGCACCAGCGAGGGGATGTCGGCCTTGCGATCGCGCAGCGGCGGCAACTGGATGCTGATGACGTTGAGCCTGTAGTACAGGTCCTCGCGGAACCGGCCGTCCTCGACCATGCGGCGCAGATCGACGTTGGTCGCGGCGATGATTCGCACATCGACCCGGATGACCTCCATCCCACCCAGGCGCATGAACTCGCGCTCCTGCATGGCGCGTAGCAGCTTGGCCTGGGTCTCGAGCGCGATGTTGCCCATCTCGTCGAAGAAGATGCTGCCCTTGTCGGCCAGATCGAACAGGCCCTTTTTCGGGTAGACGGCGCCGGTGAAGGCGCCCTTCACGTGACCAAAGAGCGTGGATTCGAGCAGGTCGGGAGGCAGATTGCCCGAGTTCACCGTGACGAAGGCGCGATCGGCGCGCAGGGAGTGCGCGTGAATCGCGCGGGCCACCAGCTCTTTGCCCGTGCCACTCTCGCCATGAATCAGGATGGTCGACCGGCTGGGCGCGGCCTGGATGATCAGGTCGAACACCTGCCGCATCTTCGGGCTGCGCCCGATGATGTTGGCGAACTTCTGATACTGCTCCTGCACCGTGCGGCGCAGCGTCCGGTTTTCCTGCACGAGCCGGTTGCGCTCGACGGCGTTGCGGACGACGACGAGGACCTCGTCGTTCTTGAACGGCTTGGTGATGTAGTCGAACGCGCCGCGCTTCATGGCGGCAATCGCGGTTTCCACCGACGCAAACGCCGTGATCATCACCACCGGCATCTCTTCGTTGACTCGCTTCAGCTCTTCGATCGCGCTGATGCCATCCATCCCGGGCAGCATCAGATCCACGATCGCCGCGTCAAATGGCAGCGAGCGCGCCAGTTCGAGGCCTTCCTCGGCGCTGGTCGCGAGTCGCACCGAGTACCCTTCCCGCGTCAGGAGGGTCTCCAGAATCTCCCGCATGATCTCTTCGTCGTCGATGACGAGGATCGCGGCGTTGGGACTGCTGCTCATTACGCCTCCCGCACCTGACCGAAGCTGCGAGAGAGCGGCAACGCGAGGGTGAAGCGCGTGCCCTGCCCGACGTGACTCTCCACGTGCATCGTGCCATCGTGCTCGCGGACGATGCCGTACGTGATCGACAGGCCCAGGCCGGTGCCCTGCCCGATCGACTTGGTCGTGAAGAAGGGATCGTAGATGCGCGCGAGGTGCTCGCTGGGAATGCCCGACCCGGTGTCGGCGACCTCGACGATCGCCTGGCCGCCTTCCAGGCGTGTGGCGATGGAGAGCCAGCCGCCACGCGGCATGGCGTCGCGCGCGTTGAGGCACATGTTCAGGAACACCTGCTGCAGCTTGTGCTCCACGCCGTCGACGACCGGGCCGACGGTCGCCAGCTCGCGGCGCACCTTGACCTTGCCCGTCTCCAGCTGGTGCTCGAGCAGGCCCAGCACGTCGCGGATGACCGCGTTGAGGTCGACCGGACCGCTCTCGCTGGCGTTGGGCCCGCCCTGACGTGACAGGTGCAACAGGCCGTTGACGATCTTGGCGGCCCGGAACGTCTGGCGCTCGATCTTCTCGAGCAGCTTCGTTCGTTGATCCGCCGGATCGGCGCCCTCGAGCAGCATCTGGGTGAAGCTGGCGATGCCGGTGAGCGGCGTGTTCACCTCGTGGGCGACGCCGGCGGCCAGCAGGCCGATGGACGCCATCTTCTCGGAGACCTGCAGCTGCTTCTCGAGCTCGACGCGGGCCGTGATGTCTTCGAGGATCAGCACCGAGCCGGTGACGTCGAGCTCGCCGTCGCGGTGCTGTCGCAGCGGCGCGATGGTGACGTTGAGCAGCAGGCGGTCGTCGGGCGCGTGGTGCGAGACCAGCGGAATCCGCGACAGCGTCGCGCCTTCGGGCTGATCCCGCAGCGCGGCGGTGACCGCCTCGACAAAGCGCGTGTCGAACACATCACCCAGCCGCCGCCCCAGGGCCGAGGTGGCCGGCACGCCGTAAAGTTTTTCGAGGGCGCGGTTCCACCAGAGAATGCGCCCGTCGCGGTCCGAGACGACCAGGCCGCTGTCGAGCGACTGCAGGACGTTCTCGCTGAACTCGCGCAGGCGGTCGAGCTCTTCGGCCTTCACGTGGAGCTGGCTGTAGAGGCGGCCGTTCTCGAGCGCGGTGGCGACCTGACCGGCCACCGCGGCCAGCAGCGTCGTATCCTCGCTGCTCAGCGGCTCGGCGCTGTCTCGACGCCCCAACGCGAGGATGGCAATCGTGCCTTCCTTGGCGATGCACGGCACGAAGTGGAACAGTCCCCAGTCGCGCCAGAACTCGATCTCGTCGTCGGAGAAACGGCGTGCGGCCAGCGGATCGTCGAGCGCGACGACGTGCCCGGCCTCGAGGCGCCCGCCCAGGCCGGACCGGCGCGCCAGCTCGGGCGGTGGCATCGCAAAGCCTGCCGCCCGCAGGGGCGCGAAGTCGCCGCCGTCGTCGGCCATGAACAGCACCATGCGGTCGACCAGCAACGTCTCCATCACGCGCGAGACGAGCCGCTCGGCCAGGCGGTTCAGATCGAGGTCGGCGTTGAGGTCGCGCGCAAAACCCACCAGGGCGCGGCGATAGTCGTACCGGTCGCGGTAGAAGGCACGGTCCAGACCGGCCTGAATCGCGTTCTTCACCGGGTTGGCCAGCAGCACGACCACGGCCGTGGCCAGCAGCGCGATGACCCAGTTGGGATTGGCGCCGTTGCCGCTGAAGCCTTCGGTGGCGACGTTGAGCAGCACCGCGTAGAGGCCCAGGATGGCCGCGATGGCCACGGCCCACACGAGCATGCGCTTGAGGATCACCTCGACGTCCATCAGTCGGTAGCGGACCAGGGCCGACGCAAACGCGAGCGGGACGAAGCTGAGCGGGATGGCCGACAGCTCCATCGGCAGCGAGGGCTCGACGCCAAAGGCGTACGGCACCGCGTAGCCCAACGCGAAGGGCAGGGCGCCAAGCGCCGTGCCCCAGACGATCCATCGCAGCTGCCGCCGCGCTGTGACCGAACGGACGTGCCCGAAGGCGCGGATGAGAATCACCAGGCCGGCGGCGAGGCAAATCGACAGGTAGAGCGGCTCGAAGCGATCGAGTGCGGCGACGACGCCAATGAAGTACCTGGCGTCCAGCGGTGAGCGCGAGATGGCGATGACGCGCGCCAGACCCAGCAGCGCCGCCGGCAGGTAGATGAGCGGCAGGAAGGTGCGCCCCATGGGCGTGCGGACCCAGTTGCGCGGACGCTCGGGAAAGACCAGCGTGAAGTGCAGGAACAGCGGCGGCAGCAACAGAATCGAGACGACATCGGTCCAGTAGAAGAACCAGTCGAGCCGATCGAGCCGGCCGTTGAACGAAAAGGTGATGGTCCCGAAAAACGCCAGGCAGAGCCAGAAGAAGTGCAGCGTCGCTTCGTCGCCCCCTCGCCGGTGGCGCACGCCAGCGCCAACCAGCAGCGTGAAGATGCCGACGGCAGCGAGCACGAAGTAGAGGGCCGTCGTCCCACGAGGCAACGGCGCCAGCGCGAGGCTGACGACCTCGGTCGACTGCAGGCGCAGCACCGTGTAGCGCAGCCTGGTGCCGGCCGATTGCGCGTGCACGAAGGCCAGCACTTCCGAGGGCTGCTCGACCGGCCGGTCGCCGATGGCCAGCAGGACGTCGCCAGGCCGCACTCCGGCCCGGGCGCCGGCGCTGCCCGGCGCCACCTCGGCGGCCGTCACGCCCTGCGGCCCGGTCACCCAGAGGACGCCGTCCTCGACCTCGTGCCACGTCGCGCGCAAGGCGATGTTGGCCAGGCCGAGCCCGAGCAGCGTCGCCACGAGGGTCAGCGACACGAAGGTTCGTGCCCAACCCAGGCGGCGCGCTATCGGCGCTCCAATTGACTCTGTCAGACCCATTCGCGTGTAACTCAGCCGGCTGCCGATTGCCTAACCGTGCCTGCTGGTGCAAACGACATTCCCAAAACCCTCACCGTCTGATGCGGACTAAATGTAAAACTATCAATGATTTACGTGTTCTCAGCGTAACCCCTGGTGTGCCCTCAATTCAAGACGATGGACAGAGACTCCAACAGTATGGATGCCGTAGCCGGATACAAAAAAGCCGTCCGAGCACGACCACCCGCGTCGTCGGGGTTGGGGGGAGGTGCCGGACGGCGGTTAGCAGCTACGAGTGACGAGCTACGAGTGACGAGTGATTCGTCGTTAGAAGCGCAGCGTCAGCCCGCCCACGATGCGCTTGGGCGGCCGGACCACCAGCAGTTCGTCGTACATCGACGCCTCGTCGACGACATCGCGGAACAGATTCCGCACACCCAGCAGCATCTCCCACTGGGCGTTCGAGAAGTTCATGAACGGCAGCGACTGCGTCACCTGGACGTCAAATCGCGCGTCGGGTGAGTTCTCGAGGTCGCTGAGGCGATCGCCGACGTAGCCGGTGTTGATTCGATAGAGCGCGAACACCCGGGTTTCGGTGATCGGCACGTCGGCCTCGATCGTCGTCGTCACATCGTGCAGTCGCTCGGTGCCCATCCTGGCCAGGCTCGGCAACCGTCGTGCGAGCGGATTGGATTCGGCCGTCTCCTGCCACTCCGCTGTCGTCACGGTGTAGTCCACGGACCCCCGGACGCGGCGTGCGATGACCTGGCGGATGCTCACGGTGTAGCCGTGCGCGTCGACGTCGCCAGCCGTGCCGATCCAGTAATGCCCCAGGTCGGAGGTCTGGCGTTCGAGCGCGCCCATCCCGAACAACGTGACGATCTGGTCTTTGGTGCGCTGGGTGAAGGCGCGGACGCCGACCATGGTCGAGTCCGTCAGATCGTGTTCGACCGCGACGTCCAGGTGCCGCGTCCGCTCGGGCACGAAGGCTGTGCCCTTGATGGGCGCGAAGGTGCGTTCCGGCGGCAGCCACGTGCCTGCCACCATCGAGGGCACGAACTCTTCGGCACCAGGCGCCATCGCGCGGCGCGAGGCGCCGACGCTGACTCGAAGGGTGTCAAACGGTGCCACCGTCAGGCGCGCGCGCGGGCTGATCAGCGACTTGTCGATGTAGCCGTACTTGGCATAGCGCGCCCCGTACGCCAACGAGACCCGGTCGCTCACCGACCACGAGTCGATCGCGTAGACC
>JAENWD010000050.1 GCA_016650245.1 Vicinamibacteria bacterium
CTGGACGCGACGACGAACCTGTCGCGCGCGATCGCGGAGCTGGGCATCTACCCGGCCGTCGACCCGCTCGCCTCGACCTCGCGCATTCTCGATCCGCGCGTCATCGGCGACGAGCACTACAATGTCGCGCGCCAGGTCAAGCAGGTGCTCCAGCGCTACAAGGACCTGCAGGACATCATCGCGATCCTCGGCATCGACGAGCTGTCGGAGGACGACAAGCTCACCGTCACACGCGCGCGGAAGGTGCAGAGGTTCCTGTCGCAGCCCTTCTTCGTCGCAGAGCAGTTCACCGGAATCAAGGGCAAGTACGTCCCCATCGCCGAGACGATCCGTGGCTTCAAGGAGATCGTCGACGGCACGCACGACGCGCTGCCGGAGCAGGCCTTCTACCTGGTCGGCACGATCGAGGACGCGATCGAGAAGGCGAAGCAGAGCGCATGAGCCTCCCGAAAGCGCTGACGCTCGACATCGTCACGCCGGACAAGGCCATCGTTCACGACGAGGTGGACGAGGTGCAGTTGCCGGGCTGGGAGGGCGCGCTGGGCATCCTCCCAGGCCACACGCCGCTGCTGGCGATGCTCAAGCCCGGCGAACTCTGGTTCCGCAAGGGCCGGGAGAAGACCTTCTTCGTGCTCGACTTCGGTATGGCCGAAGTACTGCCGGACAAGGTCACGGTCCTGGTGCGCCTGGCCGACAAGCCCGAAGACATCGACGTCGCCGGGCAGGAGGCCGACCGAAAGGCCGCTGAACGCGAGCTGCACACGGCGGTGAACGTCCAGGACGCCGAGCGCGCACGCATCGCGATGCTGACCGCGATGATGAAGTTGCGGGTGGCCGAGCGGGTAAGAATGAAGCGAAGCATTTGATCCAAAACCTCCGCAACCTCCTCAAGTACCGCGGCCTCATACAGAGCCTCGTGGTGCGCGACCTCAAGGCGCGCTACCGCGGGTCCGTGCTGGGATTCTTCTGGTCGTTCGTCAACCCCCTGCTGCTCCTCCTCATCTACACCTTCGTCTTCACGGTGGTCCTGCCGGGGATGCACCCGAAGGAACTGGAGCCGTACGCGCTCTTCATGTTCTGCGGGATCCTGCCATGGACGTGGTTCTCCTCGTCGTTGCTCGAGGCGTCCGGCGTCCTGATTTCTGGCGGCAACCTGATCAAGAAGGTGCTGTTTCCCGCCGAAGTGCTGCCCATCGTCACCGTGCTGGCCAACATGGTGCATTTCTTCCTCGGCCTTCCGATTCTGCTGGGGTTCCTGATCTATTTTCGCCATCCGCTCAACATCACGGATCTCGCCTGGTTTCCCGTCGTCGTCTTCACGCAGCTGCTGCTCACCGTGGGCCTCGCGTTGATCGTGTCGGCGTTGACGGTACACTTTCGTGACCTGAAGGACTTGCTCGCGAACCTCATGACGCTCTGGTTCTTCGCGACGCCGATCATCTATCCAATGCAGCTGGCTGCCCGGACGGGTGAGGGGCTGAGCAAGCGGGTGCTGGATCTGAATCCCTTCACACACCTGGCGATCTCGTATCAAGAGATCCTGTTCTACGACGGTCCGTTCGGGCACTGGAGGTGGTTGCTGGCGCTCCTGGTGGCGTCGGCCGCATTGTTCCTGGCTGGATATGCGCTGTTCGACCGCCTGCGCGATTCGTTTGCGGAGGGCGTGTGAGCTCGATCGCCATCGACGCCCGCGACGTCACGAAGGTCTACCGCAAGTTTGCCCACCGCAAGCAGTTCGCGACCATCAAGAGCGCCCTGCTGTCGGGCAGCCTCGTCCGGGATCTTCGGCCCGAGGAGACGTTTGCCGCGCTCAAGGGCATTTCTTTTCAGGTGCCGGCCGGCTGCACCTACGGCATCATCGGCCGCAACGGCTCGGGCAAGAGCACGATGCTCAAATGCGTGGCTGGCATCTCCAGGCCCACGACGGGCAGCGTGACGGTCACCGGGCGCGTCTCCGCGCTCATCGAGCTGGGCGCTGGGTTCCATCCCGAGATCTCGGGCCGCGAGAACGTCTTCATCAACGGCATCATGCTCGGCTTGACGCGCAAGGAGATCGCGCGACGTTTCGACGAGATCGTCGAGTTCGCCGAGCTCGAGGACTTCATCGATGCCCCGGTGAAGACGTACTCGTCGGGTATGTACATGCGCCTGGGCTTTGCCGTGGCAATCCACGTCAATCCCGACGTGCTGCTGATCGACGAAGTCCTGGCCGTCGGCGACGAGGGCTTCACGCACAAGTGCCTCGACAAGTTCGGCGAGTTCAGGCGCCGCGGCAAGACGGTGCTGCTGGTCACACACTCGCTGGCGCTGGTGGAGCGGTTCTGCGACGAAGCGCTCTGGATTGACGGCGGACTCGCCGGCGCGCACGGCGACCCGCGCCGCGTCGTCGGTGCCTACATCACCGACGTCGAGAAGAGGGAAGAACGTGCCCTGGCAGCCGCCGACGCCACGGCGCAGGAACATGCCGCGTCCGAACCGGTCGACCAACCGGCGATCTCCGATCCGGTCGCCGCCGCCGGAGCGCCCGACGACGGCTTCAAGGCGTCGGAAGGTCGATGGGGCTCGCGAGACGTGGAAATCACCGGCGTCAGCCTCATTGGCGAAGACGGGCAGCCCGGCCACGTGTTCCACTCCGGCGAGGTGGTGACGATCGAGCTGAGCGTGACCGCGAAGCACCCGGTCACAGACTTTGCCTTCGGCATCGGCCTCTTCAGCGCCGACGGCATCTGCTGCTACGGCACCAACACCGACATCGCTGACTTGAAGTCGGTCGAGTTGACCGGTCGCGGGACCGCGCGGTTCGTCATCGAGAGCCTCGATCTGGTCGAGGGCACCTACAAGCTCGACGCCGCGGTGCACAAGCGTGACGGCTTCGCCTACGACTATCACCGGCAGCTCTACACGTTCCGGGTGAAGTCCCGCACGAAAGACGTCGGCATCTACCGGCCGCGCCACCGCTGGGAGTTCTCGCCGTCGGTACGACTGTCACCGCGCGGCCTGTGACCGACATGCGTGCGTATCAACCGGCGGCGCTGGACACCTGCGTGGCGTTGGTCAAGCGGCTCCACGAGGCCGGCAAGACCGTTGTCTTCACCAACGGCGTCTTCGATCTGCTGCACCCCGGCCACCTGCGTTATCTCCAGGGGGCGCGTGCCCTTGGCGACGCGCTCATCGTCGGCGTGAACTCGGACCGATCCGTGCGCGCGTACAAGGGCCCTGCCCGGCCGATCAACCCCGAGGCCGAACGCGCTGAACTCATCGCCGCGCTCGACTGCGTCGACGCGGCCATCGTCTTCGACCAGGACACGCCGCACGAAATCATCAGCCGCCTGCAGCCCGACGTGCTGGTGAAGGGCGCCGACTGGGCCGACGATGCGATTGTCGGCCGCGACGTCGTCGAAGCCCGTGGCGGTCGCGTCGTGCGCATGCCAATCGAGCAAGGATTCTCGACGACGACGTTGATCGAGAGGATCCGGCGGACGTCGCACTCGTAACTCGTAGCTCGTCACTCGTCACTCGTAACTGTAAGGTGGCCTCCTCGTCTCTCGCGCTCCGCGCGTTGTTTCGTTCAGCCGCCGTGAAGGCCGGTCTGGACGCGCAAAGCGGCACCCTGTCGGGCCTTACACCGGCGGCCCGTGGTCTGTACGTCGCCCTGCGCGCCAACAGCACCCCGAAAGAACTGACGGTAGTCGTCGTGCCGTCAGACGCCGACGTCGACGAGCTCACGTCCGACGCGCGATATTTCCTTGATGCCCTCGAGGGTCTGGGAGAATCCGCGGTGGCCGATGCCGTCGTGCCGCTGCCCAGTCACGAGGTCGATCCCTATCGCGGCCTGGCGCCTCACCTGCAGGTCGCCTCCACACGCGCGCGTGCGCTCTCCGAGATCGTCGCGGGCCAGACGCGCGCGGTCGTGATCTCAGCGGCGGCGCTGCTGCCGCGGCTGGTGCCGCCTGCCCAGCTGGCGTCGGCATCGGTGGACCTGGCCCCTGGCGTCGACATCGGACCACTGCTGCTCGCCGAGCAACTGGTCGAAGCCGGATTCGCCCGCGAGGATCCCGTCGACGAGCACGGCGAGTTCTGCGTGCGCGGGGGCATCGTGGACGTGTTCCCCCCGGGCGACGCCGAGCCACTGCGCATCGAGTTCATCGGCGACACGGTCGAATCCATCCGCCGCTACGACCCGTCCACGCAACGCTCGACGCGGACCGTGGACCAGGCACGCATCGTGCCCATTCGCGAACGCCTGGGGCAGACCGACAACCCGTCGGCAGCAGACCTGCGCCTGGAGTCCACGGTCTTCGAGTACCTCACGTTCCGCCGGCGCCCCGCCTTCGTCGTCGCCGAGCCCGACGAAGTGTTCAAGGCCGTTGACACTTTCCTCGAGCAGACCGCGGCGAGTTACCAGACGCTGACCGGCCAGACCAGGACGACGCGCGGCGCGGCGCCGGGGTCGGTGGCGCCGCCGGAGCGGCTGTTCCTGGACCGCGACACCGTGCGCGCGCGCCTGGCCTCCGCGGTTCGGCTCGAGCAACTGAGCGTCGAGAGTGATGCGCTCGAGGCTCCCGACGCGCGGCATGTCGCGTGCCAGCCGGTCATCGAGTTCAGCGGACGGGTGCAGGACTGGATCGCCGAAGTCCGGCGGGCGCGCGAGCAGCAGGAACTTGTGGTGTTTGTCGCCGCCTCGCCTGGCCGCGCCGAGCGGATGCTGGAGATCGCGCGCGACTACCAGATCATCGCGGCGCCGGCCGAACGCGCCGAAGACGCGCACACGGCGGCGCTGGTCGTCGCGGTCGGCCGGCTGTCGCGCGGATTCCGCCTGCCGGGCGCGCCGCTGTCGATCTACGCCGAGACCGACGTCTTCGACGAGGATCGGCACGCGCCGGAGCAGCGGCGCCGGTCGGCCAACAAAGCGTTTCTCTCCGATCTTCGCGACCTCAAGATCGGCGACTACGTCGTGCACGTCGACCACGGCATCGGCGCGTTCGTCGGCCTCAAGCAGATCACGCTCGGCCCGGGCGAGCCGCAGCAGGAGTTCATGGAACTCCGCTATCACGGCGACGACAAGCTGTTCGTGCCCGTGGAGCGGCTCGACCTCGTCCAGAAGTACACCGGCGCGTCCAAGCCACCGGCCGACAAGCTGGGCGGGACGACGTGGGAGAAAGCCAAGACGCGCGTCAAAAAGGCGATGCGCGACATGGCGGAAGAGCTCCTCAAGCTCTACGCCGCGCGCAAGGCCGTCGCCGGCCACGCCTTTGCCCCCGACACGCATTGGCAGCAGGAGTTCGAGGACGCGTTTCCGTACGACCTGACGGTCGATCAGGGTTCGGCGATCGCCGACATCAAGCGCGACATGGAGACGCCGATGCCGATGGACCGCCTGCTCTGCGGCGATGTCGGCTACGGCAAGACGGAAGTCGCGATGCGCGCCGCCTTCAAGGCCGTGATGGACGGCAAGCAGGTCGCCGTGCTCGCGCCGACGACCGTCCTGGCGTTCCAGCACCTGAAGACGCTGCGCGAGCGCTTCGCCGGGTTCCCCGTGCGCATCGACATGGTCAGCCGGTTCCGCACGAAGGCCGAACAGAAGGCCACGCTCGAGGATCTTGCGGCCGGCAAGGTCGAAGTGCTCGTCGGCACGCACCGCCTGCTGTCCAACGACGTGCTGTTCCGCGATCTCGGTTTGCTCGTGGTGGACGAAGAGCAGCGCTTTGGCGTCACGCACAAAGAGAAGATCAAACACCTGCGCAAACGCGTGGACGTCCTGACGCTCACGGCCACGCCCATTCCGCGCACGCTGAACATGTCGCTGGTCGGCATCCGCGACATGTCCACGATCGAGACGCCGCCGAAGGATCGGCTGTCGATTCAGACGCACGTGGTGAAGTTCGACGCCGAGGTCATCCGCCACGCCGTGCGTCACGAGCTGGAACGCGGCGGTCAGGTGTACGTCGTCCACAACCGCGTGGAGTCGATCTACTCGCTCGCCAATCTGGTGACCCGTCTGGTGCCAGAGGCCAGGGTGGTCGTCGGCCACGGCCAGATGGGCGAAGAGCAGCTCGAGCAGACCATGCTCGACTTCGTGGCGCACAAGTACGACGTGCTCGTCGCCACCACGATCGTCGAAAACGGGCTCGACATCCCGAACGCGAACACCATCGTGATCAATCGCGCCGACCGCTACGGCCTGGCGCAGTTGTACCAGCTCCGCGGACGCGTCGGGCGATCCGACCGCCCGGCGTACGCCTTCCTGCTGATCCCGCCGGAAGACGCACTTTCAGGCGTCGCCAAGAAGCGGCTCGCTGCCATCCGCGAGTTCAGCGACCTGGGCAGCGGCTTCCGAGTCGCGGCCCTGGACCTGGAGATTCGCGGCGCCGGCAATCTGCTCGGCGGCGAGCAGAGCGGGCACATGGACTCGGTCGGCTTCGAGATGTACATGAAGCTGCTCGAAGACACGGTCCGCCACCTCAAGGGCGAAGAGATCGACGACGACCTCCGCGCGACGGTGAACCTGCGCGTCGATCTCAAGATCGACGAGACCTACATCCCCGATATGAACCAGCGGCTGATGGTCTATCGCCGCATCGCGTCGGCCAGGACCGAAGAGCAGGTCGACCGTGTGGTGGCCGAGGTGCGCGACCGGTACGGTCCGATTCCGCCGTCGATCCTGAATCTGGCCGACTACGGCCGCATCCGCGTCATGGCCGACCGGCTCGGCATCGACGCCGTGGACCGCGAGGGCGAGAAGGTCGTGTTCCGGTTCCGGCCGCAGACCAAGGTGGATCCGGCGACGCTGGTGCGAATGGTCCAGCTGCGGCGCGACGTCACGCTCGTGCCCCCAGCCAGCCTGCGGCTGGACCTCGGCCCAAAGCCCAGAGCCCACGGCCCAAGGCCGTCGCCCTGGGCGAACATCGGGCAAAACACGCCGAAAGCAGACCCGCAAGACCCCCACGGGCCGTCCGGCGTCTTTACTCGTGTCGGCGGGTTATTGAGCGACCTGCTCGGCTGAGGGTAAGATGTTGAGTCAGAAAGAATTGAAGGTCCTGATGTACGTGCGCCGCCTGCCTGCCCCGCTTCCCCGGCTCGCCCTGCTTGCCGTGATCGTCGCGTCGATGGCTGTCTCTGTGTCAGCCGACATCATCGAGGCGGTGTTGGTGAAGGTGAACGGCGAAATCCTCACCAAGACCGATCTGGAGCAACGCCAGGTGCTGGCGCTGCGCTCACGCGGCATCCAGCCGGCCGACGACGAGGCGCTGAAGAAGGCAATCGCCGACATCACCCCCGGACTCTTGGTCGAGACGATCGACGAGATGCTGTTGGTCCAGCGAGGCAAGGAGCTGGGCTACAAGATGACCGACGAGGACTTCAACCGCGTCGTCACGCGCATCCGCACCGACAACAAGCTCGACACTGACGACGCGTTTCTCGCCGCGCTGAAGCAGGAAGGTATGACGATGGCCGACCTGCGGGCGTCGCTCGAGAAGCAGATGCTGGTGACCAGGGTGCAGCAGGCCGAGGTGCTGGGCAAGATCAGCATCACCGAAGAGGAAGCGCGGAAGTACCACGCCGAGCACGTCAAGGACTTCACCCGCCCCGGCCAGGTGACGATTCGCGAGATCCAGGTCGCCGTGGCCAAGAGCGACAAGGGCATCAACGTCGGTCTTGACGACGAGGCCAAGGCCACCGCCGACGCGGCGCGCACGCGAATCGTTGGCGGGGAGGCGTTCGAGCAGGTGGCAGGCGAGGTGTCGGGCTCGCCGTCGCGGGCCAACGGCGGTCTGGTCGGCCCGCTCAACCCGGCCGAGTTGACGCCCGCGTTTCAGGAGCTGCTCAAGGGGCTCAAGCCCGGCGACGTCAGCGACGTCATCAGGACCCCGGCCGGCTATCAGATCGTCAAGCTGGAAACGCAGACGGCCGACGAGGTGATGACGGCCGACGATGCGCACGACCGGATCGCCGACGTGATCTTCGAACAGAAGCGCCAGGTCGAGTTCAAGAAATACCTGGAAAAGCAGCGGGCCCAGGCGATCATCGAGTGGAAGAACGAAGAGATCAAGAAGGCGTGGCAGTCCAAGGTCGGAGAGCCAGCGCCCGCAACGAACTGATGTCCCCTTCCTCCGGGTCCCAGCCCGACCCAGGTGCGGCCGGCTCGGACACGGCCCGCGCGGTCCGCTGGTTCGCCGTCTGGACCCGCAGCCGGCACGAGCAGGTCGTCCGGGCGCAGCTGGGCGAGAAGCAGGTCCCTGCGTTTCTCCCGACGCTCACGAAGTGGAGCCGCTGGAAGGATCGCCGCAAGCAGATCGAAGTCCCGTTGTTTCCAGGGTACGTCTTCGCGCAGTTCGATCCCGAAGCGCGCCTGACGGTGCTCAAGTGCACTGGCGTCGTCTCGATCGTCTCGGTCAACGGCACACCTGTGCCAGTGCCGACCGAAGAGATCGAGAGCATCCGGACGCTGGTGACGAGCACGCTGCCGTACGACCCGTGTCCGACGATCAAGACCGGCACGATGGTCGAAGTGGTCCACGGGCCGTTGGCCGGCGTGGTGGGGCGGCTGACGCGCAAAGGGACACACGCGCGACTGATCCTGGCCGTGAACCTCATCGGACAGGGTGTCAGCGTGCAGGTGGACGCGGCCGACGTGCGACCCCTATGAAGATTCGCGACCTCCAACTCCCGTCGCCCTTTGCGATCGCGCCCATGGCGGGCATGACCGACACGGCATTTCGCCGCCTGGTCAAGCGGCAGGGCGGCTGTGGTCTGGTGGTCAGCGAGATGGTGAGCTCGGAAGGCCTCGTGCGCGGCATCGACCGGACGCTCGAGTACGCCGAGTACACCGAGGAAGAGCGGCCGGTGTCGATCCAGATTTTCGGCGGCGACCCCGAGACCATGGCCGACGCCGCGCAAATCATCGAGCAGCTCGGCGCCAACGTCGTCGACGTCAACATGGGCTGCCCGGTGCCCAAGATCGCGAAGCACCAGGCCGGGTGCAGCCTGATGCGTGAGCCCGAGCACGCCGCCTCCGTCATCGCCGCGATGACGAAGAAGGTTCGGATCCCGGTCACCGTCAAGATGCGTGCGGGGTGGAACGACGAGCAGCGCAATGCCGGGGTGCTGGCGCGCCTGGTGGAGGATGCCGGGGCGTCCGCCATCGCCGTGCACGGGCGGACGGCGGCGCAGTCGTACTCGGGCTCGTCGGATTGGGACTTCATTTCGCGCGTGGCCGAGTCGGTGGATATCCCGGTGTTTGGCAGCGGCGACGTGATCGAGCCCGAGCAGGCGATCGAGCGGCTGCGGACCACTGCGGTCAGCGGCGTGCTGATCGGACGCGGGGTGTTGCGCAACCCGTGGATTCTCGCGCAGGCACAGGCGCTGGTCGAAGGTCGCACGCCCGAGCCGGTCACGCTCGGGCAACGCGGGCAGTTCCTGCTCGACTATCTCGACCTGCTGCTGGCCGAAGGCGAGAACGAAGCCGAGGGGTTCCGGCACTCCGTCATCACCGATCCGGCCTTGAACCCGTCGGCACAGGAGCGCGTGGCGCGGGGACGCGAGCGGTGGGTCATCAACAAGCTGCGGGCGTTGGGGTCCTGGTACACGAAAGGACTCAACAACGGCTCGCACCTGCGCACCGCGATCAATCAGAGCGAGTCCATTGGGGAGTTGCGCGACGTCATCGCGCGGTTCTTCTTCCAGGGCGGGGCGCTAACAGACCATCGCGCTGGTGCCGAAGCCAGCCGCGCGGCGGCGTTCCAGGGTTGACTCCCGCGGCCGCCGGTCCAGGGGTCCCCAACCTTCCCGAATCAGGGCCGCCTGCAGCTCTGCAAAACGACGCGTCAAGGCCTCCTCGCTGAGGAAGAGCTCGGTCAGCAGTGTGCCCTCCGGGGAGGCCAGACCAAGCTCGTAGCCGGGACCGTCGTCCCGCAAACGGACCTCGTAGAAGAGGTGCCGGTCGCCGCGCTGATAGAACCAGATCATTGGTGTGCCCTGCCAGACGTCTCGCTGGGGTCAGACGATCTATCGGCAGCCCACGGACGAGCTTTAGATGGGGCGCGGGCCGAAGCCCCGCGGGGGTGCCTCGCGCTGACGCGCTCGGCGGGGGCTCGGGCCTTTGCGGCCCGAGGGGGGCCGGGGGGCCATGGGGGTGCGCTCACTCCGCTCGCGCGGGGGGCGCTCGGCTTCACCTCGCGGAGGGGCCTCGCGCGTTCGCGCTCAGCGGGGCTCGGGCCTTGCGGCCCGAGGAGGGCGCTCACTTCGTTCGCGCGGGGAGTCGGCTCCGCCTCGCGCGTGGGCCTTTCGCCCGCGCCCTGGGGGCGGCCGAGAGCTCACGTTTCGCTGCGGAGTCCTGCCGTCTCGCAGACTTTGTCCCCCGTGCGAAG
>JAENWD010000051.1 GCA_016650245.1 Vicinamibacteria bacterium
CCAGAGGCCTTCCGGGATCTTGCTGCTCTTCTCGGGTTGGGCCTCGATGGGCTTCCGGCTCTTCTTGAACCACGCCACCTGACGAGACTACTACAGGTTGATCAGGTTGATCAGGTTGGGCCAGGTTGGGCCAGGTTGGGCCCTGTCTCACCTGATCAACCCGAACTCGGGTCGCGTCAGGTCCGAGGCACGTAGTACCGCGTGCCCCCGGTCATGCCCTCGATCTGACGTATCAGGTCGTCGACGATCGCGTCGGTGGGGCGGTTCCCGACGCTCGAGGTCTCCACCACGAGCAACGGGCTGGCGGTGTAGTGAAAGAAGAAGTGCTGGTAGGCCTCGTTGAGCTCCTGCAGGTAGGTCGCATCGGGAATGAGCGCGTCGCCGTCCTCGGGCTCGCGCGCCTTCGCTCGCAGGCGCTTGATCAGCAGGTCGGTGGGCGCCTGCAAATAGATGACCAGATCGGGCGGAATGACGTCGCGCGCCAGCAGCTCGAACAGCCGCTGGTAGATGAACAGCTCGTTGTCGTCCAGGTTGAGGTACGCGTAGATCTTGTCGCGATCGAAGAGGTAGTCGGCGATGGTGAGCTGACTGAACAGATCGGCCTGTCGCAGCACGCCCTGTTGGCGATGCCGCGCCAGCAGGTAGAACAGCTGCGACTGCAGCGCCGCGCCGGGACGCTCCGCGTAGAAGTCGGCGAGAAAGGGATTCTCGCGTTCCTCCAGCACCAGCGCCGCATCGAGGCGGCCGGCCAGATGCTCGGCCAGCGCCGACTTGCCGACGCCTATCGGCCCTTCGATGCTGATGTGCCGGAAGTTCAACGTGCGCGGAGTATAGCGGCCGATTCGCGCGGCAGGCAAGCACAGGGCCGCGTGCTACTATCGGCCCCTCATTGACGATTGCAGATTGACGATTGACGATTACGGCTGCGTCGATCGAACCTCTTACAATCCTGTGCGAGTAGAGCGCCTCGAACTTCGCCTCCTTCGCTTGCCTCTGGTCCGTCATTTCGAGACCAGTTTCGGCCGTTCGTACGACCGCCACTTCCTGTTGGTGCGCGTCGACGGCGGCGGTCACACCGGCTGGGGTGAGTGCGTCGCTGAGCACAACCCGTACTACAGCAGCGAGACAACCGAAACGGCCTGGCACGTCATCAGCGAGTTTCTCGCGCCGCTGGTGGTCGGCGTCGACTTCGCGCACCCCCGCGACATCTTCCCGGCGCTGGCGCGCGTGCGCGGCCACTTCATGGCCAAGGGCGTGGTCGAGATGGCCGCCTGGGATCTCTATGCGCGCCAGCACCAGCAGCCGCTGTGGCAGGTGCTGGGCGGCACCGGACGTCCTGTCGCCTCCGGTGTGTCCATTGGGATTCAGGACAGCCTCGACGAGCTGGTCGACCGCGTGAGGATCGAGCGCGACGCCGGCTACCAGCGCGTCAAGATCAAGATCAAGCCGGGTTGGGACGTCGACGCGGTGGAACGCATCCGCGGCGCGTTCGGAGGCATCCCCCTGATGGTCGACGCCAATGCCGCCTATTCGCTCGCGGACGCCGCACATCTGGCGCGTCTGGACGCGTACGACCTGATGATGATCGAGCAGCCGCTCGACTACGACGACATCGCCGACCATGCCGCGTTGCAGCGCCAGATCGCCACGCCGGTGTGCCTCGACGAGTCGATCACCAGCGCGCGGCTGGCCATTCAGGCCCTCGAGACCGGCGCGTGCCGCATCATCAACATCAAGCCGGGCCGCCTTGGCGGGTTCGCCGAGTCGATTCGCGTGCACGACGCCTGCGCCGCGCACGGCGTGCCGGTGTGGCACGGCGGGATGCTGGAGTCGGGCATCGGCCGCGCTGCCAATCTGCACCTGTCCACGTTGCCCAATTTCAGTCTGCCGGGCGACATCGCGGCCAGCCGGCGGTACTATGAGCCGGACGTGATCGACCCGCCGATCGACCTCCTGCCCGACGGCACGGTGCCGGTGCCCTCCGACGGTCCTGGCCTCGGCGTGCGCATCGTCGAGTCGCGTCTCGAGCAGGCCACCCTGCGCCGCATGGAGATCGCCTCGTCGTGATCGGACGCGCCACCACCTCTGCGTTGTCGTTGACCGTCCTGGCCGCATGCGCCAGCACGCCGCCGCCGGCGCCGCCGGTGGTCGTGCCGGCCGAGCCGCTGCTGGCCTCGATCAGCCGTCTCGAGGATCAGCGGCTCCTTCGCGACCCGGCCCCGCCGCCTGCGCCCCCGACGGTGGAGCCGACCTCGCGCCGTGGCCGCGCGGTGGCGCTTCCGGCTCCGCCGCAGCCGGACCTCGTTGCACTGCTGGGCGACGCCTCGGCGCGGACGCGTCGACGAGCCGCGCTGGCGATTGGCCGCGTGGGGCTGGCCGGCGGCGTGGCGCCCCTTATCGCGCGCCTTTCCGCCGACCCGGAGTTCGAGGTCCGACAGATGGCGGCGTTTGCGCTGGGCCTGCTGGGTCGCCGCGAGGCGGTCATGCCACTGCGCGCTGCGCTGGCCGATGCCTCACCCATCGTCGGTGGACGTGCCGCCGAGGCGTTGGGTCTTATCGGCGACACCGACAGCGCCGTACCGATAGGCGCGATGGTGGCCGCCCACGTGAAGGCAGGGGCGTTGTCGTCCGTGGTGGCCGACGAAAGCGGCTACCCGCTTTCGCCGGAGATCGAAGCCACGCGTCTGGGCATCTATGCGCTCGCCCGCCTGAAGGCCTACGAGCCGCTGGCTGCGGCCGTGCTCGACGCCAAGGGCGCGCCGGTGACGCGCTGGTGGCCCGTGGCCTACGCGTTTCGCCGTGTGGGTGACCAACGGGCGGCACCCGTCCTGCGTGCGCTGGCACAAGGCGATGGCGTCTACACCCGGGCATTTGCGGCACGCGGACTCGGCGCGGTGAAAGATCGCGGTGCCGTCGATCTGCTCCGCAGCCTTGCGGCCAACACGCCCGGCTCGTCGATCATCGGCGTGGAGGCCATCCGGGCGCTCGCCGAGATCGCCGACCCGCGCGCGCTGCCGACACTGTCGGACCTGCTCAAGGCACGCGGGCTGCACGACGAGCTGCGTGCCGAAGTCGTCCGCGCGCTGGGTGCCCTCCGGGTCCAAGAGAGCACCGACCTGTTGCTGGATCTGGTGACCGACCGGGCCCCATCTGTCCGGGCCGAAGCGTTTGGCGCGCTCGTCCGCGCCGACCCGGAGCGCTTCCTCGGCGCACTGTCGGGGCTCGACCCCGACGCGCACTGGACCGTGCGCGCCGCCATCGCCACCGCGGTGGCCGAGTTGCCGGTCGAGACGGCCACGGCGCTGCTCGAGCCGATGGCGGGCGACCAGGATCAGCGTGTGCTCCCCGCGGTGCTCGCCGCGCTGGCCAGACGCAAGACGCCCGGCGCCGGCGCCCTCGCGCTCGACAAGCTGAAGGCCGACGACGCGGTGGTGCGAGGTGCGGCGGCGGCGGCGGTGGCCGAACTCAAGCCGTCCGGTGCGGTCGAGGCGCTGCAAGGGGCCGCCGTCTTTGCCCAACGTGACACGCTGTACGTGGCACGCGCAGGAGCGCTCTCGGCGCTCGCGGTGTTTGGACCCGAGGCCGCGCTGCCGGCGCTGCGAAAGGCCCTGGCCGACACGGACTGGGCCGTGCGGCTGCGCGCCACGCAACTGCTTCGTGAGCTCGACCCCGCTATCGACGAGGCGATGGCCATCCGTCCGGCGCCCACGCGACTGGACCGCGGAGTGTACGCGTCCCCGGCGATGATCGCGCCGCCGGTGTCGACCCACGTCTACATCGACACCGACAAAGGCACGATTCAGATTGAGCTGGCCGTGCTCGACGCGCCGCTGACGGTCCGCACGTTCACGGACCTGGCGCAGTCGGGCTACTTCAGCGGGGTGGCCATCCACCGCGTCGTCCCCAACTTCGTGGTGCAGGACGGCGACCCGCGTGGCGACGGGGAAGGCGGACCCGGCTACACGATTCGCGACGAGATCAACCAGCGGCCCTACCTGCGCGGCACTGTCGGCATGGCGCTCGACTGGGCCGATACCGGCGGCAGCCAGTTCTTCATCACGCACTCACCGCAGCCGCATCTGGACGCGCGGTACACCGTGTTCGGCCAGGTGATCTCGGGCATGGAGGTGGTGGATCAGCTCTCGCGCGGCGACCTCATCAGACAGGTGCGCGTGTGGAACGGCAGCTGAGGATGGAACGTGCGTTGAACGTGGGAACGTAGGAACGTAGGAACGTAGGAACGTAGGAACGTAGGAACGTAGGAACGTCACGTCACGCGATCGGGCCAGCCGCACGAGAGCACGACGACGACCAACGACACACGCGGTCGAGCAACTGAGGTGTCAAGTCTTGACACTCAGCGAAAGTTTGTGCTTGACATCCGATTTTTCTCATCCATAATCTACATCTTGTATGAGGGCGGATCGCTCAGGCCACCAGTAGATGCGTAAGTGCTCGGTGGCGTGACGTGAGTCACCCTCACTCTAGGAGGAAGAATGGCGAAGAAGACTGCGAAGAAGGCCACGAAGAAAAAGGCCGCGAAGAAGCGGTAAGTACGTGACCGCGCGGGGGTGACCTGGTTAGGTCACCCCCAACTTCTTTCAGGTGTCACGAAAGGCCTCATCGAGTTCACCACCCCGACGCAAGCCCGCTGCGAGGCTTGCACACGGGTGGTCCCGAAGCGGAAGACACCGCGGCGGGCGATCACGAGGGCCAGGCGGCCAACGATCGAGACCCGACGCGGTGCGGTCTGACGCGCACCCTACAGCCGAGAAGGGGGGGATCAGCGATGGCAAAGAAAGCAGCCAAGAAGACCGCCAAGAAGGCAGCGAAGAAGCGGTAACAACGCTGTCGAGCAAGACTGAGGGGGGCATCGGTGCCCCCCTTATTTTTTTGACTCCGGACCCCGGACTCCGGACTTCGGAACAGTCAGTTCGCTCCCAACCTCACTAACGCCTTCCGTGCCACGTCCGCGAGACGTGAATCACCTGCAAACACGCGCGTCGCGGTGCGATACCGATCGAGGGCGTGTGTGCGCGCGCCGCGCGCCTCGAGCAATTCAGCACTCCACGCATAGGCCGCGGTGAGCGCCACCGGCGTCACCCGCGGACGCGCCGCAATCACGGCGTCAAACTCGGCCAGCGCGCGGTCCGGGTGGGTGTGAGCCGTCACCCGTGCGAGCCGCACCCGGATCATCGCGTCGGTCGGAGCCAGCGTGCGCGCGCGGCTCAGTACCTCCGCGGCCGTCGACAGGTCGCCGCGTTCAAACGCACGCCAGCCGCTGAGGCTCAGGCGATAGCCTTCCGCGGAGACACGATCTGGCGTGCGCGACAGGCCCATGCGCGCCTGCGGACCCACGCGGTCGGGGTCACCGTCGGGCACCCGAGCAGACGCGGCAGCGCGATAGGCCGCCACGGCCTCGTCCCTGTGCCCCAGCCGATCGAGCATTCGTCCGAGCAGCACCTGCGCGCGCGCGACCGTGCCGACGGGCCGTGCCGGCGCCAGTTCCAGCACGCGGCGGATCTCCGGCAGGCTGCGATCGGTTTCCAGCAGCGCATCAAGCTGCTCGGCCGCGCCCAACCGCCCGCGGACCTGGGCGAGCTGCGGCGTGCCGCTGGCGGCGGCGGTGTCGATCAGTCGCTGCCACGCCTCCAGACTGCGGGCGGCGTCGTGGAAGTACTCGACCTGAACCTCGCCGATGCGCTGCAGAAAATGTGGGTTGCCAGGGTAGCGGGCCGACAGGCGCTCGAGCGCGTCGAGCCCGCGGCGCGGCTGCTGCTCGTACCAGAAGTAGATCCAGTGCAGTTGGTACAGCGCCTCGCCCGCCACCAGCTGCCCGCGTGCCTCGGTGGCCTGCATGTCGCGCAGGCCGGAGACCTTGTCGCCCCCCGGCAGGAGCAGCAGGAAGCGCAGAATCTTGGCGGCCACTGGCGCGATGTCGGCGTAGTACTTGTAGAGGCCGATGCCGAAGCGCGCGTCCTCGAGCGTCGGCTCGAGGGCCAGCGCGCGTTCGAGGGCGTCTTTGATCCGCTTGCCGTCACGGGCCGCTGCCAGCCGCTGACCCCGCTCCACGCGCCACGACACGCGCGCGCCGTAGGCGCCGCCGAGATAGAACCACGCCTCGGCCCGGCCCGGCTCGCGAGCGACCCACCGCTCGCACCGGTCGATCGCCTCGTTGACTTCCCGCACAAACGCCGCATCGCGGCTGGTGTCGCGCGTGTCGAGCAGGATCTGCCACCAGAGGCTGGTAGCTTCCAGGACGTCGCAGGCCTCGCGTGGCGCCGGGCCGCACGCCGTCCGCAGCGCGTCGGCGGCGCGATCGAATTGTGCGTCGAGCAGTGCGCCGTAGGCGAGCTTGAGCCCGGCCAGCTCCGTGAGCCCAGAGGTGGCCCTGACGGGGTAGGCGACCTCGAGGATCAGCGCAAGGGCTAGGGCGCCGGAGATGAGGACACGCCGCGGCACGTCTTAATCGTCAATCGTCAATCTGCAATTCACATGGCACTCGTCCGCAGACCCTGCTTAGCCGCGTGGCGCTCGAGCGCCAGTTGGATCAGCCGGTCGAGCAGCGCCGCGTAGTCCAGGCCCGAGGCGGCCCAGAGCTTCGAGTACATGCTGATGGTCGTGAAGCCCGGCATCGTGTTGACCTCGTTGACGTAGAGCGTGCCCGACTCGCGCGCCAGCAGGAAATCCACGCGTGCCAACCCCGAGCCATCGACGGCCTTGAACGCCTCCACTGCCAGGCGCCGCACCTGCACGAGGGTCGCCTCGTCCAGATCAGCGGGGATGACCGGCACGGAGCCCTCGTCGAGGTACTTGGCCTGGTAATCGTAGAACTCGCGGGTGGTGATGATCTCGCCAGCCACCGACGCGTCAGGGTCGTCGTTGCCAAGCACGCCAACTTCGATCTCACGAGCGGCCGGTACGGCGACCTCGACGACCACCTTGCGGTCGAACTGAAAGGCCAGGTCGATGGCAGTCAGCAAATCGGCGTCGGTCCTGGCCTTGGAGATGCCGACACTCGACCCCAGATTGGCGGGCTTGACAAACAGCGGGAACCCCAGCGCCTGCGCGATGGCCTGTGCGTGGACGTCGCGTTGGTCGCGCCACTGGTGCGCGAGCAGCACGCGATAAGGCGCCAACGGCAGGCCGCGGGCCGCAAAGGCGATCTTCATGAACGCCTTGTCCATGCCCACCGCCGAGGCCAGCACACCGGCGCCGACGTACGGCACGTTGGCCAACTCGAGCAGGCCCTGCACGGTGCCGTCTTCGCCGTACGGACCGTGCAACACCGGGAACACGACGTCGAGACCGAGCCCGGTCACCCGCGCGCCCTCATCGCCCCCGGCGCCTCGATCGATCGTGAGCACCGTGTCTTGGGTCGGGTAGCTCACTAGGTGCGCCTCGCGCCCCGGGCGCACCGCGTGGGTCGACGACAGCCGCGCCTGGTCGATCACCTCAGCAGCGGCAAGTGCCGTCGGCGGCCGGTCGGCCAGCGTCCACCGCCCGTCCTTCTCGATCCGAATCGCCACCGGCTCGTAGCGCGTGCGATCGAGGTGCTTGAAAACCGCCGCCGCCGACGCGATCGACACTTCGTGCTCGCCCGACCGTCCGCCGTAGATCACGCCGACACGCAGCTTCTTCACGTGCATCCCACCTGCAGCCCGTAACCGGTAAGCCGTAACCCGTAACTCGTAACTCGTAACTCGTAACCGGAAGTTACCTTACCATCCTTGATCAGCCATGTCCTTTGGGTTCGACCTTGTTGCCACCGATGGCCGTGCCCGCACCGGGCGGCTGACCACACCCCACGGCGTCATCGAGACACCCGTCTTCATGCCGGTCGGCACTCAAGGCGCCGTCAAGGCGCTGACGCAGCAACACCTCACCGACGCCGGGGCACGGATCATCCTCGGCAACACTTATCACCTGCACCTGCGCCCGGGCGAAGACATGATCGCCCGCAAAGGGGGACTCCATCGCTTCATAGGATGGGATGGCGCCATCCTCACCGATAGCGGCGGCTATCAGGTCTTCAGCCTCGAGGGCCGACGGCACATCACCGAAGCCGGCGTGCACTTCAGGTCGCATCTGGACGGCAGCGCCCGGTTCCTTTCGCCGGAATCGGCGGTGGACATTCAGGCCGCGCTGGGATCAGACATCGCGATGGTGTTTGACCAGTGCCTGGCCTATCCAGCCGAGCCGTCGGCGGTTGCGGCGTCGGTGGACCTCACGCTTGGCTGGGCCCGGCGCGGGCGCGCGCGGATGCAGGCGCTGCGCGCTGGCGCAGCCTCCCCCGGTCCCGACGGCCAGGTCCTGCCGCCCTCGGCCTTGGTCAATCCTGGCCAGTCGCAGTTCGGCATCGTGCAAGGGGGCGTGGTGCCGGAACTGCGGGAGGTGTCGGCGGCGGGCACAGTCGCCGTCGGGTTCGAGGCCTACGCCATCGGCGGTCTCAGCGTCGGCGAGCCCATCCCGCTGATGTACGACATCGTCGAGCAGACGACCGGGTGGCTGCCCTTCGATCAACCGCGCTACCTGATGGGGGTCGGCACGCCGGTTGACCTGGTCGAAGCCGTGAGCCGCGGGGTCGACATGTTCGACTGCGTGCTGCCGACCAGAAACGCCCGCAACGGCCAACTGTTCACCCGCGACGGCAAACTCAATATCAAGAACGCCCAGTATGCCGAGGACGGCCGGCCAGTCGACCAGTCGTGCCGGTGTTACACGTGCCGCACAAGCTCCCGGGCCTACCTGCGTCACCTCTACGTCGCCGGGGAGATGAGCGCCGCCATCCTCAACACCATCCACAACATCCAGTTCTACCTTGACACTATGGAGGCGATCAGGGAGGCTATTTGTTTTGGCCGGTTCGCGGCGTTCCGAGAGGCTTTTCTCGACCGCTACGAGCGTGGCACGCCCGAGCCCCCATGAGTCTTCCTGGTATGTCCGCGCACAGCCTGCTGCTGGCACTGGGTGCGCCCCCCGACGGCGGATCGGTCAGCCCGTGGGTGCAGCTGGTTCCCTTTGCACTTGTCCTGGCGATCTTCTACTTCATCATCCTGATGCCGATGCGGCGCCGGCAGAAAAAGGTTGAGGAATTTCTCCGGAACCTCAAGATCGGCGACAAGGTGATCACCACGGGTGGCCTGTACGGCAGCATCACGCGGCTAGGCGATCAGTCGCTGCAATTGCAGGTCGCCGACAAGATCCGCGTCGAGATCGCGCGCTCTGCCGTCGTCGGATTTCAGGGCCAGGAGCCGGTAGCCGGGGAAGGGCAGGCGCAGTGAACAAGAGTCTTCGCTGGAGAGTGCTCGCCATCGTGGCGGTCGTTGCGCTTGGCGCCTGGGCGATCTACCCGCCCACGCAGAAAGTGCGCCTCGGCCTCGACCTCAAGGGTGGAGTGCACCTGGTCCTCCGCGTCCAGACCGACGACGCGTTGAGGCTGGAGACCGAGACGTCGATGAACCGGCTGCGCGACGAGCTGGTGAAGGCGGGCGGTGTCGGCGTCACGGCGACGGCTCTGAGCCCGACGGCCTTTCAGCTCGCCGGCGTCGCGGCCGATCAGGACGGCGTGCTGCGCCAGGCCGCGACTGAGGTCGAGGCCACGTTCAACCGCGAGTCGGGAGCGGCGGGCACGTACGTGTTCCGCATCAAGGCGAACATCGCCAACCAGATCCGCCAGGAGACGGTGGACCAGGCCATTCGCACCATCGATCGCCGAGTCAACGAGCTCGGCGTGGCCGAGCCCATCGTCGCGCGGCAGGGCGGGCAGGATCAGATCCTCGTGCAGTTGCCCGGTGTAGACGACGTCACACGCGCCAAGGAGATCATCAAGTCCACATCGCTGCTCGAGCTGACGCTGGTCGAATCGGGGCCGGCCAGCACGCGCGAGCAGTTGCTGACGGCGACCGGCGGCATGGTGCCGTCGGATGCCGAGGTGCTGCCGGGCGTCGCGCCGTCGGCGCCGGGCCAGGCACCAGGGGGCGTCGTGTACTACCTGCTCAAGAAGACCCCCGTCGTCAGCGGTCGCGACCTGCGCAACGCGCGGCCGACACTTGACGAGAACAACCGGCCGGCCGTGGGCTTCTCGCTCAAGTCAGATGGCGCCAGCCGGTTTGGCACATTCACCGGCGCCAACATTGGCCGCAACCTCGCGATCGTCCTCGACGAGCGTGTGTACTCGGCGCCGGTCATCGAAGGCCGAATCAGCGATGACGGCCGCATCGCCGGTAACTTCACGCAGCAGGAAGCCAACGACCTGGCGCTGACGCTGCGTTCGGGTGCGCTGCCGGCCTCCCTCACGTATCTGGAGGAGCGCACGGTGGGTCCGTCTCTTGGCGCGGACTCGATTCGCGCCGGCGTCATGGCGTCGATCACCGGCCTGACGGTAGTGACGCTGTTCATGCTGGCCTACTACAAGCGCTCGGGCGTCAACGCCGTGGTCGCGATGGTCATCAACCTGCTGGTGCTGCTGGCGCTGATGGTCTACTTCCAGGCCACGATGACGCTGCCCGGTATCGCCGGTTTCATCCTGACGATCGGCATGGGCGTGGACTCCAACGTCTTGATCTTCGAGCGGATCAAGGAAGAGCTGGGCACAGCCAAAGGCGCGCGCGCGGCCGTCGCGGCGGGCTTTGACCGCGTCTTCCTCACGATCCTCGACACCCACGTGGCCAGCCTGATTGCCGCCGCGTTCCTGTTCCAGTTCGGCACCGGTCCGATTCGCGGCTTTGCGACGACGCTCACCATCGGCCTGCTGACCAACGTGTTTACGTCCGTCTTCGTCTCGCGGACGCTTTTCGAGCTGCTCTTGTCGCGCAAGCAGGCGCGCCTCAGCATCTAGGGCGGCGGCACTCATGCAGATCTTCACCAACTCGAACTTCGACTTCATCCGCTGGCGGTGGCACGCGATCGCCCTGTCGCTGGCGGTGATCCTCGCCGGTCTCGGCGTGGTTGTCGCCAAGGGGATGCCGCTCGGCATCGATTTTTCCGGCGGCACCCTGGTCATCGCCAAGTTCACCCAGCCGGTGACCGAAGACGCCGTGCGCAACGCGCTGGCGCCGCTGCCGGGCGAGAAGGTGGTCCAGCAGTACGGCGACGCCAGTGCCAACGAGGTGTTGATCCGGCTGCCCCAGGTGGCTGGCGCCGAGCAGGGCTTCAACCTGGAACAGGGCTCGCGCGACATCCAGTCCGCGCTCGACAAGGCTGGGTTGCCGAAGTACGAGATCATCGGCCGCGAGTTCGTCGGGCCCACGATCGGCGCAGACCTGCAGCGAAAGGGAATCTACGCGACGCTGCTGTCGATTTTCGGTATCACGGCGTACATCGCCGTGCGGTTCCGGTTCAGCTTCGCGCTGGGCGCCATCGCCGCGACCTTCCACGACGTGTTCGTCGTCTTCACGTTTCTGGCGATTTTCGGGTACGAGCTGTCGCTCACCGTAGTGGCCGACATCCTGACGATCACGGGCTACTCGGTCAACGACACCATCGTGATCTTCGACCGCGTGCGCGAGAACTCGCGCCTGCTGCGTCGCGAGCCGCTCGAGAGGGTCGTCAACCTGAGCGTCAACCAGACGCTGGGCCGCACCGTCATCACCGCAGGCACGACATTTCTGTCGGTGCTCGCGCTGTTTCTGTTCGGCGGCGAGGTGTTGCACGGCTTCGCCTTTGCGATGCTTGTGGGCATCATCAGCGGCACCTACTCGACGGTCTTCATCGCCGCGGCCATCGCGATCATCCTGAGCGGGCGCAAGGCGCCGGCCGGACGCGCGGCCGTGCCGGTGGAGGAGGCCGTGGCCGAACGGCCCCGCAAGGGCGGCCGCAACGTGCGCGTCTCCTGACGCGAGCTTTGCGTGGGACTGCTGCTCGAAGCGGCGCTGCTTGGCGTCGTGCAGGGACTGACCGAGTTTCTGCCGGTGTCGAGTTCGGCGCACCTGATTCTCGCCCGCTCGTTTTTCGGATGGAACTCCGAGCAGTTCGGTCTGCCGTTTGACGTGGCGTGCCACGTGGGCACGCTCACCGCGATACTGGTCTATTTTCGACTCGATTTGCGCGACCTGCTGAGCGGCTTGCCCCGCCTGTTCGCGCCAGCCGCGGACCCGGCCGCGCGGCGGCTCTGGTTCATCGCGCTGGCCACGGTTCCAGCTGTGCTGGTGGGCGCCCTGCTGGGCGATCTGGTCGACGCGGCCCGCACGCCGGCCGTCATCGTCGTCACCCTGACCGTCGTGGGCGTGCTCATGGTCGTGGTCGAGCGCGCCGGAGCGCATCAGCGGCAGGCCGAAAGCCTCAGCCTGCTCGAGACGCTGGCGGTGGGTGTCGCCCAGGCCTGCGCGCTCATCCCCGGCGTGTCGCGGTCGGGCGCGACGATCACGATGGGGATGTTTCTGGGCCTGACACGCGAGGCCGCCGCTCGGTTCTCGTTCGTGCTCGGCGTGCCGGCCATGGTGGGCGCCGCGACGCTCGAGGGCGCCAGGCTGGTGATGGCCGACACCCCGATGGACGCCAGGACGCTGCAGGTGTTCGTCGTCGGGATGGTGGTGTCGGGTGTGGTGGGCTACCTCACCGTGAGGTTCTTCCTGCGGTATCTGGTGAATCACACGCTCAACGCGTTTGTCGTCTACCGCCTCGCGCTGGCCGCCGTGACGCTGGCGTGGCTGGTGCTGTGATGCTGGCCTGGCTGCGCCGCCGGTTCATCACCGGGTTCTTCGTCACCGTGCCGCTCATCGTGAGCGTCGCGGCGCTGGTGTGGGGATTTGGTGTCGTCGATGGAGTGACGGCGCCGTTGTACCAGCGGTTGCTCGGCCGCGAGGTGCCGGGGCTCGGCCTGCTCACCGGCGCGCTGGTTGTGCTGCTGGTGGGCGTGCTGGCCGCCAACGTGATCGGCCTGCGCATTCTGCAGCGGCTGGAACACTGGCTGTTGCTCGTGCCTGTGTTTCGGACCATCTACGCGCCGGTGAAGCAACTGGTCGCGGCCTTTTCGCCCGACAACGAGACGGGCTTCAAGCAGGTCGTGCTCGTCGACGACCCGGCCCGCGGAGTGGTGATGGGCTTCCTGACCCGCGAGTTCCTGCTGGCCGAACCCGACGGGCAGTCGCGGCCGATGGCCGCGGTGTACGTGCCGACCAATCATCTGTACCTGGGTGACGTCCTGATATTTCCCCGCGAACGGCTGCAATTCCCAGATTTGTCCGTCGAAGACGGCATGCGGATCTTTCTGACCGGCGGTATGGCCTTTCCGGGGCACGTCGCCAGTCACCTTGCGCCGCCGCCGGTAGATCCAGCTATGCGACGGGCGGATGGTTGATATAATCGGGCGTTTGTCTGGCGGGGCTGAAGCCCCGCCGCCACGTACTACGGACGTTGAATGGTTCGTCGTGGAGGCGGGCCTTCAGGCCCGCGACGCACAAGGAATAGGAACGGGGACGATTCATGAGCGTGAAGCAGCGGATCTGGGCGGTGGTCGCGACGATGCTCGTCGGGCTGTCGACGGTGGTGATGGCCGCGCAGCCGGCAGAGGCGCCCGCGCATGCTCCTGGCGGTGAGGCCAGCCTGGTGCTGCCCGATCTGAGCAGTGTCAGCTTCCTTGGCGGCATCGACGGACACACCCTGCTGCTGTCGGGTCTGGTGGTCTCGGCCCTGGGGTTGTTGTTCGGATTGATCTTCTACACGCAGCTCAGGAACCTGCCCGTGCACCGGTCGATGCTTGAAGTGTCCGAGCTGATCTACGAGACCTGCAAGACGTACCTGATCACGCAGGGCAAGTTCATCCTGCTGCTCGAGCTCTTCGTCGGGTCGATCATCGTGCTCTACTTCGGCGCTTTGCTGCACTTCGAGGCCTTCCGGGTCGGGATCATCCTGCTGTTCAGCCTTGTCGGCATCGCCGGCAGCTACGGCGTGGCGTGGTTCGGCATCCGGGTCAACACCTTCGCGAACTCGCGGACGGCCTTTGCCGGTCTGGAAGGCAGGCCGTATCCGGTCTATGCCATTCCGATCAAGGCGGGCATGAGCATCGGCATGCTGCTCATCAGCGTCGAGCTGCTGATCATGCTGTGCATCCTGCTGTTCATTCCTGG
>JAENWD010000052.1 GCA_016650245.1 Vicinamibacteria bacterium
CATCAGGCAGACTCGGCCGGTGACCGCGTCGCCCTCCCACAACCTAGTGGACGAGCGGGTCACACCCGTCGGTCCCGAACATGAAGAGGTAGTCGATCCGCTCCATCTGGTCCCCCCTTCTGTCGCCTGCGGCTCCTTGCGGTTCTTTCGGCAGCAATCGACCGACGCCGGCGAGCGCGAACGCGAACGGCGCTCGCGGCCTCACCCGACGGCTCAACGGTGCGCCCCCCGCCCTACTGGGATACACTCTCAGGATGTCTGGACATGCTTGGCAGAACGCCGTGTCGCTGGTGGACCGCACCCTGGGGGACGGCCTGGAGCGGCAAATCGCGGCCCACCATCGACGCCGCCTGCGGGGCCTCGGATGGGAGCAGGTCTTCTCGCCCGGGCCGGGCCTGTGGGCCGAGGCCTCTCCGCCGCCACGGCCGGGCAACGCCCTGGAGCTGCTGGTCGACGGCGAGGTCGCTCTGCCGCGCATCGCCGAGGCGCTGACCGCGGCCCACTCGCAGGTCAGCATCGCCGGCTGGGGGATCACTCCCGACTTCGCTCTCACACGTTCAAGCTCGCGTCTCGTGCTGCGCGACGTGCTCGCCGAGCTGGCGGAACGCATGCCTGTGCGCGTGCTGCTGTGGGCGGGGGCGCCGCTGCCGGTCTTCCGGCCCTGGCGGCTCAGCGTGATGGCCGTGCGCCGCAGGCTCACGGCCGGCACAAAGATCCAGGTGGCGCTGGACAGCCACGAGCGGCCGCTGCACACGCACCACGAGAAGCTGATCGTGGTGGACGACGAGGTCGCGTTCGTGGGCGGCATCGACCTGACCGACGACCCGGTGGACCGGTTCGACGGCAGTGACCATGCGTACCGCCGCGTGTACGGCTGGCACGACGTGGCCTGCGAGCTGCGCGGCCCGGCCGTGGGCGACGTGGCCGCGCACATCGCGCTGCGCTGGCGCGAGGTGACGGGCGAGGCCCTGGCCGTCACGTGGCCCGAAGGCGCGGGCGACGTGCAGGCGCAGATCGTCTCCACGATCCCCGAGCGCCGCTACGCGGACGCCTGGGACGGGCGCTTTCGCATCCTCGAGGCATATCTGCGCGCCATCCGCGCGGCGCGGCGCTTCATCTACCTGGAGAACCAGTTCCTGTGGGCGCCGGAGATCGTCGCCGCCCTGCGCGACAAGCTGCTGCACCCGCCGTCCCCCGACTTCCGCCTGGTCGTGCTGCTGCCCTCCAGGGCCTACAGCGGGCAGGACGACACGCGCGGACAGCTGGGCGTGCTGGCCGAAGCCGATGAGCACGGCAAGCACTTCCTGGCCTGCACCATCTACGCGCGCAGCGCCGGCGTGACGTCGGCGCCCGTATACGTGCACGCCAAGGTCGGCATCGTGGACGACGAATGGCTCACCGTCGGCTCGGCCAACCTGAACGACCACTCGCTGTTCAACGACACGGAAGTGAACGTCGTGACCTGCGACGCGGCGCTGGCCCGGGCGGCGCGCATCCAGCTGTGGTCGGAGCACCTGGAGGCGTCGCCGGACGAGCTGCAGGGCGACCCGGTGGAGCTCATCGACTCGCGCTGGAAGCCGATCGCCTACGAGCAGCAGGCGCGCCGGGAGGCGGGCGAGGCGATGACCCATCGCCTCGCCCGCCTCCCTCACGTCTCCAAGCGGCTGCGGCGCCTACTCGGCCCTCTGGACGGCCTGGTGTTCGACGGCTGAGACGGCGAACGGGTCCGACGGTCGTGTACACGTTCGCGTTGCCTGCTCGGACGTATCCGTCCTTGATATGGGATGGCCCCAGTGCGCAGCAGCGCGGAGGGGGCTTCATAGGTGGGGGCTGCGGACTCGAGGGCGCCGTCGGAGGCATGCTGATCGCAACCGCTCTCGATCTACGGACAACTCCTGGAGGCCACGGCCGACGCCATCCGCTACAAGGCACTTGCCGAAGGTGGGGTGGGCTCGTCCCTCAGCTGCGCGGCGTTCGCGTGCGCCAGTGAAACAACGCACCGAGGACCATGCCCAGCAGCAGGCCAAGGATGGCGGAGAAGAGCACCAGCCAGACAAGCGAGACTGAGGAGGCGCCGAACACCCAGCTGACCGTGACGTGGCCCGTGTTGGCCAGGACCAGCGCGATCAAGAAGACGACCAGAACGACCGCGGCGCCAGCGTAGAGGTACAGGCGCGTCCGATGGGCCTTGCGGGCGAAACGCGCGCCACGTGTCTCGCCTGCGGTCTCTGTCCCGGCGGCGGTGCCCGCTCGACGATCGGCCGACTCTGTCGACTCCGTCTGGCCGGACGATCGTTCAGTGGAATCCATCTTGCCCTCCATTTGTCGGCTGACGTCGCAACCTGTCTCCGCTGGGCCCGTCGCGCCTCAGCGCCTGCCTCGGTCCGCGACGAGACCGTAGACGAAGAGCAGCACGACGGCTCCAGCGAACGCGGCCAGGAAGCTCCTGATAGAGAACCCCGTGAGCCCAGGTGGCGCTTCGTGACAAGGCGCGC
>JAENWD010000053.1 GCA_016650245.1 Vicinamibacteria bacterium
AGGCGGCAGGACAGGGAACCGGCGCGCGCAAGATCAAGTTCCTGCGCCGGGTTCCCGTCGACCCGATGACGCGCGAACCGGTGTGGGGCATGCGCGCGTACGAGGACAAGCCGGACTCCAAATCGTGGGGCGGCCAGAACGTCTACGACGTGTACAGCAAGAGTGACGGCACGGCGCTCGACGGCACGAAGTACGTAGACTGGTAGCTGAGAATGATGGCTCGCCTGACCACTCGGATGCGATCGGCTCGCGGCTTCACGCTGATGGAGCTGCTGGTCGTGATGTCGTTGATCGTCGTGCTGACGTCCATCGGCCTGATGGCCTACAGGACCAGCGTGCAGCGTGGGCGCGAGGCCGTCCTGAAGGAAGACCTCTTCCGCATGCGCGACGCGATCGATCAGTTCTACGTCGACAAGGGTAAGTACCCGGTGGATCTGAGCGAGTTGGTGGGCTCCGGGTATCTGCGCTCGGTGCCTGCAGACCCGATGACCAACTCGGTCGATTCCTGGCAGATGATTCCGGCCGAGCCCGATCCGAACAATCCGTCCGCCGACATCGGCGTCTATAACGTCAAGTCAGGCTCGGACAAGCTGGCGATCGACGGCTCGAGTTACTCCGACTGGTAGCGGCTTCTCCGTCAGCTCACGGTCACCACGAGCTGGGCGAGCCCTTCCGAGTCGTCGGACCCAATCGCCGTCACCTTGACGAGCTTCTGGCCGGCCGAGCCGTAGCTGTGCGAGATCGTGTTGGCTGTCGTGCTCTGCGTCGAGCCATCGCCCAGCGTCCACTCATACCGTCGGATTGTGACGCCGGTGCCCGCGCTGGCCGAGGCTGTGAACACGACAATCTGGCCGGTGGTGGGCGCCAAGGTCGAGGCTGTCAGACTCACGGTAACTGGAGGCGCCGGCACGACGTTGATGACCAGTTGCTGCGTCTGGATGTTGTTGGCCGAATCGGTCACGGTGACCGAGACGGTGTACGTCCCGTCGTTGCCGTACGTGTGCGCGACGGCAGTCGTGCCACCCGTGGACGCCACCGAGACCGTCCGTGTCTCCCCGTCCCCGAAACTGATCTGAAGCCGCCGGACGAGGTTGCCTCCGGTTGGGACGGTGACGACGATCGTAAACGTCGCCGATCGTCCCTCAATGGGCGGATCGGGCGATACGGCGACTGCCAGGCCAAGGGCACCGTCGACGCTGATCGTGGCCTCTCCTGACCTGGCGCCCACTGTGGCGGTGACCGTTGTCTCGCGAGCCGTCGTGAGTGTGGACCGGGCTTCGCCGTTGGTGTCGGTTTGCGAGACGCCACTCGACAGGGTGCCGGCGGTTGCGGTGAAGGCGACCGAGGCGCCAGCCAGCGGGTTGCCGGCCACGTCTCGTACGAGGGCCACGATTTGAGCAGCGCCACCACCGGGTGGCAATCGCGCTGGCTCGGCGCGCACGGTCACGGTTTCCGCGGCCGCCGAGCCGATGGGCAGTTCGAGCTTCTCGCTGGTGGCGCCGCCCGAGAACGCCGTGATCTGCGCGACTCCCGATCGGCCGTCGGCGGTGAGCTTCACCGTGACCTTGCCGTTTTGCGTGCGCGCTTCCGCCGGCTCGATACGACCCAGCGTTGTCGTGAAGGAGACGACGGTGCCGTTCTGCACGGGAGTGCCTGCCTGCTCAATCACGTTCGCGACGATGTCGGTCGAGCCGCTGGGCGACACCGACGTCGCCGTGGCAAACAACGTGATCGTCGACTCGGTGGGCGCCGTCAGCGGTACCTTGTCGCACGCCGTGGCCAACAGCGCAACGGCGACAAGCGGCGTCAGGGCCGCGCGCAACAGGGTCGGCCGGAGCCTCCGTGCTATCATCGCGAAAAGCATAATGAAGCCATGCAGTTAGCGCAAGTGACGCGATCGACCGAGCGTGGCTTTGCGATGGCCGGCCTGCTGGTGGGCATCGCGCTGCTGAGCCTCGCGTTGTCGGTGGCCATGCCGACCTGGAAGACCATGGTCCAGCGCGAGAAGGAAGAGGAGCTCATCTGGCGTGGCCAGCAGTACGACAGGGCCATCCAGCTGTACCGCAAGAAGAACGCGGCGCCGGGCGCGCCCAGCGTGGACAAACTGGTGGAGGGGCGCTTCCTTCGCAAGAAATACAAGGACCCGATCACCAACGGCGACTTCGAGCTGGTCGGCGTCAGCCAGGCCGGCAGCGCACCGGGCGTGCAGCAACCCCAGCGCGGGTTCGGACAGCTCGTGGGCGGCGTGCGCAGCAAGAGCAAGGCGAAGTCCCTTCGCGTCCTCAATGGCCGGACGGTCTACAGCGAGTGGCAGTTCACCTACGTGCCGTGGAAGCCCGGCGGCCAGCCGACCACGCCCGGGGGCGCTCAAACACCCGGCGGGCGGCCCGGACAGTCAACCACGCCCGGCGGAAAGCCCGGCACCAGGCCGGGGCTCCCCGGGCCCCAGCCTTAACCGACATGGACGTCGGCGTCCGCACGCCGGCCCGGTTCACCCCGCCAGCGCCGTCACGACCGCGTCGTGCACCTGCGGCCGCAGCCGTCGCAGCGCGTCGTCGCGATCGGCGGGGCGCGCCGGGTGCACGCGATTGGTGAGCAGCACCACGTAGAGGTCGCGCAACGGGTCGATCCAGAGCGACGTGCCGGTAAAGCCTGCGTGGCCGAACGCCGCGCGCGACAGGCGCGTGCCGCACGAGGAGGTCGGCAGCATCGTGTCCCATGCCAATGCGCGCGAGCTGCGCGGCGCGCGACTTTTGCGCAGGACTCGTTGCATCAACCACGGCGCGCCCAGTCGAGTGGGCCGGCCAAGCGTCTCGAGTACGAGCCGCGCGTAGGCGCCCACCGCTGGCGCCGAGCCGAACAGGCCGGCGTGTCCAGCAACGCCGCCGAGTTCGGCGGCGTTTTCGTCGTGCACTTCGCCGACCAGCAGTCGCCCGCGCCACGTCGTGTCGTCTTCCGTAGGTGCGATGTCGGCGCGCCGATCGGGCGGCGGCCGGAACAGCAGCCCGGTATCGCCCAACAGCCTGTCGAATTGCGCGTCGAGCTGCTGCTGGCCGCTTTCGGCGATGATGAACCCGAGGAGCAGAAAGCCCAGATCGCTGTAGATCGATCGCGATCGAGGCCGGTACTCGAGCGGCAGACCTCCGATCTCGCGGGCGAACTCGCGCACGCTGTGATTCCGCTTGTAGAGGTCCCACCACGCCGTCAGCCCCGCGCAGTGCTCCAGTAAATCGATGACCGTGACGTCGTGCCGGTCCCGGCCGCGCCACTCGGGGATCAGCGTTCGGACCGGCGTGGACAACAGCAGGCGCCTGGCCGCAATCAGCTGCATCAGCAGGGGAGCGGTGGCGATGACCTTGGTCAACGAGGCGAGGTCGAACCTTGTGCCCGACGTTGTGGGTGCGGCATCGGCCGCGTAGGTGAGTCGGCCGGTGGCGTGCTGCCAGATCGCGCCGTCACGGCGGCCTACCTCGATGGTCGCGGCAGGAAACGCCCGCGCGGCCTGGGCCGTCTCGAGCAGCCGCGCCACCGCGGAGAAGTCAGGTCGCACGGTCGTCGAGCACGCGGCTGGCCAGCATGCCGGCGGCACACGTAGTCAGCGACCCGATCAGCACGAACCACTGCCAGTGGATCGGCGTCAGGAGCTTCACCGCGAGCATCACGGCGGCGCCGGTGGCCATGCCGACGAAGGCTCCACGGCGTTGCACGCCGGCTGTGAATGTCCCCAGCAGGAACACCCCGAGGATCACGCCGTTGGTGAACGACGCGATGCCGAGCACCTCGTCCACCACGCGGTGCGAGAGGGAAATGGCCGCCAGCGCGACGGCGATCTGGAGAAGCCCGAAGGCAACCGTGGCGGCGCGCGAGACATTCAAGTAGTGCCGCTCGGACCTGCGTTGGCCGGTGAGCGGCATGTAGAAGTCGGCGACCGCGGCGGCGGCCGACGCGTTGAGTGACGAGGACATCGCGGCCGCGAGAATTGCCGCAGTCACGAGGCCGGCAAGGCCCGCGGGCAGATGGCTCACGATGAACTGCGGGAGTACGCGATCGGTCTGCACGTGTCCCCCGACGGTAATCGCCCCAAGCTCCGCGGCGGCGTGTCCCGTGTAGAACACATAGAGCAGCAGGCCGATGACCAGAAAGATGAAGAACTGCGCCAGCACGAACACGCCGCTGACCAGCAACGCCTTGCGCGCGTCGCCAGGCGATCGACTGCACAAGTAGCGCTGCACCATGAACTGGTCGGTGCCGTGTGTCGCGGTGGTCAGGAACGCGCCGCCGATGACACCTGACCAGAACGTGTAGCCGCGTGTGACGTCGAAGGCGAAGTCGAAGACGTGGAGCTTGCCCTGATCCGAGGCGACGTTCATGACTTCGGCGACCCCGCCAGGGATGTTCTGCAGCAGGACGACGATGGCGGCACCGGCTCCGATCAGGTAAATACCAAGCTGGATGACGTCGGTCCAGATGAGCGCGGTCATCCCGCCAAGAAACGTGTAGACGATCATGGCCGCGCCCAGAACGACGACCGAGGCCACCAGCAAGGCCATCGCCGGATCGGCGCCTGGCAGCCATGTGTGTGCCAGGCCGTCCGAGCCGGGCAGTGCGAGCAACAGCGCGCCCAGCACGAGGCTTGTCGCAAACAGGCGGAAGCCGTCAGACAGCGTGCGCGTCACCAGAAACAGGCCGGAGGCCAGTTGCTTCACCGTGCCGCCGAACCGGTCGCCGAGCAACTGGTAGACGGTCAGGACTTCGCCGCGGAAGTAGGCGGGCACGAAGATCAGGCTGACCAGGAACCGGCCCACCACGTAGCCCAGCGGAAGTTGCAGGAATGTGAAGTCGGTGCTGAAGGCGTAACCGGGGACGCTGATGAAAGTGACCGCGCTGGTCTCGGTCGAGACGATCGACGCCATCACGACCCACCAGGGCAGGTTGCGGTCGCTGACGAAGTAGTACTTCAGGTCGCGCTGCCGGCGCGAGAACCACGCTCCGAAAAGCACGGTGCCTACCAGGTAGGCCGCGATAATCGTGAGGTCGAGCAGCGACATCAGATCATGGCGTGAACGCGGCGCGCCCGATTCGGGCCAGCGTGTCGACGCCGCGCGGCGGCTGCACCAGGCTGTCGTAGGAGAAGAGGATCACGCCGCTGGCGCCCAGTCGCCGCGCGGTCTCGATGTTCTCCACCGTCCGCGCCGGCGTCAGGCGATAGGCGCCTATGCCTGCCCAGACAGGGCCAAGGCCGGCGACCTGTCGTGCCGACGAGATCTGCGCGTCAAACACTCGCGGGTCCTCGGTGTAGGCCATCGGGCAGACCACGTCGATCCACCGGTTCTCCACCCAGAATCGCCAGTCCTGAAAGCGCTGTGCGGCCGCTTCCGTCGCGTCCGGGAAGACGGCCGCGCTGAGCACCACGTCAGGCCGGCGCTGCTTCACCGCGGTGCGAATCCGCATCACCAGCGCATTGAGGCGCGAGCGGCGGAATCCCGCCCAGCGCTCCGGGTACAGGTCGGTCAGCGCGATGAGGTCCCCGACGCTGCGGGGGTCGAAGCGGCGCCGTTCAGCGTCGGGCAGCCCCGGTTCGAGATCCGCGAGGAACTCGCGCAGGACACCCAGGTTGTAGTCGAACTCCGGCCCCGGGTAGCGCAGGTAGTCGAGGTGCACGCCGTCGACCGGGTAGCGGGCGACGAGGTCGTCGATGACGGCGACGGTGTGGGAGGCCGCCTCGGGCAGTCCCGGCGAGGTGAACAGCCCTTCGACGTCGTCGGCCGCGCGCGTCCAGCGCGCCAGGCGTCCGAGAAACTCCGGGCTCCGCGATCCGGCCCTGGCGAGTTCGACGGCGATCGGCCTGGGCACCATCAACCACTCGGGATGGCGATAGACGACGTGCCCGCGGCCCGCGGGAAGTTCCGCGGCCGACGCGACCAGGTTGACGTTCACCCAGGCATGGACGCGTAGCCCCTCGGCGCGTGCCCGCGTGATGACGGTCTGTAGCGGGTCGAAGTCCGCACGCTGGGCTGCCAGGCCGTCGGCGCGGGGTTCGAGCCCGTCGGCGAAATAGGCGTCGCCACGTCCGCGCACCTGCACGAGAAGCGTGTTGAAGCCGGTGGCGCGCGCCGAGCGCACCAGGGCCGTGATCGACTCGGGCGAGGTCAGGCTGACGCGGGTGACCCACAGCGCCCGGACTTCGGGCGACGGTTGTGCCCTGAAGGCGCCGGAGGCGGCCAGCAGCAGTGCCGCCATCGCCACGACGTGGACCCGAAACAGGCGTGAGAGGCGTCGCGGGGGAGCCGGGGACACCGGCGTGACTGACGACATCGCGAATGGTTGACTGTACCGAGCCGATCCGGACGTGTCAACGAAAGTCGCGGCGCCGGCGGCCGTCAGTTGACAGCGGGTCGACCGCCTTTCTATGCTGCCCATGGCCCGCGCGCTTCGATCCTGCCGCCGCCGCACTCCCGACCATGTTCGTACTCGGCATCGACGCTGGAGGAACCAAGACCGTCTGCCTGCTGGCCGACGGCGACGGACAGGTTCGCGCGTCGGCGCGCGGGCCTGGCGCGAACCTGCCGTCGCTTGGCGAACTGGAAGTCGAGAAGGTGCTGCACGAGGTGATGGACAGCGTGCTGGCCGGCCAGCCCACTGCGCCGGCCGCCATCTGCCTGGGCATCGCCGGCGTCGATCGGCCGCACGATGACGCCATCATCCGCGGCATCATGCGGCGCATCGGCCACAAGGCGCCGGTGCTGGTCGTCAACGACGCGCTGGTCGCCCTGGTGGCCGGCGCCGGCGACGACGGGCCGGGCATCGTCCTGATTGCCGGCACCGGGTCGATCTGCTATGGGCGCGACGAGAATCGGCGCGCGGCGCGCGCCGGCGGCTGGGGCTACATCCTGGGCGACGAGGGGAGCGGCTGGTGGATCGGCCGCCAGGCTCTTTCTGCGGTGATGCGGGCCGGCGACACACGCGGACCTGCAACGGTGTTGACCGCCCGCGTGCTCCAGCATTTCGACTTCGAGCAGGTCAGCGATCTGGTGCACGAGGTCTACTACCGCGACACGCGGCGCCGCGCCGTCGCCGGCTTGTCCGGTGTCGTGCAGGGGGCGGCCGACGACGGCGACGTCGTCGCGCGGCAGATCCTGTCCGACGCGGCCGACGAACTCGTGCTGGCCGTGCGTTCGGTTGCGACGCGACTCGAGATGCGTGGCCAGCAGTTTCCGCTGGTGCTGTCCGGAACCTTGTTCCGTGTCCTGCCGACGCTGCTGTCCGACGTGCTGTCGCGGCTGGCCGAGGTCGCGCCGCGCAGTCAACCGAAGGTGCTCGATGTCGAGCCGGCCATCGGCGCGGTGCGGCTGGCCCTGGCCGAAGCGCGCGGTGGCGCGCGAATCCCGCAGTATCTCTGACGGACCAAACCGTGACCGCAGGCCTTCAGGCCTGCACAAGGAGCCCGCTGCTGTGACGGTGCGCATTCTGAAGGACGAAAAGGCGGTGGCCCGCGCTGTCGCGGCCCGCGTGATCGCGACCCTGGCCGCCACGCCTGCCGCGGTGCTGGGGCTGCCGACCGGGAGGACACCGGTGCAGCTCTACGCGCGATTGCGGGCGGCCCATGCCGCCGGGCGCGTCGACTTCGCGCAGGCGACGACGTTCAATCTCGATGAGTTCCTCGGGCTGCCGGCCGACCACCCGGCCAGCTACCGGGCGTTCATGGAGACGCACCTGTTCGGCCACGTCAACCTGTCGCGCCACCGGATTCATTTCCTCAACGGCGCGGCGCCCGACCCGGTAGCCGAGTGCGCGCGGTACGAAGCGGCCATCAGGCGGGCCGGCGGCATCGATCTGCAGATTCTCGGCATCGGCGCCAACGGACATATCGGCTTCAACGAGCCGGCCGCTGGGTTGATCGGCGACTCGCACCTGGCGCGGCTGGCGCCGGGCACGCGCCGATCGAACTCGGACCTGTTCGGCGGGCGGGTACGAGCGGTACCGCCCAACGCGCTGTCCATGGGGGTCGGCACGATCCTGCGGAGTCGCGCGGTCGTCCTGGTGGCCACCGGCGCCGGCAAAGCCGACGCCATCGCGGCCACCGTGGAGGGGTTGGTCACCACGCGCGTACCCGCGTCTTTGCTGCAACTGCACGAGGCGGTGGAGGTCGTCGTCGACCAGGCGGCGGCCGCCGGGCTGACGCGACGCTAGCTGCCGATACCCGGGCCCAGCAGTTCGCGCAGGCGGGCCTGGATGTCCTCGCCCAGGGCGACGCGCAACTGTCCGTGCGCTTCCCGGACGCGGACCATCGCCTTTTCAAGCGGCAGACCCGTCTTCTGCATCACGACGGCGGCCTTCACGTTCCACTTCGCCTTGCTGAGCAACGCGTCGGCGGCGTCGTAGTCGAGGCCGGTGATGATGTTGACCATGCGACGCGCCCGATCCTTGAGCTTCTCCGACCCGCTGCGCACGTCCACCATCAGGTTGCCGTAGGTCTTGCCGGTGCGCACCATCGCCGCGGTGGTCAGCATGTTGAGCACCAGCTTGGTGGCGGTGCCTGCCTTGAGGCGCGTCGAGCCGGCGATCACCTCTGGGCCGACAGCCGGCGCAATCGTCAGGTCGACGAACGTCTGCAGCTCGGTCTTCGGATCGCAGGTCACAAACAGAATCGTCGCGCCTGCCCTGCGCGCGCGCGTGAGTGCGCCGCGCACGAACTGGGTCATGCCGCTGGCCGAGACGCCGATGACGACGTCTTTCTTGCTGGGTCGCAGCCGGCTGATGGCGCGTGCGCCTTCCTCGTGGTTGTCCTCGACGCCTTCCTTGGCCTTGATGGTCGCGCCGCGGCCTCCCGCCATCACGGCCAGGACCAGCGACGGATCGGTGCCGAAGGTCGGCGGCATCTCGGCCGATTCGAGTACGCCCAGCCGGCCGCTGGTGCCGGCGCCCACGAAGACGGTTCGCCCGCCGCGCTGCAGGCTGGCGGCAATCATCTCTGCGCCAAGGGCGATGCGGTCCTTCTCACGCTGCACGGCCGCGACGACCTTGCGGTCTTCGGCGCACATGAGATCGACGATGTCGGCGGCGGAGAGTTTGTCGAGCGCGAGCGTGGAGGGATTGATGGCTTCGGTGGGGAGCGACTCCCACTTCGAACGGATTGGCATACGGCCTCGCGCCGATTGTAGATCACCTCTGATGGCCCGCGCCGACGCTGGTATATGCTGACCGCGGGCGGTAACGGCCTTCCAGGGAGCACACGAGTGACACGACTTTCACGACGGCGTTTCTTCGGCGCCACCGGCGTCGCGGGCCTTGCAGGCCTGATGAGCGGACCGCGCGTGGCAGGGCAGGCCGCCACGGCGGCGCCGGGCCGCAGGCCACTGATGGTGTCGAGCGCCAATGGCCTCGAGGCGCTCAAGACCGGCATGGCCATCCTGCGAAAAGGCGGTCCGAGCGCGCGTCTTGACGCCATCGTCGAGACTGTGGCCATCGTCGAGGCCGACCCCAATGACGACAGCGTCGGCTACGGCGGTTTACCGAACGCCGACGGCGAGGTCGAACTCGATTGCTCGATCATGGACGGACCGACGTACGGCGCTGGGGCGGTCGGCGCGCTCAAGTTCATCAAGCACCCGTCGCGCGTGGCTCGATTGGTGATGGAGCGGACCGGGCGCGTGCTGATCGTCGCAGAAGGCGCGCTGCGCTTTGCCGTGGCGCACGGCTTCAAGAAGGAGGATCTGCTCACGGAGGCGTCGCGCGAGAAGTGGCTGCGCTGGCGCGAGCAGATGAGCGACATCGACGATTGGGGGCCGCCCACTCGCGGCACCGTGCCGGCCTACGACGCACCCCCTAAACCGCAGGCCAGACGGGATCCCGACCTGGATCCGCGGACGTGGCCCGAGAAACGCTGGGGCACGATCAACTGCCTGGCACTCGACGAGGCCGGCGACCTGTCGGGCATCACGACCACCAGCGGGCTGGCTTTCAAGATCCCCGGCCGAATCGGCGACTCTCCCCTGGTCGGTTGCGGGCTGTATGTCGACAACGCCGTGGGAGCCGCCGGATCCACCGGTGTCGGCGAAGAGTGCATCAAGATCGTCGGCGCGCACACCGTCGTCGAGTACATGCGCCAGGGCATGCACCCACGCGAGGCCGCCACGGCCGCGATCAAGCGCGTGTTGTCCAAGCACGGGCCGAACATCACGTGGAACCTGAACTTCTACGCGATGAACAAGGCGGGGCAGCACGGCGGCGCAGCCATCCAGAGCGCCAGCACCTACGCTGTGCACGACGCCGATGGCGCGCGTCTGGTGGAGTCGGCGTGGGTCCTCGAACGCAAGCGCGGATGACCGCGCGCGGGGGCACCGAATCGTGAAGGCGGGCGAGGTCGACCGAACCGAGCTCCCGTTGCCGCCGGCGCCCCTGGTGGACGCGTGGCTCGATCACCTGCGCATCGAGCGGCGGCGAGCGCCGAATACCATCGACAGCTACGCAAGAGACATCGAGCACCTGCGCCGGTTTGCGGCCGGCCAGTCCCATGCGCTCGGGGCACTGGATCGCCACGCCCTCGAGGCATTCGTGCGCCAGTTGATGGGACGAGGCCTGTCGCCACGCTCGGTGGCCCGGGTGGTGTCATCCATCCGCGGGTTCTACCGCTACCTGGTCGTCCACCGCCACGTGGAGGCCAATCCTGCTGAAGACCTGCAGCCGCCGAGGGCGTGGGCGGCCCTGCCGACGTATCTCTCGGTCGAGCAGATCGATCGGCTGCTGGGGTTGCCCGACGTCACCACTGCCCGAGGCCTGAGGGACCGCGCATTCATCGAATTGTTGTACGCGACAGGTCTGCGCGTCACCGAGCTGGTCTCGCTGTGTACCGCGAACCTGAACCTCGAAGCCGGCTACCTGACGACGACGGGGAAGGGGTCGAAGGAGCGCCTGGTGCCGATTGGCGACGAGGCGGTGGCCTGGGTCGGGCGCTATCTGCGAGAGGGCCGGTCACAGCTGCTCGGTGGGCGCACGGCGACACGGCTGTTCGTCAACGCGCGCGGCGGCGCCTCGCTCAGCCGGCTCGGTGTGTGGAAGATCCTGAAGGCGTACGGCACGCGTGCCGGCCTTGGGCAGCGGCTGAGCCCGCACGTGTTGCGCCACTCGTTTGCGACCCACCTGCTCGAACGCGGTGCCGACCTGCGCGCGATCCAGATGATGCTCGGCCATGCCGATCTGTCGACAACACAGATCTATACCCACGTGCTCGAAGCGCGCCTTCGCGCCATCCACGAGCGCTTTCATCCGCGGCCCTAGCACGAGCATGCGCCGAGCCCTCCTGGTTCTGATCGCGCTGGCGGCTGGCCTGGCCGCCGTCACGGCGATGCTGGCCCCTCGAGCGAGGACCCGTCTGGCCGTCAAGCCTGACGAGACCCTTGTGCGCGGCGCGATCCACGTTCACACGAGAATCTCGGACGGCGCTGGCACGCCCGACGATGTGGCGCGCGCCGCCGCGAAGGCCGGCCTGGACTTCGTCGTGCTCACCGACCACGGCGACGGGACGCGCAAACCCACGCCGCCGCGCTATGTGGATGGCGTGCTGGTGATCGACGCCGTCGAGATCAGCACGACCGGCGGGCACTACGTCGCGCTTGGCCTCGAACAGGCACCCTATCGGCTGGCGGGCGAACCACGCGACGTCATCGAGGACGTCACACGGCTGGGCGGCTTTGGCATCGCTGCGCACCCGGACTCGCCAAAGGCCGAATTGTCCTGGCGCGAGTGGCAGGCGCCCTTCAACGGAATCGAATGGCTGAACGCCGACAGTGCCTGGCGCGACGAACGACGACGCGCGTTGGTCCGCGCCCTGATTGGCTACTGGCTGCGCGGTCCTGAGGTCATCGCGTCGCTGTTGGATCGCCCCGTCACCACGCTGGTGCGATGGGACGCGTTGACCAGGCGCAGGATGGTGGTGGGCCTTGCCGGCCACGACGCGCACGCGCGGATGGGTCCGCGCGGCGAGTGGGAGCCGACCGCGGGGAGCTACAGCCTGCGATTGCCGTCCTACGTGGCCACGTTTCGCGCCTTCTCACTCTCGGTCGCGTTGGGCGCTCCGCTGTCGCGGCGCGACCCGCACGCTGACGCCGCTGCCGTGCTGGGGGCCGTGCGCGCCGGACGCATCACCACGGTCATCGACGCCGTGGCAGGTCCAGCACGTCTTGCATTTGCGGCGTCCCATGTGGGCGGCCAGACGCCGATGGGTGGGGACGTGCGACCCGGCGTGGACGTGTCGCTGGCGGCCTCGCTGGAGCCACCCGCACCGGGAGCCGGGCTGCACTTGCTGAAGGACGGTGTCGTCGTGGCGCGATCGACCGACGGCCTGATCGTCTTTGCGCACGCCGCCCTTTCGGCGCCGGCCGTGTACCGCGTCGAGGGCGTCTGGCCCGGCGCGCCGGGCGTGCCGCCGGTGCCGTGGGTCGTCGGCAATCCGATCCGGGTAGGGTTCACCCCGCCGCGCGCGAGTGTGCCGCTGCTGCTGCCGGCCCAGTGGGCGATGCCGGCGCCTGTCGACGGCTGGCGCATCGAACAGCATCCCGCATCGGTGACGACGCTCACGCCAACGATCCTCACACCGACCAATACCGCATGGACGATGACGTGGCGACTGGGCACAGGAGCACCGGCTGGGCAGTACGCGGCGATGGCCGTGGACGTGCCGCCCGGGTTTGTTCGCCGCGCCGACCGGCTGTCGTTCACGATTCGCAGTGCCGCGCCGATGCGGGTCTCCGTCCAGATTCGGATCGGCTCGAGCGGGATGCGCTGGCAGCGATCGATCTATGTGTCGCCGTCGCCAACCGAGCAGAGCATCGCAGTGCGGGAACTGACGCCTGTCGGCGCCGAGCCTGGCACGCCGCTGGATCTCGCCAGAGTCGACGCCATCCTGTTCGTTGTCGACACGGTCAACACCGCCCCGGGGTCAACCGGAGAGGTGTGGGTGAGCGAGGTGCGGGCGGCAGGGAGTGGGAATTGACGATTGCTCAGGTGCGCACTGTCAGCAGCAGGTACGCCGCGCCGGCGCCGAAGATCAGGTTCGGCGCCCACGCCGAGAGCATTGCTGGCATCATCCCCGCCGTTCCCACCGCGCTGAACGCGCTGCTGGTGATCCAGTACACGACCGCCAGGACGATGCCGACGGCGATGCCGTAGAGGGCACCACGCTTGCCTGTGGTGACCGCGAAGGGCACGGCGATGAGCGTCATGATCACCGTCACGAAGGGAAATGAGATCTTGCGATACAACGCCACCGTCTGCGGCACCACGTTGACGCCGCTGGCCGACAGGTCCGTGATGTAGCGCTCGAGCTGCGCGTACGTCATCCGGTCCGGCGCCTCCGATTCGGTGGCGAAGTACTCCGGCGCCTCGAGTGTGAGATCGCGCGCCGGGAAGGTCACGAACGTCTTCAGGTCGGTCCCCGCGAACTCGCGTACCCACCCGTTGGCCGCCTTCCAGGTCTGGCCCGACGCCGGCACGAAGCCCGCGCGTCCGACGTAGACGCGCCGCACGAGGTCGCCGCGCCGTGTGTCGAACTCATAGATCGACAGTCCGTTGAGCTCGCGCCGACGCTGGTCGTAGTACGTGTAGTTGTAGATGCTGCCGTCGCGTGCCACCAGCCATTTGCGATTGATGACGTCAAAGGTGCGCGGCGTGCCGCCGCGGATCACGTGGCGCAACGCCTGTGCGCGGCGGTTCGAATAGGGCAGCACCCGATCCTGCAGCAGGAACATCGACCCGCTGGCCGCCATCGCCAGCAGCACCATCGGCACCGCCACGCGGTACAAGCTGATGCCGCACGCCTGCATCACGACCAGCTCGCTGTTCTTCGTGAGGATGCCGATGGTCACCATCACGCCGATGAGCACCGCGAGCGGGATGATGAAGAAGATGAACTCGGGCGTCGTGTAGTAGAAGAACTCGGCCAGCATCGCGGCTGTCGTCTGTCCCTTGAACAACTTGTCGGACAGGTCGATGAACGTCGAGATGTAGAAGAT
>JAENWD010000054.1 GCA_016650245.1 Vicinamibacteria bacterium
CGCTGATGTGGGGCTGCCCAGCGACCGCCCGCAAGACGGCCAGGCGCTGGGCCGTGACCTGAATGCCACGTTGACGAAGGAGGTCTGCCGGCTCGGTGGCCATGGCCACTAGAGTAGGTCAATCTTTGGAGTAGTTCAAAGCCGGTCTCATCTCCTACCTTCGGCTCTCGTACCACTTCAGGTTCGCGGTCGCCGTGCCGATGCACACGATGTCGGGGCGCTTGTCAGCATTCAGATCCGCCACCGCGCATCCAGCAGCCGCCATGCCCCCATCGTCGAGCGACTGCTTCGACCAGGTGTCCTCCCTGGCATTCGTCGCGCGATACAAATAGACGCTGCGCCTGCCCTGCCGCTCGCCGACGACCACCTCGTCCTGGCCATCGCCGTCGAAATCGCCGGCGACGATCGTGTGACCGTCGGCAATCGTCTCGTCGATGACGTGACGCTTCCACGCGTCGTTCGCCTGCCGATAGATCACGACCTTGTTGCCGTGCCATGGCTCGATCGTGGCGACAAACCGCTCGCGCCCAAGATGTCCGACGGTCACATCGCTCGAGCCGCTCCTCGGCCAGTCGGCCGGATCGCCCCTCACGACGAGAGTCCGCTTCCACAGGCCCCTGTCGAACTGCAGCGCGTAAACGCCGAGAAAGCTCGCGCTCAGCAATGCCTCGCGCCGTCCGTCGTCCCAGGGGGTCGAGAGGATGCCGTGCACGACGCCCTCGTCGCTGTCGGTGATCACCTCACGCTTCCACTCGCCCGGCCGATACGCCAGGAGTGATACGTGATCTCGATACTCCGGCGCGATCGCCTGAGGTCCGGTGAGGGGAAAGTTGACCAGCACCTTCTTGCCCGTGCCTTCGATGTCGGCGAATCGCAACCGGTGCGACGTCGGCACGCGGTCGATCTCCTTGATCGACCACAGCCCCACTGGATCGCCCTGGTGCGTCAGGATCGACACGATACCGGGGCTGCTCGTGTACACGTTCGAGAACCCGTGCGCGAGCGCGATCTCGGGAACGCCATCGCCGTCAACGTCGTACGCGGCGGCGTTGATCGGCTGACTGATCGCGCCGACGAGGACATGTGGCCTCCAGCCCGGGCTCTCGTACCACCGAATCTCCTTGAGGCCGCTGGCAACCGCAATGATGTCCGGCTTGCTGTCACGGTTCAGGTCGGCGACAACGACCTGGTAGCCGCCAGAAAGGCCGGAGTCAATCGTGTGCGCGGTGAATTCAGCGGCGGATGAATCACTGGACGGGGGCGGCGCAGCAGACGGTGGGACCGCCGTGTGGCCCGCCAGGACGACCGCCGCGACCAATACGGGGAACAGTGGCGTACTCATCTGTTTGCCCACGAAACCACCTACCACGCCACCTTCACGAACGACACGCTCTTGCGCGGCAGATCGAATGTCTCGGTGACGAGACCCTCGCGGCCGATCGTCACTGCCCGGGCCGGGGTCAGCGCCTGCAGCTGGCTGGCCTGCTCGAGCTCGGCATACTGAGCGGGCGTCGGCTGCTGAGGCGATCCCATCCGCAGCCACGCTGCATACGAGTTGCTGTGGTGCTCGTCGATGCGGTGATGCGTGACGGTCGCGTCTCCAGCCGGCAGTCCACGGATCGTCAACGTCACCGGCGCGGCAGGCGCCGGCAGGTCGTCGTCGTGGTAGTTCCACATCAGGACCGTGGCCGCCCGCGGTGCCCGTGTCGCCAGCGCCGAGATATCCGGCGCGCCGCGTACGCCGGCGTCGCGAATCGTCTCCACCGTCAGTCCGGCGGAGCTGACGGTGGCGACGCGATCGCCGCGCATCTGTCCGAGCATGCGGAACGTGTTCAGCACCGGCTTGGCGATGCCGTTGGTCGCCAGGTCGCGGAAGCCGTCGAAGTACGGCTGGTCTTCGAAGAGAAACGCCCACGTCACGGCGCCGAGCAGGCTCATCCCGCGACGGTCGGCGAGCTCGTACGTGCGCGCGATCTGGAGTGCCGTGTACGTCGGGAACATCGTGCCATTGCGGTAGCCGTTGTGCGGGTAGTGCCTCACCCCGCACGCCGCGCACCCTTCAGGATCCGATTCGCCGATGACGATGGGCGTCTTCGCGTACATCGGAAACTCCCTGACGACGGCGAAATGGCGGTCGATGTCCTGCAACTGGTTGGCCACGCCCATGCGGACGCGACCCTCGAGAAACGTGGGGCGGCCCTTCGCGTGGAAGGTGATGAGGTCCAGCGGCGTGCCGACCTTGCCGGTGGCGTAGTTGGTGCCCGCCGAGGTGTGCTGCAGGAACGAGCGCAGCATGCTCTGGGCGCCACCGGTCACCTCGGGACCGCCGATCCTCGCCGTCGGCAGTGCGCGGCGGACGCCCTCGACCGTGAAGTCGTAGAGCTTGTTGAACTCGTCGCGTCGCGTCTGCGCTTTCTGTTCGGCCAGCGGGTCGTCGCGCCCGCTGCGACCCACCGACCCGCTCCAGTAGGGAATGTCAGGCTCGTTCCAGAGCTCGAACCACCACGTCTCGACTTCGTCGCGGCCATATTTCTCGACGACGTGGCGCGTCACTTCGTAGCAGAGCGCCTCCCACTTCCGGTAGTCCTTCGGCGCGTACGTCCATCCCGTGTAGATGTCGTTGTAGGCATCGCCCGGCTTCCAGAAGTGCCGGTATGGCATCCCGGGCGGCGCCGACGACAGCGCCTCGGGCATGAAGCCAAGCTGCACGAACGGCTTCATGCCCCTGGCGATGTACGAGTCCACGATTCGATCCAGGATCGTCCAGTCGTACACCGGCTTGCCGCTGGCGTCCTCGGTGTAGACGTTGGTCGACCCCCACTTCAGGGCGTGCGTGCCGTCCCCCGACGTCAGCAGGTTGTGCACGCGCACGAACACGGGCACGGGGCTCAGCGCCTGCAGTTGCGACAGCAGCTTCAGGCCATCCGGGGTGTAGGTGTAGTTGGGCTCGTCGTGCCCGAACCACGCCCAGAAGGGACGCATCGGCCCCACGACGACCGACGTGTCGACACGGATGGTCACCGGTGCATGCTGTTGGGGCGCACCGGCGAATGCGACGGCCGCCAAGCCGATGACGATGATGGCCCTGCTCAGTCGTCGCATGGGAATCTCATTGTGTCGCATTCGCGTGGCGGCCTGGCCGACCTCACGATACACTCCGGCGAACCAGGAGTCCTCGAGACCACGACGAAGCATTGAGGTGAGCGACTCGAGATCGCGTCGATGACTGGACCGGTGTTTCCCGACCTCATGGTGCTGGACGGAGGCTTTGGCACGGAGCTCGAGCGCCGTGGCTGCGACGTGCGCGGCGAGCTCTGGTCGGCGGAGGCGCTGCTCGGTCGGCCCGATCTCGTGGAGGACGTGCACGCCGCCTATCTGGCCGCGGGGTCCGACTGCATCACGACCGGGAGCTATCAGGTCTCGTTCGAGGGCTTCGCGGAGGCGGGCCTCTCGGCGGCCGATACCATCAGGGCGCTGAAGGCGTCGATGGCGATCGCCGAGGCTGCGCGGCGACGCATCGTGGGAACGTCGCGTCGCCGGGCATTCATCGCGGCGTCGCTGGGCCCCTACGGCGCGATCCTGCACAAGGGCGCGGAGTATCACGGCCGGTACGGTGTTCCGGCCGAAGAGTTGGTGGCCTTTCATCGCTCGCGGCTCGAACACCTGCAGGACGGCCCCATCGACCTGGTCGCCTGCGAGACGGTGCCATCGCTCCAGGAAGCCAGCGCGATGCTCCGCGCGCTCTCGACCTTCCCGCACCTCCGTGCGTGGGTGGCCTTCACATGCGTGGACGGACGCCACACCGGGTCTGGCGACGAGATCGCCGCGTGCGCGCGGGTGGCCGGCAAGTCTCCTCAGGTCGTCGCGATCGGTGTGAACTGCACGGCGCCGGCGCACGTCGGCATGCTGATCGAGTGCCTCAAGGCCGAGACGACATCGCCAATCGTGGTGTACCCCAATTCCGGGCAGCAGTGGGATGCGGAGGCCCGCGCCTGGACCGGTCGGTCGTCGATCGGCGACTACGGCGCGCTGGCCGTCGAGTGGCACCGGCGGGGCGCGACGTGGCTTGGCGGCTGCTGCGGCACGACGCCGGCAGACATCGCCCGAATGCGCGCCGCGCTGACAGCGGATCCGGACTCGGACCTACGTCGTGCGCGCTGACTTGCCGTCCCACGTCACCGTTTTTCCCGTCTGCACCGACACGATGGCCAGCAGGCAGGGGAGCGCCGAGTAGAAGCCGACCTCGACGTCGCAGTTCGGCGGCTTCCGCGACTTCATGGCGTCGAGGAAGTTCCTGACGTGGCGGTGGGTCGCCGAGCCGTGCTTCGATTCGGCGACCTCTGACATGCCGTTGGGATCCTTGAATCGCCGCGCCTCGAGCGGCTCGGGTGTCGGTTGCCCGGGGCGGTCGGCCGGCGGATAGGGTCTGACCTCATAGCCGAGGCGGTTCACGATCATCACGCCGCGCACGCCGTAGAAGTGGTTCCCGTACAGCTGCCGCGCGTCTTGCTCGCCGGGAATCATCGTGTTCGAGAGCGTCGCCACGAAGTCCTTGTATTGCCACGTCACGGCGTAGCTGTCGGGCACGAGCTCGGGATCGCGTGGGAAGCGGACGTACTGCGCCGACGCGCTGGTCAGCAGCGGCGCCGTTTTGTCGGCCTGCATGAACCAATTCATGACGTCGGTCAGGTGCACACCCCAGTCGGAGAGGTTGCCGCCGCCATAATCGTACCAGCTGCGCCAGTTCAGCCGCGCGGGGATGAACGGCTTGCGCGCGGCTGGCCCCTGGAAGAGATCCCAGTTCAGCCCGGCGGGTGGATCCTGCGGTGTCTGCGGCGGTCCGGTGCGTCGTGGGAACCCGCCGCCGGGCGGCACCATCGTGCAGTGCGTGATCGGCGAGCCCAGGTAGCCGTCCATGAGCAGCCGCTGCGCTTCCTGGAAGTGGTGCCAGCTGCGCTGCTGGAGCCCGACCTGCACGACGCGCGCGTGCTGGCGTGCAGCGTCGATCATCCGCAGCGCCGGCTCGATCGCGTTCGACACGGGCTTCTCGACGTACACGTCCTTCCCGGCCGCGCAGGCGTCCACGGTCATCGGGCCGTGCCAGTGATCTGGCGTCGCGATGAACACGGCGTCGACATCCTGGCGGTCGAGTATCCGCCTGTAGTCCTCGTACGCCGCGGGTGAGGTCCCCTGCACCCCGACTATGCGCGCGACGGTCTCGTCGAGCCGCTCCTTGTAGACGTCGCACGCGGCGACGAACACGGAGTCCTGGTGCTTCATCCAGTCCCGCGCTACCTGGTTGCCGCGTCCGCCGCATCCGATGAGGCCGACGCGGATCCGGTCGTTCGCGCCGCGGATGCGGCGGCTCGAGGCCGCGGCGACGGGCTGCGCGTGTGCCGTCAGCGACGCGCCCATCGCCATCTGCAGGAAGTTGCGTCGGTCGATCATCGCTGTGGCCCCTTCACGTTCGCGCCCACTCACTTGTCGGGCAGTTCCCTGACCGCAATCACGCGCCACCGCCAGAACCCGCCATCCACCCACCTCGGCGTCTTCTCGTCCGAGAAGTGCATCTGGATCGCGATCATGCCGTCGGTTGCGCCACCTGCGGCGTGGTTCGCCGTGTCTGTGAAGTCCGTGACGACCTGGTCGTTGATCCACACGGTGATGTGCGGGACGTCGCCTTCGATGCGTGCTCGGATCGTGTTCCACGCCTCGCGCTTCCACGCCTTCTGCCACGCCTCGTTCCGGCCGCGGAACTCTGCGAGACGCTTCGCGCGCTCCTCGGGCGGCAACGTGTTCATCGGCGGGCCGACGCCGGTGAGCCGCTCGCCGTAGATGCCGCCCATCGCGCCTCCGGGCAGGTAGTCGAGCGTGACCTGATACGCCTCGCCCGCCTCGCTCGACCGCAGGAACAGCCCGCTGTCGCAGCCCCAGTCGGGCTTGACCTCCATGTAGACCTCGACGTTGCGGTACTTCCGGTCCGTCAGCAGGATGCCGCCACGGCCACGCGGGCTCTGCGTGCCGACGATCATCCCGTGGACGACGCGGAACTCGGGCGTGGTGCCGTGGTGGTTGGTCCGGCTGACGTGCCAGCCCGTCAGGTCCTTCCCGTTGAAGATCGGTGTGAAGCCCTCGGGGACTTGCGGACCGTGGTCGTCGATGGCCGGCCCAGCGGCCGCCGTGGCGGGCTGCCCAGGCACGGGTTGTGTGCTCGAGGCCGGTTGCGCAGTCGCGCCATGGGAGAAGAGGAGCGCGGCGAGAACACAGGCGGCAATCGTCGATGGCCGCGTCACGGCCGCACCGCCAGCACGGTCACCGACTTCGGCGCGAGCGTCACCGTCAGCCGGTCGCCGCTCACAATCGCCGACAGGGGCTTCGGCGACACGGTCGACGGCGCCTCGAACGTGTTGACGCTGTCGATGGCCGGAGCGGTCAACGTCTCGCCGGTGGCTGTGCGCGCCGTCATGCCCGACAGCGTCGCCGAGATCTCTGCCGGCCTTGCGGGATCCAGGTTAGTGAGCGCCAGCCACACCGTGCCGGACGTATCCCTGGCCGCGATGGCGTCCACGCGCGGCAGCGTGATGTCGCCGTGCGTGTAGGTGCCCGCGTCGAACGTCAGCGGCACGAATGTCGCGTCCTGGAACGGGAGGTACATCTTGAACACGTGGTACGTCGGCGTCAGGATCATCTTCTCCTTGTCGGTGATGATCATCGCCTGCAGCACGTTGGTCATCTGCGCGATGTTGGCCATGCGGACGCGGTCAGCGTGGCGCGCGAAGATGTTCAGGTTCAGCGCGGCAATCAGCGCGTCGCGCACGCTGTTCTGCTGCACGAGGAAGCCGGGCGTGCTGCCCGGCAGCGGCGCGTACCACGCGCCCCACTCGTCGACGACGAGCGCCATCTTCTTCTCGGGGTCGTACTTGTCCATGATCGCCGAGTGCGACGCGATGAGGTCGTCCATTTCGAGCGTGGCCTGGAGGATCCTGGCGTAGTCGGCTTCACCGAACCCGACCGACGCGAACTTCGGCGGGAAGCTCACCACGGTGTAGTTGTGAAGCGACAGGCCATCCATGTCCCAGCTCCACTGGCGGGCCTTCCAGCCCTTCATGATCACCTCGGTCCACTCCGTCCACCGGGGTCCGCCGCCACCGGGTCCGACGGCGATCTTCAGCATCCGTGTGTCGCCCTCCCGCTGCGCCGGGTTGAAGTTCCGTGTGTAGCGCGCGAAGGTCTTCAACTGCTGCAGGTAGTGCTCCGGCGTCATGTTGCCGCCGCAGTCCCAGTTCTCGTTGCCGATGCCCAGGTAGGGGATCGTGTAGGGCTCGGGACGACCGTTGGCGGCGCGCTCCTTCTGCAGCGCCGTCGGCTGCGAGGCGGTGAGGTACTCCAGCCACTCAGACGCTTCCTGCGGCGTGCCCGACCCGACGTTGACCGACAGATACGCCCGGCTGCCGATCTGATCGATGAAGTCCATGAACTCGTGCGTCCCGAACGTGTTCGGCTCGATGACGCCGCCCCAGTCGGGGTTCATCTGCGCCGCCCGGCGGTCTGCCGGCCCGATGCCCTTGCGCCAGTGGTAGTCGTCGGCGAAGCAGCCCCCGGGCCACCGCACGTTGGGCACCCTCAGCGCCTTGAGCGCCGCGACGACGTCGTTGCGGATGCCGCGCGTGTTGGGAATCGGCGAGTCGGGGCCGACCCACACGCCCTCGTAGATGCCCTTGCCGAGGTGTTCGGCGAACTGGCCGAACAGGTTGCGGTCGATCGTTACGCCGGTCTTGGAGGCGTCGACCGCCAGGGCCACTGCCGGCGCGCCGCGCTCCTGCGCGGTCGTGCCGCGCACGGCGAGGCCCGCCATGAGGCCGGTGAGGACTGCCGCGGCACGAAACGCCGTCGATCGGCGGAGAAGTAGAAGGTCCATCACTGCATTCTACCGCTCGCGCGCGTAGCGACTCGGAGGCTGGCCCACACGCCGGCTGAACGA
>JAENWD010000055.1 GCA_016650245.1 Vicinamibacteria bacterium
CCCAGGCGCTCGCGTACGCGATAGTGCTGAATGGTGGTGCCGATCACGTCTGGTGATCTTAATGCCTTCAGCCTTCAGCCTTCAGCCTTCAGCCTTCGGCCCGTCCCGCCACGATTGCCGCGTTCTCGATGGCCTCGGCGGCGGGCGAATCCGGCCAGACCGGCAAGGGCGGGGCGGTGTACGCCGCGTGCGCGAACGTGCGTTCGAGCAGTGCCATGGCGCTTGTCAGAAAGGCGAGGCGCACGGCAAGCCGCGCTAGTAAGTAGGCGCCGCCGATGCCCAGGGCAGCCAGCAGGCGCCAGTCACCGCCGCGGCCGTCGGGCGCGAGCAGGATGTACGCCAGCAGCACGAGGGCCGCGAGAGCGGCATTGACACCGTACACCGCGGCGACCGCCGCAGGATGACGAACGATGAATCGCCCGGCAGCAACTACGGCGCCGATCACGCTGTGGCGGTCTTCGACGACGGCACGCACCTTGGCGTAGTCGACGACCAGGTTCACCAGCAGCAGCGGGACCAGCCAGAGGGCATAGAAGACCAGCCGCCACAGAAAGGCGGTGCGTTCGACGCCGGTCTCGCGGGTCATCCACGGATACAGGCCGTCGAAGAGCCACCCGTGGACCGGGCCGAGCAGGAAGGCGTAGGCGAGGCCGGCCAGGAGGCCGAGCCGCAGGAAGCGGAAGAAGAACACGCCGCACGCGCCGAAGAATAGCCGCGTGCCCGTGCGCCTGCGCCGGGCGTAGCGGTCGAGCAGGCCCCCGCTGAGGAACATCCAAGTCAGCAGGCCGAGGGTCACCGCTCCGAGTACTTCAACCGGGGGTCCGTTGCCGTCGACCAGATCGGAGTAGGTGCGTACCGGTCCTGCGCCGCCGATGATCGTCGGGTAGAACGAACGGCCTGGTCCGCCGGCGGCCGCAAACTCCTGCCACCAGCGCAAGTCGACGCCTGCAGCGACCGTGGAGGCGCTCATGCTGTCGCCCAACTGGCTCTCGATTGACGCGCGCAGCGCCGCGGCGGCCGGTAACGTCGCGGCGGCGGTGGCCACCAGCAGTGCCAGCAGGCCGAGCGGAAATCCTGCCACGCGGCGCCATCCGTCGGCGACGACAGCCAGCGACTTAAACGAAGAACCCATACGTGATCACCAGATCCTGCAGCCACAGCCACCACCGGCCGGCCCACTGGCGGCTGGCTTTGGGTGCGAGGGGCTGGAGCGTGCGGCTGTTGTTGGTGCGATTCACGTCGAGCAACAGCACCTGGTTGGGATCGACCTCGGCCGACACCGCTGCGGACGCCCGGTCGTACGTGAACAGCTTCCACCGGTCGCGGCCGTCCCATCGCTCGCGCGCCGTCGAGCCATCGACAAACCGGACCAGCACCTCCACGGGGAACACGGCCTCCCCCAACCGCTGCACGACGACCTCGGACCGCCAGGTCGCCTGAGTCGCCGCCCCTTCGGCAAACCGCCGCGCGCTGCCATCGCCGACCCAGCCGCGCGGGCCGGCCGCCGTCGTGGTCAGCTGGCTCACTGCGTAGTCAAACGTGTTCGACGAGCGATAGACCTGATCGAAGTACCACGTCAGGTCGCGTCCGGCGCCTTCTGACAACGCCGCGAACAGATCCTCGGGTCCGGGATGCGCGAACTGCGACCGCGCGAAGAAGAGCGACAGCCCACGGCGCAGTCGCGGCCACCCGATGTGCCGCTCGAGCGTGTGCAGCCAGAGCGCCGTCTTGTTGTAGGTGATCGCGCCGCCGGTTCCCGTGAAATAGCGCCACGAGGGTGTCGCCGGCACGTCGGTTTCAGCCGCGCTGCGGTAGCCGGCCAGCCCGTCGCTGTCGACGCGCGTCAAGGGCGCTTCGCGAAACACCCAGGGGATGAACCCGTCGAAGAAGCGTGCGTAGAAGTGGATCGGGGCGTGTGCCTCGTGGAGCGCGCGCGCGGTCGAGAACTGATTGAGCCCTTCGTCCAGCCACGCGTGCTCGAGCTCGTTGTTGCCCACCAGCCCGTACCAGAACTGGTGACCGGCCTCGTGCACGGTGACGCCCTCGGGGTCGCCGACCTGTGAGGGCGCGAGCCACCGCGTGCCCGCGGTGAACAGGGTCGGGTACTCCATGCCGCCGGCGCTGCTCTGCCAGGCCGGATCGACAACGGTGATGTGGCCGTAGGGATAGGGCCCGAACCACTCGCCGTAGAACTTCAACGCCGTCCGCGTCGCCGCGAAGTGCCGTTGGGCCTGCGCCAGGTGCTCGGGTTGCAACAGGAGCCGCATCTCGGTCCGTGGCAACGTCGGGTGTTCGAACGCCGCCGTCTTCACGACGTAGTCCGGGCTGGTCGTCCACACGAAGTCGTGGACGTCTTCCTGCACGTAGCGATGCGTGGTGGTGCCTTTGGGCGTGTCGTGCCGCTCGCGCTCGCGTCCCGTGGCGCCGACCACCCATCCGCGCGGCACGGTGATCCGGACGTCGTACACGCCGTAATCGGCGAAGAACTCGGTGCCGGCGTGGAATTGGTGCGTGTTCCAGCCCGTCTCTTCGAGCACGCCCAGCTTGGGGAACCACTGCGCGATGAAGAAGTAGTTGCCGACGGCCCCGGTGCGCGCGTAGGTACGCGGCACATGTGCGGTCCAGGCCAACTCCACCGTCACCGCCTCGCCTGGCGCCACTGCCACGGGCAGGGGCACCGACAGCACGGTCCGATCGGCCGCGTTGCCGTCGTCGGGCGCGATGAACGTGCCGCTGGCCGTCAGGTCGGTCAGTGGGGCTCCAGCGCCGGCGAGCAGCCGGATCGCGGTGACGTCGATGAAGCTCCAGTCGCCTGCCGGCCGTTGGCCGGGCGAATCGGCGTTGCGGCCGCCGGGCCCCCGGCCTGCGCGCAACCGCTCCCGCATCCACGTGGAGTCGGTGTTGCGCCACGCGTTCCAGTAGAGATGAAACTGCAACGCGCTGGTGGGACGCCCGCTGATGTTGCGCCACGAGACGACGCTGCGGCCGGTGACCGTGCGCGACGCCGGATCCAGCTCGACGTCGATCGAGTAGTTGGCGTTGCGCGGTGATGGCGACGGTGCCATCGGCGGTGCCACCGCCGGCGTGGCGGGTTCGCCAGCCGGCGCCTGACGCTGGCTGACGACGTCGGTACTCGTGACGAGCACGGCAGCGACGACCGCCAGCAGCATGCCCAGAGGACGAAGCATGCCGCGAATGCTACTACGAAGGGTGCTGGACAGGTGCTCTCACGTGCTCTCGGGTGCTTCAGGTGCTTGAGGCTTGAGGCTATCTGCGAAGTCTCCAGAGGCCCGAGGCCTTCAGTCCGTCCGTCCAATTGCGCGTCCGACCGTCGCCGGCTCGATCACTTCGCAGGCCACGAGATTCCCGGCCGCGCAGGCCAGGCAGACCGCCGCAAGCTCGGGCGACTGGTCGGCGACGGCGGCGCCGCCAAGGCCCAGCAGCAGGGCGAACAGCCGGTTGCTCCATCGCAACATCGGCGCGACCCGGACCACTTCGCTGGCAAGACCGGCCCCGTCGTGTCGCGTGGTGAACCAGAGGTGCAGACGCATCGTGCCGATGCCAGCCGCCATGATCAGCAGGGCCATCACCAGCAGTCGCCCGGGCAACCGCGGCAGGCGGCTCATGAGCTTCCACCCGGGAATCATCAGCAGCGCCAGGGCCACCGACGCGGCCAGTTGATGGACCTGCAACCACCACCGCGCACTCGTCGCCCCTGGCGGCTCGACAGCTGTCGGCGTCGTTGCCGCGGGCGCATCCGACGATCTCGCGGGCGCCACCAGGTCGGCAAGAACTGGTTCGAGGGCAAAGACAATGGCGGTTGCCGAGGGATAGCGGGCCCCAGGTGCTTTGGCCAGGCAGGTCATCACGACGCGGTCGAGTGCGGCAGGCACGCCGTCCACGAACTGGCCGAGCGGTTGCGGGTCGCGCTCGAGCACGGCCGACACCACCGTCCACGACGCGGTGTCGCCAAAGGGCGGGCGCCCGCCAACCATCTCGTACAACACGACCCCGAGCGAGAAGACGTCAGACCGCGCGTCCGCGGGCTGACCGTTGATTTGTTCCGGCGACATGTAGCCCGGCGTGCCGAGGATGATGCCGGTGCGGGTCAGGCCGCTGCTCCCGCCAACCGAGGCGATGCCGAAGTCCACGACTTTGACGCGGCCACCGGTCGTCAGCATGACGTTCTCCGGCTTCAGGTCACGGTGGACGATGCCCAGATCGTGTGCAGCTGCCAGCCCGCGCGCGACGCCGAGCATGATCTCCACCGCCTCGCGCACAGGCAATCGGCCGTTGCCCATCCGTGCACGGAGCGTCTGGCCCGCGACGAACTCCGAGACGATGAAGAGGTCGTCGTCAACCTCTTCGAGCGCGTAAATGGTCGCGATTGCCTCGTGCGAGAGTTTGCCGGCGGCCCTGGCCTCGCGATGCAGGCGGTCGCGTGCCTGCAGGTCGGCCGGCAGAGCGGGGGAGAGGGCCTTGAGCGCCACCCATCGTTCCAGCCGTGTGTCCCAGGCGCGGTAGACCACGCCCATGCCGCCTCGGGCCAGTTCCTGATCGATGACGTAGATGCCGACGCGATCGCCGTGCGACAGCCCTGCCTGGTCGCGCTGGTCGTCGAACGCCGCGCCGGCATCGACGGGCGAGTCGAGCCAGGCGCCGGCGCGCGCGTTGGCGTCGAGCAGACGCTGCACGTCGGCGCGCACGACATGGTCACCGCCGCAGGCCGCGCCGAGCCAGGAGCCGCGTTCCGCCTCGGCGATCTCGAGCGCCGACTCGAGCAGGTCGCGCACGCGAGGCCAGCGGAGCGGGTCCATCGGCTGGGTCACGAGCCTGCCAGTTCGCCTGCCAGGAATGCCCGCGCTGATGTCCAGCGCCGCTTCACGGTGGCCGGTGAGATGCCGAGGGCGTCGGCGGTTTCTTCAACGCTCAGCCCGCCGAAGTATCGCAGCTCCACGAGCCTTGCCTGCTCGGGGTCGAGCGCGGCGAGCTTGTCGAGCGCCGTGTCGACTGCGAGCACGTCGAGGTCGGGCTCGGGGCCGGGCAGCACGGCTTCGTTCAGCGTCACGCGCTCGCGGTGGCCGCCGCGCTTGGCCGCGTGACGCGCGCGCGCGCGCTCCACCAGAATCTGCCGCATGGCGTTGGCGGCAATGGCAAGGAAGTGCGCGCGGTTGTGCGGGGCCAGATGGCTGCTGGCCGACAGCCGCAGCCAGGCTTCGTGGACCAACCCGGTCGCGTTGAGGGTCTGCCCGGGACGTTCGCGCCGCATCTGGCCGCGCGCGATGCGGCGCAGCTCGTCGTAAACCAGCGGTAGCAGGGTCGCCAGCGCCTCGCGGTCGCCGGACCGTGCGCGCTCCAGCAGCGCCGTCACCGAGGGCCCGGTGGGCGTGAGCATGCCGATACTATAATCGGGGTTTGCGTTGCTGAGGAGAACGCTTGTCATGCCCATTCGCGTCCTGCACATCGGTCTTGGCCCCATCGGCGCCGCCGTTGCTTGTCAAGTGGCCACCCGGTCCGGCTTCAAGGCCGTCGGCGCAATCGACATCGGCGCTGCCAAGCTGGGGCGCGACCTCGGCGAGGTCGTCGGTCTCGAGCGCACTCTTCGGGTGAGGGTGTCCGACGATCTGCGCGCCGTGGTGAAGGCCACCAGGCCCGACGTCGCGGTGCTGTGCACCAGCTCGTCGCTCAAGACGGTCTGGCCCCAGATCGAGGCGGTGCTGAAGCTGAAGCTGCCGATTGTCTCGACGACCGAGGAACTCGCCTATCCGTGGTGGAACCAGAAGGCGCTCTCGAGAAAGATCGACGCGGCCGCCAGGAAAGCCGGGGTCGCCGTCGTGGGCACCGGCGTGAACCCTGGCTTCACGATGGACGCCTTGCCCATCACGCTCACCGGCGTGTGTCAGGACGTCACCTCCATCACCGTCAATCGCGTTCAGGACGCGCGCTCCAGGCGGCTGCCGTTCCAGAAGAAGATCGGGTGCGGGCTCACCACGAAGCAATTCCAGTCCAGAGTCGATGCGGGCACCGTGCGGCACGTCGGGCTCACCGAGTCGATCGCGATGATCGCCGGCGCCATGGGATGGAAGCTCGACAAGGTCACTGACGAGGTCAAACCTGTCGTGAGCGACGAGGGCATCTCGAGCCCGTTGCTGTCCGTGGCACCCGGCCTGGTGTGCGGGCTCGTCCAGGACGGCAAAGGCTATGTGCGCGGCAAGCGCGTCATCACGCTCCATATGGAGGCGTACCTCGGCGCGCCGGAGTCGTACGACTCGGTGCACATCGAAGGCACACCGACGCTGGCGATGACGATCGCCGGCGGCGTCCACGGCGACGTCGCGACCGCATCGATCGCCGTCAACTCGATCCCGAAAGTGATTGACGCGGCGCCCGGCCTGCACACGATGCGGACGCTGCCGATTCCGTCGTGGTTCGGCGGCCGGGTGCGCTGATGACGTACGCCAACCACGGAGACACAGAGATCACGGAGAACGCACAGAGATCTTTCTTGGAAGATTCCAAAGAAGGCTCTGTGAGGCCTCCGTGTCCTCCGTGGCTCTGTGGTTGGCGTACGTTGACGATCAGCGGTAGTTGCCAAACTGTAGGGCCACGCCGAAGTCGTGCGCGCGCAGCAGGCCCATGGCCTCCTGCAGCTCGTCTTTGGCCGGCGCGGACACGCGCACCTGGTCGGCCATGATGGCCGCCTGCACCTTCTTGAGCTTCTTGTCCTTCAGGAACTTCACGATCTCTTTTGCGGCCTCGGTGGGAATCCCTTGCTGGAGCGTGATCACACGGCGCACCGTGCTGCCGCCGGCGTGCTGAATATCGCCGGCCTTGAAATTCTTCACCGGCACGTTCCTCCGGATGAGCCGGGTCTGAACGATTTCCCACAACGCCTCGATCTTCATGTTGTCGTCGGCGACCAGCGTGATGGTAGACTCGGCGCGGTCGTAATCGATGTCTGCGCGCGCGCCTTTGAAGTCGTATCGCTGGCCGACTTCCTTGCGCGCCTGGTTGAGACCGTTGTCGACTTCCTGCAGGTCGATGGTGGACGTGATGTCAAACGAGTTCAGTTGCGCCATGGCTGAGACGGCATGGTAGCAGAAGGCGTGCCCAGGCCCCTGGTCCTGGTCGTCGACGACTACGAGGATGCCCGGGAGATGTACGCGGAGTGCCTCGACGCCTCGGGCTTCGCCGTCGCGCAGGCCGAATCGGGCGACGAGGCCGTGGCCAAAGCCCTGTCGCTGCAGCCGGCGCTGATCGTGATGGACCTCGCGTTGCCCGGCATGGACGGCTGGAGCGCCACGCGGGCCATCAAGGCCGACGCCCGCACCGCTGCCATTCCGGTCGTCGCGCTCACGGGCCACGCGCGATCGGACGCCTCGGCCGCAGCCCGCGATGCCGGCTGCGACGCCTTTCTCACCAAGCCGTGCCTGCCCGACCAGATCGTCCACATCGTCCGGCGGCTGCTTGGGTAGACTGCGGACTTCGGACTTCAGACTGATCGTTCCCGTGGCCCGACGCCTGTAGTCCGCCCGTCTGACCCTGCACTCCGTAATCTGAAATCGTCGTAATCTGCAATCGTCAATCTGCAATCGTCAATGCTTCTTCGCCCTCGCCATCCCCATCGCGCCTCGCGTGAAGCCGGCCTCGTCGAGGTACGGCGCCAGCGGGTGATCGACCACCGGCAGGCCGTTGACCTCTGCGACGAGGAGTCCCTGGCGGGGCGACTCGGTGGCGAGTTTATTGAGCTCCGAGGCAACTGCACGCGCGGCGTGCTGACGTCGCGGTTCGTCCTCGGGCAGCCACGCCAGCACTCGCCGATCGCCGCGGCCGATCCACGCGGCCAACCGGCCATCGACCAGCACGACCAGGGTGCCGGCAGACCGTGTAGGTCGGCCCGCTCCTTCCGGCACGGGCCATGGGAGTACCCCGCCGTACGGGTTGGCCGGATCGGTTGAGGCCAGCGTCACGACCTGCGGCGTCTCGCCCGGTTCGCGGCCGGCCCGCAGCAGGTCCAGCGCCGGACCCAGAGTGAACTGGGCTGCGCCGAGTCCCGCAACGAACATGCCGCGGCGCACCCGCCCGGCGTCCTCCATCGCCCGCAAGACACCGTAGATGGCGCCGTACCCGCCCGGCACCGCCTCGACGTTGATCGCTTCGCGGGTGAGCACGCCGTGGCGGGACAGCAATTGACGCGCCACGGCGGTCGCCCACTCGGTGCTCGACGGCCGCGCACCGAGCCGGTCGCTGAGCAGCGACCAACGCCCCTGTGCCGGCGGCGGCGTCACGCGTCGCGAGCGGAAGGCCGGCGTGTCGCGTCGGCGGTTGCGCGCGGGTGGGTCAAGATACGCGCGCAGGGCGTGGAGGGAGTCGTTGGTGACCAGGCCCCTCCAGACCAGCGCCCACAACGCGTCCACCAGATCGTTGGGGAATCCTCCGCCGATGGCCGCATGCAGCGGCCCGAAGAACGACGCGCCCTCCGACGCCAGGCACTCGAGCACGCGGCGCTCGATCCCGGTAGCCGCTTCGGCGGTGCGGGCCGTGGGCCACAACAGGCGCAGGTGGTCTGTCAGGTACAGCGCCAGCCGTCCATCCCGCTCGCCCAGGGGCTCGAGGCCAGCCCAGGTCACCTCGCCGGCTGCGATGAGCCGGTCGAGATCGGACGCGTCGTACGCCTCGATGCGCGCCGGCAGGATGTCGCGTTCGAGCGCAGAGGCCACAAGCGGCGCGCCCTGCAACTGCTCGACGCTGTCAAGCAGCGCGTCGAGACCGCGACGCGTGCGGGCCACGCCATGCCAGCTCACCGCCAGGCGTCCGAGCGCCTCGGGCTCGACCGGCTCGATCTGCTTGCGCAGCCGCGCCAGCGACCGCTGGCGCAAGGTCCGCAACACGTCGACGCCGCACCACTCGCGCTCGAACCCGCCAGGCCTGAACTCGCCTTGAAGCACCCGCCCAGCACCCGCCAGCCGTGCCAGCAGCTGTTGCACGACCGGGACGCTCAGGCCCAACCGCCGCGCGCACGTGTCGGCGGTAAACGGCCCGTGCGTGCGCGCGTAGCGCTGGACGAGATCGCCTACCGCGTCCCGCACCGGTTCCAGCAAGGCGTCGGGCAATCCCACCGGCAACGGCGCGCCGAGGGCATCGCGATAGCGCGCCGCGTCCTCAACGGCGATGTAGCGCGGCTCGCCGGTGACGGGCACGGACATGATGCGGCACGCGGCGACGAGTGGATCGACGGAGGTCAGCACATCGGGGGAGACCACGCGCGCGGCCAGCTCGTCGCGCGACAGATCGCCGACACGAAGGAGCAGGTCGTGGATGCCGTCTGCGCTCCTTGCGCGGTGCCCGTCGTCAAGCGACTGCAGCTGGCGCTCGAGCGCGTCCAGGACGTCGGGGTCGAGCAGCTCGCGCAGCTCGGCGTCGCCGAGCAGATCGCGCAACTGCGCGTGGTCCACCGTAAGGGCCTGCGCCCGACGCTCAGCCAAGGGCGCGTCGCCGTCGTACAGAAACGTCGCGACGTAGCTGAAGAGCAGCGAGGCGGCAAAGGGCGACGGCAGCGGAGTGTCCACGCCGACCACGCGGATGTCGCGACGCGCGACGCGCTGCAGGGTGTCCACCAGCGCGGGCATGTCGAACACGTCGCGCAGGCACTCGCGAAACGTCTCGAGCACCGCGGGGAAAGACCCGAAGCGCGAGGCGACGGCCAGCAGGTCGGCCGCGCGCTTGCGCTGCTGCCAGAGCGGCGCGCGCCGGCCGGCCCGGCGGCGCGGCAGCAGCAGGGCCCGGCTCGCGACCTCGCGGAACTTGGCGGCGAACAGCGCACTGGCGCCGAGCTGCTGCAGCACCAGCGACTCGACGTCTTCAGGCGACGGCATGAACAGATCCGCCGCCGGCGGCTCGTCCATGTCTGGCACCCGCACCACGAAGCCGTCGTTGCTCCACATCGTCTCCACGTCGAGTCCGAGGTCCGCGCGGAACCGTGCGACGACGGCCAGGCACCAGGGGATGAGGACCTTGCCGCCAAGCGGCGAGAGCACGCAGATGCGCCAGTCACCCAGCTCATCGCGGCACCGCTCGACGACGATCGTGCGGTCGTCGGGCACCGCGCCTGTGGCGGCGACCTGATCGGCGAGATACTGCAGGAGGTTGTCGGCGGCCGCGCGATCGAGGTCGTGCGCGCGCATGAGTCGATCGATCGCGGCCGCGGCCGGCACCTCGCAAAGCTCGCGCGTCAGCCGCCCGATGGCAAAGCCCAGCTCGCGCGGCCGGCCAGGCTGGTCGCCCTTCCAGAAGGGCATCTTGCCTGGCTCGCCCGGCGCGGGCGACACCAGCACGCGGTCGTGGGTGATCTCTTCGATGCGCCAGGTAGAAGCCCCGAGCAGAAACGTCTCGCCGACGCGGGATTCGAACACCATCTCCTCGTCGAGCTCGCCGACGCGGCCTCCGCCGGGCTTGGCGCCCACCAGGAAGACGCCGTACAGGCCGCGGTCGGGAATGGTCCCCGCGTTGGCGACCGCCACGCGCAGCGCGCCTTCGCGCGCCGCCAGCGTCTGCCCGATGCGGTCCCAGGTCACCCGCGGCCGGAGCTCGGCGAACTGGTCCGACGGGTAACGCCCCGACAGCATGTCGAGCACGCCGTCGAAGGCGCGACGGCTCAGATCGGCAAACGGCGCCGCCTGGCGGATCACCTCGTACAGGTCGCCTACAGGCCAGGGCTCGACGGCCACCATCGCGACGATCTGCTGGGCGAGCACGTCCAGCGGGTTACGTGGATAGCGTGTCGACTCGACGGCGCCCTCGTGCATCGACGCGGTGACCGCCGCGCACGCGATCAGGTCGCCGCGGAACTTCGGGAAGATCACGCCATTGCTGACCCCGCCCACCTGGTGGCTTGCGCGTCCGATGCGCTGTATGCCGCTGGCCACCGACGGCGGCGCCTCGATCTGGATCACCAGATCGATGGCGCCCATGTCGATGCCCAGTTCCAGCGACGAGGTCGCCACCAGCGCACGCAGCGTGCCCGCCTTGAGCGCGTCCTCGATCTCGAGCCGCTGCGGCCGCGCGATGGACCCGTGATGCGAACGCACCAGCGGCTCGCCGGCCAGCTCGTTGAGCGCCGAGGCCAGGCGCTCGGACAGCCGGCGGCTGTTGACGAAGAGCAGCGTCGAGCGGTGTGCGCGAATCAGCTCGAGCAGGCGCGGGTGGATGCTGGCCCAGATCGACGTGCGCACCGGCACCTGCGAGGTCGCGCCGCTCGGAATCTCGATCGGCTGCGCGACTCTCGCCATGTCCTCGACCGGCACCTCCACGCGCAGCTCGAGCGGTTTTCTCGCGCGCGCATCGACGATCGTCACAGGGCGCCACACTGGGGGAGTCGACGGCGCGGAGAACTCGGCGTCGATGGCGGCCTCGGGAGCGTCACGGGAGCTAGCTTCGGGTGACTCACGGAAGATAGCCTCTGGAGATTCACGGGAGATAGCCTCTGGAGACTCACGGGAGATAGCCTCTGGAGATTCACGGGAGATAGCCTCTGGAGACTGAGTGTCCTGGTTGACCCGACGTTGCGCTCCTCCCAGGAACCGCGCCACCTCATCGAGCGGCCGCTGGGTCGCCGACAGGCCGATGCGCTGCACCCGCCGCCCCGTGATCTGCTCCAGGCGTTCGAGCGACAGCGCCAGGTGCGCGCCGCGCTTGGTTGGCACCAGCGCGTGGATCTCGTCCACGATGATCGTCTCGACACTCCTCAATGCGAGCCGCGCGCGGGAGGTGAGCAGCAGGAACAGCGATTCGGGCGTGGTGATGAGAATGTCGGTGGGCTCGCGCTGGAACCTCGCGCGGTCGCGCGCCGGCGTGTCGCCGGTGCGGATTGCCACCGTCGGCACGACGTGCGCCTCACCGCGCGTTTCGGCAACGCGCGCGATGCCGGCAATCGGCGCCCGCAGATTCCGCTCGACGTCCACGGCCAGGGCCTTGATCGGCGAGACGTAGAGCACGCGGCATCGCGCGTCTCTTGCCGGCACCGCCGAAAACATCACGCGGTCAAGGCACGACAGAAAGGCCGCCAGGGTTTTCCCGCTTCCCGTCGGCGCGAACACCAGCGTCGACTCGCCACGCGCGATCGCCGGCCAGGCCTGGGCCTGCGGCGGCGTGGGCGCGTCAAACGCTTCACGGAACCATTGCTCGACCGACGGGTGGAAGGGCACTTCGGCGATTTTATGGGAAGACAGAACCTGACCAACGCGACCAACCGGCGTCAACCAGGCCCAACCCGACCGAACCTGACTGAACCTGACCCAACCGTGCGTCGTGCCGCTATAATGATGGATACGTCTTTGTAGAAGGGACTGTCCAGATGGGTGATGCAGGTGAAGGGCTTATCGACGCGGATGCCAGGATTCAGGAACGCATGGAGGAGCTGGCGCTCAGCCGCGCGAAAGGCCGAAAGCAGGCCGTGAAGAACCCCGAACAGCTTCGGCAGCTCGAGTCGCTCAAGCTGGCACGGGCCGCGGCGGCGCGGCAACTGGCAGCGACCTCGCACGAGCAGCGCAAGACGCAGCTCAACGCCGCACTCAAGGATCTGGACAAGCTGATCAAGACCGCGCAGGTCGCCGCCGACGCCTAGCGATCACGTACGCCAACCACGGAGCCACTGAGGACACAGAGGCGGCACAGAGATTCGGAAGAGTCGGCAGGATCCGACTGAACGCTCCGTGCGTCCTCTGTGATCTCCGTGACTCTGTGGTTGGCGTACGTAATCAGCCGAGGCTCATCGCAAACGCGGTCGCCGACTCAGGCCGCATTCCCGCATCCACGCTCAGCGCCCGGCTGATCGCGTCGGTCATCGCCGGCGGGACATCATCGCGATCGATCGGCGCGGGGCCCGTCCGGTGCCGCGTCGCGATCTCCACCAGAGGCCCGCGGCCAAACGGCGGGACACCTGTCAGTAACTCGTACGCAATCGCGCCAAGCGCAAACACGTGGGTCCGCGTCGACACCGAGGCGCCCGCGAGTTGCTCCGGCGCCATGTAGGCCGGCGTGCCGATCGGCTGGCCCGCCAGGGTCAGCGTCTCGTTCTCCTGCGCTGCGCCGTCGCCGCCGAGCAACTTCGCCACACCGAAGTCCAACACTTTGGCCCCGACGCCGGCCCCGGCATCGCTGTCTGGCAGCAGGATGTTCTCCGGTTTGAGATCCCGATGCAGCACGCCGAGCTGGTGGGCCGAGTCCACCGGCGCGGCAATGGCGCGCAGCAGGCTGGCCACGCGTTCCGGCGGCATCGGCCCGTCGGCGCGCAGGACGGCGCGCAGGTCGCGCCCGCGCACGTACTCCATCACCAGAAACGCCGCGCCGTCTGGCAGCGTGCCGTAGTCGAACACGGAGACGATGCCGGGGTGCTGGAGGCGGGCCACCAGTTGCGCCTCCCGCCGGAAACGCGTGCGGGCATCCGGGTCGCTCAGCAGCTCGGCGCGCACCACCTTGATCGCCACGTCGCGCTCGAGCCGCATGTCGTGCGCGCAGTACACCGCGCCCATGCCGCCGCGGCCCAGCACGCGATCCACGCGGTACTTCGTGTCCACCATCCGCGGCAGCCGTCCGCGTTTGAGCGCCGTCCCGTCCTTCGAACACGTCGGCACGTCCGAGTCGTGGCACGTGCCGCACACCTGGCACTCGGCCACCAGCCACTCGCCAGCGCCTTGGGCGCTGGTTGGCAGGTTGGTCGGCAGCGCCGTGGCCGCCGACCCATCGGCGGCCAGCGTCTGCCGCCGGCGGAGCCGCGCGACATCGAGCCCCAGGCTGACCTGCGCGGCAATCGACGAGAGCAGCGCGCGGTCGTCGGCCGTGTAAGGCTCTTCCGATCGCTTCTCGCCCAGCACCAGCGCGCCGAGCAGTTGTCTGGTGCCGCTTTCGCTGGCCGACAACGGCACAAACAGCACAGCGCCAGTGCAGCGCAACCACTCGATCTCGTCCGCCGGCAGCCGGCCGGCCGCCGACCGCTCGTCGCCCAGATCCAGTTCGAGCGGCGTGTCCGACCACGTCAACATCGTGCCGATGCCGCCGCGCTGGTCCAGCGTGTCTGCGGTGCCGTGCAGCACCGAGACCGGCACGAGCGTGCCTGGTTCCACGCCCGCCACCAGCACCGCGACCATCGTAGGATGCAATGCCGCGTCGATCTGCGCGACGACCAGCGCCGTCAGCTCGTTCGGATCAGTTTCGAATGGGATGCGGCCCGACAGCGAGAGCAGCACCGCGCGGGCGTCGTACTCCTGTCGGAAGAAGTGGCGATCCAGCCACGCGCGCGCCGTGTCGCGATACCTGATCGCGGCAATCACCGTGACCAGCAACACCGCGTAGAAGAGCGGCTGCCCCGACACGATCTCGGCAAGGCTCCGGTCCCGCTGCTGCACCAGCGAGACGACCAGCAGCGTCGTGGGCAGCGCCGCCGCGATGCCCAGCGTTCTGCGCGCCAGCGCGTACTGCAGGCTCTGACGCACCACCACGCGCGGAGCGAGCACGCGATGCACCGCCACCGCGTAGGTGATGCCAGCCGCGGCAAAGGCGCTGAGCACGAACAACGGCAGGGTCACCCACCAGGGATAGAGGATGGTCAGGCCCGCCAGGGCCGCGATCGCCGGCACGCCGTCCTTGATCGTGAAGGCGGCGGTCGCGATGACCAGCGTGAAGGTGGCAAACGCGATTCGGCGGCGCTCGAGCAGGTCGTCGTTGTGCTTGAACCGCCAGACGCCTTCGACCACCGAGGCGATGTTGAGGGCGAGGCCCCCGGCAAAGGCCGCCGTGAAGACGCCAGGATGCAGTGCATCCCATGCCGGACTTGCGGGGAAAGTACGCGACGACGGCGGTCGCGATCAGCGGGAAGGCCAGCGGCATCGCCAGCCAGGCAAACACGGTGAGCGGGGCCCCCAGCAGGG
>JAENWD010000056.1 GCA_016650245.1 Vicinamibacteria bacterium
CGACGCCGCATGGCACCTTCACCGCGTCGATGCTCGACCGCGCAGGCGCGCCCCTGCCGCTGCCCGTCACGACGACGACCCGGACCGATGGCACGATCACGTGGGCGACGGCCGAGGTCTCCCTTGCCCCGCTCGCGCACGGCGACTATGTCATCAAGCTGACGGTTGACGGGGTAGACGCGGTGACGGCGATCCGCGTGGTGCCGTAACCGAAACAGGTAGGGTCAGGTTCGGCCAGGTATGGTCAGGTTGGGTCGGGTTGGCTAGGATCCGCCGAGCGTAAAGGTCAGTGTGTAGGGTTTCAGCGCCTGCCCGTCGGTCCCCATGACTCCCTCACCCAGGCTCACCCTGATCGTGCGGAAGCGTTCCAGCGGCTCGTCGAAGACGATGTCCATCACGCGCGTGCCGCGGTTGTAGTTCAGCGTCGCGCTGAGCGACGGCGCCTGCGGCTCGCCGCGCTCGGTGGCCTGGGCAGTCGAGTAGCCGATCCGAACGTTGCCCTTCAGCGTGTCTGTGTTGATGTCGCGGGAGAACTGCACGCGGACCTTCGTGTTCAGTGGGACGTCGGTCTCGTCGTTGGTCGGCGCGCTGAACAGCACTTCGGGCGGAACGGCTGGCGCCGAGCTCACGATGCGCTCGGGCACCTTCTCGGCCTCCGGCGAGGTCTCGGCCAGTTGCTCGGCGACGATCCACACCAGGCCGCGGTCTTCCTTCACGACGCCGCTCACTTCCAGCCACCGTCGCGTGTCGAGCCGTGAGCTGATGTCGAAGGTGAAGCCGCGGCCCTTGGGCACCTTGCCGGTCACCCACAGCGCCGCGTCGGCCGAGCGCAGCACGAACTCCTTGCGGCCGTCACCGCCGGGAGGCGCCTGCGGCTGATCGCCAAACAGATTGCGCCCGCGGAACTGCCCCTGGATGGTCACGCGCTGTTCAACGTAGCGCTCGGGCGCGAGCACGACGTTGCGCAGGCTGGGCGCCGTGAGCGGACCGGCGGGCGTGGCAGAGGTGACGTTGACGACAATCAGCTCGCCAGGTCGCGGCCAGCTGAGTGTCGGGTCCACGCCCAGCAGGCTGCGCAGGTCCTTGCCCGTCAAGCGCGAGTCGTCGGGTTGCATGCGGCCGATGTCCCACACCTCTCCGCGCACTTCGAGCACACCCGACCCGCTGACGTCGCTGCGGATGAACGCGGGGATCGTCTCCTCGCCCGAGGCCAGCGAGGCGCGCTGGCCCTCCACGCGCAACTCGGCGCGTAGCAGCACCGGTTGCCCGTTGTAGAACGCCGGAAACGTCTTGAGCGCCGGAATGGTAGACGCGCGCCGAGACATCGGCTGCGCCAGGACGGCGGCCGCGACCAGCAACGCGGCCACCGACGCCGCGACCGCACGCCTCATGCTCACGCCAACTTCGTCCGCGCCGCCCGCGCCAGCACCACCGCCAGCGCGAGGAACAAGAGGCACCCGGCCAACTGGCCGACCGTGCCCTCGTGCAGGAACGGGATCAGTCCGACGGTGGCGCCGTCGGCTTCGTGGATCAGCCTGTTGCCAAAGAGCACCGCGTACAGGATGCCCGCCAGCGACCCTCCTGCGATCAGTCCCGAGCTGAAGAGCGTGCCCGAGCTGACATCGGACTCGTCAGCCGCGCCGGTCTTCCGCTCGACCCACCACCGCACCACGCCGCCGGCGAAGATCGGCGCCGTCGTCGCGATGGGCAGGTACGAGCCCACGGCAAACGAGAGCGAGTGGATGCCGCACAGCTCGAGGACGACCGAAATGAACACCCCGCACAGCACGAGCCCCCAGGGCAGGTTCTGGCTGAGCAGGCCCTTGATGATCGTGGACATCAGCGTGGCCTGCGGCGCGGGCAGCGCGGCCGACCCGATCGTCATCACGTCGTGCAGGTAGAGTGTCGTGTAGCCGATGATGAGCGCCGACGCGATGACGCCGATCACCAGGCCAATCTGCTGGTAGAGCGGCGTGGCGCCCACCAGGTAGCCGGTCTTCAGGTCCTGCGAGGTCGCGCCCGCGTTGGCCGCGGCGATACAGACCACCGCGCCGACGCAGAGCGCAACCGGAGCGTAGAGGTCTCCCGTCCATCCGAGCGACACGAAGATCGTGCAGGTGAGGATGAGCGTGGCGATCGTCATCCCCGACACCGGGTTCGACGACGAGCCGATGAGGCCGGTGATGCGCGAGGCCACGGTGACGAAGAAGAAGCCGAAGGTGACCGTCAGGACGGCCGCCAGCGGGTTGCCGGCCGTCGGCAGGCCAGGCATCAGCACCAGGAAGACGGCCAGCAGCAGCGTGCCGCCGACGACGACCAGCACCGGGAGATCCCGCTCGGTGCGAAGCGTCGCCGCGCCGCCGGCCGCGCTGAAGTTCTTCACGCTGTCGCGGAAGGAGGACACGATCGTCGGCAAGGTGCGGGCCAGCGTGATGATGCCGGAGGCGAGCACGGCTCCAGCGCCGATGTAGCGGATGTAGGCGCTCCAGATCTGCCCGGCCGTCATCTCCGAGAGCTTCAACCCACTGGCCGGAATCGGCGGGAAAGGCTCCGGGATGTACTGGCCAAGGATGGAGAGCAGCGGGACCAGGACCAGCCACGAGAGCACGCCGCCGGCGAACATCACGCCTGCGATGCGCGGGCCGATCACGTAGCCCACGCCCATGTACTCGGGCGAGATGTCGACGTTGAGCGTGGCGTTGGGAAAGAAGCTGCCGCGCGGCATCGAGTAGCCGACGGCGGTGCGGAAGATCTGCACGATCCAGGACAGCGCTTTCCACAGCAGGCCGATGCCCAGTCCGGCGAACACGGTGCTGGCCAGCGCGCCGCCGCGCTCGCCGGCCACCAGGACGTTGGCGCACGCGGTGCCCTCCGGGTAGGGCAGCACGCCGTGCTCCTTGACGATGAGCGCACGGCGCAGCGGCACCATGAGGAGCACGCCGAGGATGCCGCCGGCAAAGGCCAGCAGCGTGATCTGCATGTAGTTGAAGTAGGCCGGCCCGTGCGGCAGCAGGAAGATGAGCGCGGGGACCGTGAACACGACGCCGGCGGCCACCGACTCGCCGGCCGACCCGATGGTCTGAACGATGTTGTTTTCGAGGATCGTGGACCCGCCCAGGCGCTTGAGCACCGAGATGGCGAGCACCGCGATGGGAATCGAGGCGCTGACGGTGAGGCCCGCGCGCAGGCCCAGATACACGGTGGAGGCGCCGAAAATCAGGCCGAAGAGCGCGCCCAGGAGGATGGCGCGCGGTGTGAACTCGGCCATGGACTGACCGGCCGGCACGTAGGGTTCAAACGTCGCGGTCGGCTTGCCGGCAGGTGGAGGTGTTTGGGCGTGGGCCATGGGGGCGGATTCTAGCAGGCCTGCCGGGTTACCAGTTACGGGTTACGGGTTACGGGTTACGGGTTACGGGTTACGAGTTACGAGTTACGAGTGGGATTGCACGGATTGAGTCGCGCTACAATCAGCAGGGGTCTTGTGAAACCGCCGAACAAAGCCCGGCCGCTGCCGGACCAGATCTCGGAGCTGACGACCAACCGGCTGTCGATCTACCTGCGCTGCCTCGCCGAACTGGACGTGGCCGGCGTCGAGACGATCTCCTCGCAGGGGCTGGCCGAGCAGTTCAAGCTCAACGCCGCGCAGATTCGAAAGGATCTGGCCTACTTCGGCGAGTTCGGCGTGCGCGGCGTGGGGTATTTCGTCAAGGATCTGCGCCGGAATCTGCGCCAGATTCTCGGGCTGGACCGCAACCTGCGCGTGGCCATCATGGGCGCCGGCAACCTGGGAATGGCACTGGCCGACTATCCGGGCTTCCGCCAGGAAGGCTTCGAGATCGTCGCGCTCTTCGACGTGCTGAATGAGAAGGTCGGACATCTGTCGCGCGGCGGCGTCAATATCTACGACGTCCGGCAGCTCAAAAAGGTCGTCAAGACCGACCGCATCAGCATCGCGGTCGTCGCCGTCCCGGTTTCGGCCGCTGAGCACGTGGTGCGGCAGGTGGTGGCCGCCGGCGTGAAGGCCATCCTGAACTTCTCGCCAGGCCCGCTCGCTGTGCCGCCGGGAGTGAAACTCAAGAGCGTGGACCTCACGCAGTCGCTGGAGAGCCTCTCGTTCTTTCTCGCACGGGAGGGGGCTGACTCGTAGACGTGCTTGGTGCTTGGTGCTCGGTGCCGAGTGCTTGGTGCGGTGCTGCGTGCCTGGTGCCATGTGCCGGGTGCGCTGCGTGCGATAGACTGACCGCATGGCGAAGCGTGCACCAGCGGCCCTGAGTCATGTTGCTGCGTCAGGCGCCGTGAGAATGGTCGACGTCGGCGGCAAGCCGGTCGTCGAGCGGACGGCGGTCGCGGAGGGCACGGTGATCGTGTCGGCGTCGGTGCGGCGTCTGGTTCGCACAGGCGCCGCGAAGAAGGGCCACCCGCTGGAGATCGCCCGCATCGCGGGCATCCAGGCCGCTAAGCGCACAGTGGATCTGATTCCGCTCTGTCACCCCCTCGCGCTCTCGTACATCGATGTGCAGGTGAAGGAAGCCCGCACCGGCTATCGCGTGACCGCCACGGTTCGCCTGGCGGGAAAGACCGGCGTCGAAATGGAGGCCCTCACCGCCGTCAGCGTCGCCGCGCTGACGATCTACGACATGCTCAAGGCAGCGGACAAGGCCATGACCATCGAAGGGATTCGGCTGGTCAGCAAGACCAAGAGCCAGGGCGACACACAGGGGCGCACTTAGCACCCCGCACCCGGCACCGCACTCCGCACCCAGCACCCAGCACTTCAGCACATCAGTTCGCTATGATCTCTCCATGCCCCCCGTAGACCTCCTCGCCTTCGGCCCTCACCCCGACGATATCGAGATCGGCATGGGCGCGACCATCGCGCATCACGTCGCACGCGGGCTCGCCGTCGGGCTGTGCGACCTCACGCGCGGCGAGATGGGCAGCAACGGCACGCCCGAGGAACGCGAGCGCGAAGCCGAGTCGGCGCGCGTGGTGCTGGGCGCCGACTGGCGGGTCAACCTGGGGCTGCCAGACCGGCATCTGCGCGATGTCCCGGAGCAGGTACGCCCGATCGTCGAGCTGATCCGCGCCAGCCGCCCGTCGGTGATCGCCTTGCCGCACTGGGCCGACCGCCACCCCGACCACACCGCGGCCTGCACGCTGGTGACCGCGGCTGCCTTCAGCAGTGGACTGCGCCGCTACGAGGCGGAGGGAGAGGCGTGGCGGGCCGATTGGCTGGTGCACTACTTCATCAACACACCGGGCGAACCGTCCTTTGTCGTGGACGTCTCGGAGTTCTATGAGATCAAGCAGCGCGCCCTGGCGTGTCACGCCAGCCAGTTCGTGCCGCGCGGCGAAGGCGCAGCGCCGACGCGATTGACGTCGCCGCTCTTTGCGCAGCTGGTGGAGAGCCGCGACGCGCAGCTGGGCGCGCTCGCCGGCGTGCGCTGGGCCGAAGGCTTCGTCGTCTGCGAGCCCATCATCCGCCGGCATCTGCTCAAGCGCCGTCACGAGTCGCGGGAGCCTCGCGCGTGAGAATCGGCATCGTCTGCTACGCCTCCACCGGCGGCAGCGGCATCGTGGCGACGGAACTGGCCATCGCGCTCGCCGATCGCGGGCACGAGGTGCACGTGCTGAGCACCGAACCGCCGTTTCGCTTTCCGAGGAACCGCCAGAGCCTGCATTTCCACGAGGTCGCGACGCCCGCCTATCCGCTGTTTCGCGAGCCGCAGTACGCGCTGTCGCTGGCCACGGCGATCGTCCAGGTATCGCGGCACTATCACCTTGACGTCGTCCACGCGCTCTACGCCGTGCCGCACGCTGCGGCGGCGTACCTGGCGCGACAGATCATGATCGCGCACCCGACCGACCGCGTGCCGTGCGTGATGACCACCCTGCACGGCACCGACATCACGCTGGTCGGCAGCGACCCGTCGTACACCGAGACGGTCGCCTTCTGCATCGACCAGTCAGACGGCGTCACGGCCGTCTCCGAGAGCCTCAAGGCCGACACGTGCCAGTTGCTCGGCATCACGCGCGAGATCCGCGTCATCCCGAACTTCCTCGACGCCGCGCGCTTCGCACGGCGGGACGTGCCGCGCCGTCCGGGCGGCACGCCCCGCATCGTGCACATCTCCAACTTCAGGCCGGTGAAACGCATCGGCGCGGTCGTGGACGTGTTTGCGCGGGTCCGCGCGCAGGTGCCGGCGACGCTGGTGCTGGTTGGTGACGGCCCAGAGCTCGCCCCGGCGCGGCAGCGGCTTCAGGCGCTGGGCCTTGGCGGCGATGTCGAATACGCCGGCGAGCGGCTCGACATCGTGGACGTGCTGTCGCAGGCCGATGTGTTCCTGCTGCCGTCGGCCACCGAGAGTTTCGGCCTGGCGGCGCTCGAGGCGATGGCCTGCGAAGTGCCGGTTGTCGCCAGCCGCGTCGGCGGCGTTCCGGAAGTGATCGACGACGGCGTCACCGGCTTCCTGCACGAGCCGGAGGATATCGGTGGCATGGCCGGCAACATCGTGCGACTCGTCAACGAGCCGGCGCTGCACGCGCGTGTCGCCGCCGCCGCGCGCCAGGTCGCCATCGAACGCTTCTCCGCCGCGCGCATCGTGCCGATGTACGAAGCGGCGTACGCGGCCTTATCGGATTACCGGTAGGGGCGGGTTTTCAACCCGTCCAATGATACCGATGACGCCGGAACACACGCAGATATCGCCTGGACGCGTGAGCGTCAACAATCGGGTGTTGTGAAGATCGGTGGGCGGGTTTGAAACCCGCCCCTACCGGGTGCGGGGGTCGTCGTCGCGGGGCGGGGGTTCGAGGTGGATGACGGCGTCGCCGATCTGCGGGAACGTCGCCATCAGCCGGTCCTTCACAGCGTGCGAGATCTCATGGGCGGCATCGAGCTGGGTGTTGGCCGCCATCCAGATGTGGAGGTCGAGGAACACGAAGTCGCGCGGGCCGCGCGTGCGGATCGCGTGGCACCCCATGACGTCGGCGACCGACATCACCACGACGCGCACCTCGTCTTCGGGAATGACGATGTGGTCGCTCAGCACCTCTGAGGTCGAGCGGAAGATCTCCCACGCCGCCCGGCCGATGAAGACCACGACGATCAGCGCGGCGATCGGGTCAAACATGGGATAGCCCAGCGCCGCGCCGGCCAGCGCGACCACGACGGTCAGCGACGTCCAGACATCGCTTTGCGTGTGCATCGCGTCGGCCAGCAGGACTTCGCTGGCCAATCGCACCCCGGCGCGCCGTTCGTACCAGGTGACCACCAGGTTCACGGCGATCGTCGCCAGCATCACCGCGAAGGCCAGGGGCGACACCGCCAGGCTGGCCCTGGTGTCGAAACGGCTCCAGGCGGCCTTGACGATCTCGATCATCACGACCATGAGGAAGCCGGCAATCGCGGCGGCGGCAATGGTCTCGTACTTCCGATGGCCGTACGGATGGTCGTGGTCCGGCGGCTTGCGCGCCACGCGCACGCCGACCAGCGCGCCGATGTTCGAGAAGCAGTCGGTAAGGGAGTGAAAGCCGTCGGAGACGATACTGACGGCACCGGTGAGGTAGCCAAGCACCAGCTTGGCGACCGCCACGACGAGATTGAGGAAGAAGACGAGGACAAGGACGGCCGAGACCGCCTGATAGCGCTCAGCCACGCCACGCCGCTAGAAAATGCGCGCCGTGGGCACCGGCCACCACCGCACCTGCACCTTGCCGATGATGTACTTCTTCGGCACCATGCCCCAGTGGCGGCTGTCGGAGCTGTTGTTGCGATGGTCGCCCATCACGAAGTAGTAGCCCTCGGGCACCACCGACGGACCGTAGTCGTCGTGGCTCCGGAACTCGGGCGGCACGAAGTCGTCGTGCATCGGCGTGTCGTTGACGTAGACCTTGCCGTCGACGATCCGCACCACGTCGCCTTCTTCGGCGATCACCCGCTTGACGAAGGACTTGTTCGGATCCAGCGGGTAGTAGAGCATCACGATGTCCCCGCGGCGCGGGTCGGCGAGGAATCGGTAGGCGAACTTGTTGACGATGAGGCGGTCCTGATCGGCCAGCGTCGGTGCCATGCTCTGGCCCTCGACGCGCGCGACCTGGAAGCCGAAGGTCACGATGAGGGTGGCGTAGACCGCTGCCGACAGCAGCGTCTTGAGCCACGCCACCACCTCCTCGCGGATGTGCCACGTGCGCACCGGGCCCGGCCCGACGCTGGCCGGGAGCACGGCCCTGGGCGCGGGCTCCGCGGCTAGAGCTTGAGATACTCCCGGAGTCGGCGGGTCTGCGACCGGCTGACCGGGATCTCCGTGCTCTTGTTGTCCCTCATCCGAAGGATGAAATTCCTGCTGAACCAGGGGACTATCTCCTTGATCTTGTTGATGTTCACCAGATGCGACCGGTGCACCCGCCAGAACACCGCCGGGTCGAGCCGCGCCTGAAGCTCATCGAGAGTCCGGAAGCTGCTGCCCCCGGACACCTGGCCCGTCACTATATTAATCGAGTCGTCGGCCATCGAGGCATAGATGATGTCCTGGGCCGGCACCAGCAGAATCCGGTCGTCGACCCGGACCGCCACCGGCTCGGGCCGGGGCCGTTTGGTTTCCATCAGTTGGACGATGCGCTCCAACTGGTCGTTCAGCGGGGCAGCCGGGGCCACCCGGCGTCTGGCCCGCTGGACGGCCGATTCCAGCCGTCCGGCCTCGATCGGCTTGAGCAGGTAGTCCACGGCGTTGACCTCGAACGCCTCGATGGCGTGCTGGTCGAAGGCCGTGACGAAGATGACGGTGATCGGCGGCTGGCGGTCTATGAGCCGGCGGGCGACCTCGAAGCCGGTCAGGCCCGGCATCTGCACGTCCAGAAACACCAGGTCCGGGCTGGTCCGGCCGATGGCGTCGAGTGCCTCGAGTCCGTTGCCGGCCTGGCCGACGACCTCCACGCCGCCCACCTCGTCGAGCAGGTAGCACAGCTCGTCTCTGGCCAACTGCTCGTCGTCGACCACGACCGCGCGCAGGTGATGCTCCTCAGGCACTGGCGCGCTCCTCGGTGACGATGTCGGGGATCTCGAAGCGGACGGTCGTGCCGCGGCCGATGGTGCTGGCCAGGCGCAGCGTGCTGCGCGCGCCGTAGATCACGCGCAGGCGCTCGCTGACGTTACTGAGACCGATGCCGTCGTTGAACGCGGTCTCCAGTCGTTCCTCCGACATCCCGAGGCCGTCGTCGACGACCTCGACCGCCGCGGCGTCGGCCAGACGCTCGACGCGCAGCGTCACCGTGCCGCCGCCGACTTTGCGCGACAGGCCGTGCTTGATGCAGTTTTCCACCAGCGGCTGCAGGATCATGCTCGGCACCAGGACGTCCAGCGCGCGCTGGTCGATCTGTTTGCGCACGCGCAGCTGCGGTCCGAAGCGGATCTGCTCGATGTCGAGATACTCGTCCACCGCTTCGATCTCCTCGCGCAGGCTGACAAAGTGATTCGGATCGCGCAGGCGACGGCGGAGCAGCGCCGACAGGCGATGCACGACCATCCGCGCCGTCTCGGGCTGCGAGCGGATGAGCGAGGAGATCGAGGTCAGCGTGTTGAAGAGGAAGTGCGGGTTGATCTGGCTGGCCAGCGCGGCGATCTTGGCGGCCAGCAGGAGGTTCTCCTGCTCGTGCAGCCGGTGCTCGATGCGCGCGTTGTTCCAGATCTTGATGGGCGTGGCGACACACAAGACGGTGGCGACCAGCATGAGCGCAAACAGCCATGGCGAGGGCGCGTCGAGATAGAACAGGCGGTTCTCGTGGAAACGGGTGCCGACGGCCTGGCGGACCAACTCCAGGGCAATGGGCGCCAGCACCAGCACGAACTGCCAGTCCACCTGGAATCGGCGGGCCATGGTCCAGATGCGGCGCGGCAGGGCCGAGAAGACAAACGGCGAGAAGTGCCAGATGGCTTCCTTCGGACACAGCTCCCGCAGGCCGCCGCCGGCAAATCCGCAGCCGACGGCAAAGGGCAGCGCACCCCATTCCGACGCGATCATGGCGGGCACCGCGGTGAGGGCGCCGACCATGGCGCCGGCGTACGGACCGGCAATCAGGCCGACGAGAAACGACCCCTCCAGCGACAGGTCAGCGGCGTCGTAGCGCAGCAGGATGCGGGCGGCGACGCCGGCAATGAGCGGAATCCCAAGCGAAAACGCGAGGATCCCGCGATCCAGGATGCCGCGGCGCTCGAAAATCAGGATGTGGCGGAACCGGCGGTACCGCACCAGCATCGTGGCCAGCAGCGCCATGATGGCGATCTTGAACACCAGGGTGGTGATCAGGAACTGCTGGGCGGTGAGGAAGCGGGGCTCCACTGGGGGACCATTGTAGGCCGGGGACTCGGCCTCCGGAACTGACGCAGAGGGCCTCCGGGGCGTACGCACCTAGCCTCCGGGAACTTACGCACCTAGCCTCAGGAACTGACGCACCTAGCCTCAGGAACTGGCGCACCAAGCCTCGAGGCCTGAGGCTATCTGCGAAGCTCCGGAGGCTATCTTCCCGTCCTCCCGAGGCCCGGTGGTATTATTTCTGAATGATCAGCGAGATCCTGACGGGCTTTGCGACGACCTTCAAGCACATCTTCCGCAAGCCCATCACGGTGAACTACCCGGACGAAAAAGTCCCGATGTTCCCGAAGTTCCGCGGCAAGCAGGTGCTGATGCGGGACGAAAGCGGCCTGGAAAAGTGCGTGGCCTGCGGCCTGTGCGCCGTGGCGTGCCCGGCCGACGCCATCTATCTTGAAGCCGCCGAGAATGACGGCTCGGTGATGGCGGGCCCGCGATACGCGAAGGTCTACCAGATCCACAAGACGCGTTGCATCTTCTGCGGCTATTGCGAAGAAGCTTGCCCGGTGTCGGCCATCTTCATGGGCAAGGACTACGAGACGGCGGTCTACAGCAACAAGGACTTCATCTGGGACAAGACTGACATGCTCGTCCCCACACCGGCCGGCGCGCGAGTTCCCGGCGAACGGTGATACCTGTCAATCACAAAGACACAAAGGCACGGAGACCCACAAAGAACGCTTTGGGGGGACCCCCCAAAAATCTCCGTGCGTCTTTGGCACAATGAAACCTTCCTTTCTGGACGCGCTTGACGAGCGTGTGCTCGTCTGCGACGGGGCGATGGGCACGATGCTCTACGCCCGTGGTGTCTTCATCAACCGGTCGTTTGACGCCCTCAACCTCGCGCAGCCCGATCTGGTGGGCGAGGTGCATCGGGAGTACCTGCGCGCCGGCGCGGACGTCATCGAGAGCAACACGTTTGGCGCCAACCGCGTGAAGCTGGCGGCGTTCGGCCTCAGCGATCGGCTGCACGAGATCAACCTCACCGGTGCGCAGATCGCGCGCGGCGCGGCGCGCGATCGCGCCTGGGTGGCTGGCGCCATCGGCCCGCTGGGCATCCGCATCGAGCCGTTCGGGCGCACCGGCGTCGATGAGGCCGAGACCTACTTCAAGGAGCAGGCCGCCGCGTTGCTGGAAGGCGGCGTCGATCTGTTCATCCTCGAGACGTTTCGCGACGTCAACGAGATCGGCGCGGCGATTGCCGCCGTGCGGTCGCTGACGAACCTGCCCATCGTCGCGCAGATGACGACCGAGGAAGACGGCAACAGCCTGGACGGCACGCCGCCGGAAGAGTTCGGCCCCGCGCTCGAGGCGCGCGGCGCGACGCTGATCGGAGTCAACTGCAGCGTCGGGCCCGCGCCGATGCTCGAGACGATCGAGCGGCTCGCGCGCGCCACCGCGCGTAAGCTCTCGGCCCAGCCAAACGCGGGCCGGCCGCGCGACATCGAGGGCCGCAACATCTACCTGTGCTCGCCGGAGTACATGGCCTCCTACGCGCGGCGCTTCATCCAGCGCGGGGTGCGCCTGGTGGGGGGCTGCTGCGGCACCACCCCCGAGCACATCCGCCAGATCCGGCTCGCGGTCAATGCGCAAGGCCCCGGCGCCACGCGCGTAGCCGTCTCGGGCACGTCGGCGCCGGCGGCCGAACCCGAGGCGCCGCCGGTTCAGCGCAAGGACAAATCGACACTGGCGCGCGCGCTGGCCGAGGGCCGGTCGGTGGTGACCGTCGAGCTTGAACCGCCCAAAGGCGTGGACGCCACCGAGGTGCTGGCCCAGGCGCGCCGGCTGGCGGCGCTCGGCGTGGACGCCATCACCGTCTCGGAAGGCGCCAAGGGCAGTGCCCGGATGAGCGCGCTGTCGCTGGCGATCCTGCTCAAGCAGGAGGCCGGCCTCGAGCCCGTGCTGCAGTACCAGTGTCGCGACCGCTACCTGCTCGGCATGCAGTCGGACCTGCTGGGCGCGCACGCCACCGGCATCCGCAACCTGCTGCTCGTGACCGGGGATCCGCGCAAACGCGGTGATTACTCGGATGCCACGCTGGTGTTCGACGTGGACTCAATCGGCCTGGCCAACGCCGTCGCGCGGCTCAACCGCGGGCGCGACGTCGGCGGGCAGGCGATCGGCCGGGCCACCGCGTTTCACGTCGGCGTGGTCGGCAACCCCACGGCGCCACGCCTGGACGACGAGGTGAAGCGGTTCGAGTACAAGGCCGAGGCGGGCGCCGAGTTCGCGATCACCTTGCCGGTGTTCGACCTCGACGCCCTCGATGCCTTCGTGGAGAGGACGGCACACCTTCGCCTGCCGATCATCGCCTCCGTGCGCCCGTTCGACAGCCTGCTGCACGCCGAGTTCCTGGCCAACGAGGTGCCGAATCTGCGCGTCCCAGAGGCGCTGCTGGCGCGGATGCACGCGGCCGACGGCCAGGGGCGCGCCGGCGAGGAAGGACTGGCGATCGCGATGGAGATCGCTGATGCCGTGCGCGGCCGTGTGCAGGGGCTCCAGGTCTGCGGACCACCGGCCGCTGTGGGCGCCGTGCTGGCCGGACTTGCCCTGCGCGGCTGACGCCCGGGTGTAACAGTTGCTTGTCGGGCACTGGCCCGCAAGGTATAGTCCCGAAGACGTTCTCCTGTGACCCGCCCAACCTGGCGGGCCGACGCGAGGCGAGGAGCAGCGACGCGCATGGCCTTGTTCGAGCGGAGCAGGCGCACGACAGACGAGGACTACCTCGCGGCCAACGACGCGGCCACCCGTGCCCTGTCGGTCACGGCGGTGGAAACCGATTTCGTCGCGGGGGTCTACGGGAAGCTCGCCTCGGTGTACGACATCGTCTTTGGCCCGACGCTGCATGCCGGGCGGCTGCAGGCTCTGCAGCGGATGGCCATCAGCCCGGGCGACCGCATCCTTGAAGTGGGGGTCGGCACCGGCCTCAACCTCACGCTCTACCCGAAGGACTGCCAGATCACCGGCATCGATCTGTCTGACTCGATGCTGGAGAAGGCGCACGAACGCGTCGCCAAGCACGAGCTCGAACACGTCAGCCTCTGGCAGATGGACGCCACCTCCATCGCCTTCCCCGACGACTCCTACGACATCGTGTACGCCCCATACCTGATCTCGGTCGTGCCCGACCCGGTGGCGGTAGTTCGCGAGATGCGCCGGGTGTGCCGTCCCGGCGGCCGCATCATCGTGCTGAACCACTTCCGCAGCAGCGGGACCATCCTGTCGGCCATCGAGCGTGCGATCTCGCCGTTTACGGTGCACATCGGCTTCAAGTCGGACCTCGACCTGCCTGCGTTTCTGGCGCAGGCGGAGCTGACGCCGGTGTCGATCGAGAAAGTGAACATCCCGCCGATCTGGTCGCTGGTGACCTGCATCAAGGACTAGCCTTCGGCCTTCAGCCTTCGGCCTTCAGCCTTCAGCCTTCGGCAAGTTCTTGCTGAGGGCAGAAGACCGAAGGCCGAAGGCGGTCGTGTATCCGTTCCGCAACAGGATGAGGTTGCGGACGCAACGTCACGGGCCTGAGCCGTGCAGCGCCGCCTCTAGAATGGGATCTCCCCAGGGAGTTCCCATGATTGCCAGGCTGTTTCTTCTCGCGCTCGTCTTGTTGTCCAGCGCACCGTTGGCCAGCGCCGCCACCTACGAGGTGGGCGCTGGCAAGCCGTACGCGACGCCCTCGGCTGTGCCGTGGGAATCCCTGCAGCCTGGCGATCTCGTCCTCATCTACTGGCAGGCCACGCCCTACAGGGACAAATGGGTGATCTGCCGCCAGGGCACTGCGACGGCGCCCATCGTCGTGCGCGGAGTCCCTGGGCCGGCTGGCGAGCGTCCGGTCATCGACGGCAACGGCGCAGTGACACGGCTGGCGCTGGACTACTGGGGCGAGACGCGTGCGGTGATCAAGATCGGCGGCGCCAGCATTCCTGCGGACACGATGCCGAAGTACACCGTCGTCGAGGGGCTCGACATCCGCAGCGGACGCCCGCCGTACGCATTCACAGACGACGCGGGGGCCAATGCGTCCTACGTGAACAACGCGGCGGCGGTGTGGATCGAGAAGGGCGAGAACATCACCATCAGGAACAACATCCTGCACGACAGCGGCAACGGGCTGTTTGTCAGCTCGGCCGAGCCCAACATCTCGCGCACTATCCTGATCGAGGCCAACTACATCTACGACAATGGCAATGTCGGCAGCATCTACGAGCACAACACCTACACCGAGGCTCTGGGCATCACGTATCAGCTGAATCGACTCGGTCCGCTTCGGGCTGGCGCGGGCGGCAACAACCTGAAGGACCGCTCGGCCGGCCTGGTCGTCCGCTACAACTGGATCGAGGGCGGCAATCGCCAACTCGACCTGGTCGAGACCGACAGCGCCACGATCCAGGGGGACCCGTCGTACCGCGCCACACACGTGTACGGCAATGTTCTGATCGAGCCAGACGCGGCCGGCAACCGGCAGATCACACACTACGGCGGCGACAACGGCACGACGTCGAAGTACCGCAAGGGCACGCTGCACTTCTACCAGAACACGCTGGTCTCGACGCGCACCGATCGCACGACACTCTTCCGCCTGTCGACCAACGACGAGCACGCCGACGCGCGCAACAACATCTTCTATCCGGCCGCGCACACCGGCTCGAACCTGTCGCTGCTCGACGACACCGGTATTCTCAACCTCACGCACAACTGGTTCAAGGCCGGCTACGTCGGTGGCTTCAGCGGAGTGTCGGGCGCCATCACCGACGACGGCACGTCGGTGATCGGGAACAGCCCGGGTTTCATCAGCGAGGCGTCGCAGGACTTTCGCCTGACGCAGACCTCGGACGCGGTGAATGAAGGCACCGTGCTGGCTTCAGGCGCGCTGCCCGTGGTCAGCGAGTACGTGAAGCACCTGGGCGGCCAGGCGCGGCCCAACGACGGCGTGGCCGACCTGGGCGCGTTCGAGATGCAGGACGGGCAGCCGGCCGACCTGGCCGTCACAACGTCGAGCCTGCCCAACGGCACGACAGGGCTGGGCTACTCCGCGATGCTTGGAGCAGCCGGCGGGTTGGTGCCGTACTCGTGGAGCGTCGTCAGCGGCGGACTGCCAACCGGCCTTGCGCTCAATGCGGGCACCGGCGGCATCACGGGCACGCCGACGACCCAAGGCACGTCGTCATTCACCGTGCAGGTGATCGACGGGCAGGTGCCGGCCGACACCGCGACACGCACGCTGCAGATCGCGGTGTTACCCGTGTCGTACGCTCCGCTCGTGATCACGACGACCAGCCTGCCAAACGCGAGGCGGAACAAGAACTACTCGCGCACGGTGGCCGCCACCGGAGGGTTGGCGCCCTACACGTGGTCGGTCGTGCTGGGGAGCCTGTCTTCAGGGCTGACGCTGAATGCGTCGACAGGTGTCATCAGCGGCAAGGCGACGACGATCGGAACCTACGCCTTCACCGTGCAGGCGCGCGACAGCCAGGGCGCGCCGGCGACAGATACACAGGGGCTGTCGATTACCGTGACGCGATGACACGATCGATGATGATTTGCGCGGCGCGTACCGCCCCATCAACATCAATCCTCTCTGGCGGCGTCGGCAAGGCCAGCGTTTCGTCGAGCGCGCGCTGCCAGCGTCCGGCCAGCAGGTCGTCGTTGGAGATGAAGCCGCAGCGCAGCCACCGCGGCATCTCGCGCACCAGCACGTCGTACTCGACGAAATGTCCGCGTGAGGTGTAGACGATCGCGGTGTCGTTGGCGACGCACTCGGCGATGATGCCGTAGCCGGGCTTGGTCAGCACGACATCCACCGCTGCCACGAGATCTTCGTACCTCAAGCCACCGGCGTAGAGCGCCTGTTCGTCGACGAGCCGCACGTTGGGCGGCAAGACTGATCCACTCTCGCCTGACGGGACTTCGTTCGCGCGACGGTTGGCGGTGACATCTGCGGTCACGACGACGGTGTAGTCGGCCAGGCTCGCCACAGCGCCAAGATCTATGCGCTGCAGCCCGTACCCTCCGAACGACACCAGCGCCAGCGGGCGATCGCGCGGCAGCCCCAGCTGCGAACGTATGTCGGCCGGCTCGCGGGTGGAGCGTCGCGCGATCAACGGCAGGTCCACGACCTCCCGCATCGTCGCAAATCCGCCGTGCATCGGCAGTCGGAGCGCCGTGTCGGCCAGGGCGTAGGCGGCGCCGAGCCGCTCGATCAGGTCGGAGCCCGGCGCGAGCCAGTCGCGGTAGCCGTCGTAGATCCAGTCCCACGTGAAATTCCCCAGCGCGACGACCGGCAGGCCGGCGGCGTGCCCAGCCGCACACGCCAGCGGCGGGATGTCGCCGACCACCAGCCGCGCGCCGATCGAGCGGAGCCAGCGCGCCTCTTCGTCCGCCATCGCGTTCAGCCGCGAGTGAAACTCCGACGCGCGAGCAACGGTAGCGGCCTCGTCGAGGCTAAGACTGTCGATCTGCACGACGCCGGTGTCGCACTCGCGCGACGTGAAGTCGACGGGTCGCGTCAGCGTGAGTTCGAACAGCCACTTCGGCGCCGACGTGCGCACGGCCACGGGCACGTCTGGCGCCAGGCGCCCGAGCGCGTTGAGGACTTCGATGTCGCGCGACGCGTGGCCGAAGCCGTGTCCGGAGATGTAGAAGACAAGCACGGTTACGAGTTACGAGTTACGAGTAGGGGATTACGCAGATTGTTCGACTCCCGCCGTCAGTCGGCGAGCTCGGTCGCCAGCGCCGGCGCATTCGCAGGCAGGGCTTCGCGCAGCACGTCTTCGAGGGTCGCGGCCAGCACGAAGCGCATGTCCTTCTTGAGGTCGGCGGGCAGCTCCTCGAGGTCGGCGGCGTTTCGGGCGGGCAGCACGAAGGTCTTGATGCCCATGCGGCGCGCGGCCAGGGCCTTCTCGCGAATGCCGCCAACGGGCAGCACCAGGCCCGACAGGGTGATTTCGCCGGTCATCGCGACATCGGACCGGATCGGAATCTTGCGGATGGCCGAGAGGATCGCCGTGGCCATCGTCACGCCCGCCGACGGGCCGTCCTTGGGAATTGCACCGGCCGGCACGTGGACGTGCAGGTCCCGGTGCTCGAAGAAGTCGGGCGCGATCCCCAGCTCGTGGCTGCTGGAGCGGATGTGGCTCACGGCCGCGCGCGCCGACTCCTGCATCACGCTGCCGAGCTGACCGGTGAGGATGATCTGCTGGCTGCCGCCGGGCATCAGCGTGGCTTCGATGAACAGCACGTCGCCGCCGGTCTCGGTCCACGCCACGCCGGTGGCCACGCCAGGGCGCGACGTGCGGAAGGGCGATTCCGGCTGGAAGCGCGGCTGGCCGAGGTACCTGGGCACCTGCTCGGCGTCGACGCGCGTTGTCGGCGGGGGACCGGTCTCCTCCGCTGGACGGCTCGCCAGGCGAGCGGCGACCTTCCGGGCGATGGCGCCGATCATCCGCTCCAGGCTCCGGACGCCGGCCTCTCGCGTGTACTGCGTGATCACCACGCCCAGCGCGGTATCGGTGATCTCCAGGACGCCATCGGGCAGACCGTGTTCCTGCACCTGGCGCGGAATCAGGAAGCGCCGCGCGATGTGCCGCTTCTCGTCTTCGGTGTAGCCCGACAACGACACGACCTCCACCCGGTCGAGCAGCGCCGGGTGCAGTGTGCCAAGCTGGTTGGCCGTGGCGATGAAGAGCACGTGCGACAGGTCCAGCGGCACTTCGAGATAATGGTCGCGGAACGAATGGTTCTGCGCCGGGTCGAGCACTTCGAGCAGTGCCGCCGCCGGGTCGCCCTGGAACCCTGTGGCCAGCTTGTCCATCTCGTCGAGCATGAACACCGGGTTCATCGCGCCGGCCTGCTTGATCGCGTTGACGATCCGGCCTGGCAGGGCGCCGATATACGTGCGGCGATGCCCGCGGACTTCCGCTTCGTCGCGCACGCCGCCCAGCGAGATGCGCACGAACTTGCGGTTCATCGCCCGGGCGATCGAGTGGCCGAGCGACGTCTTGCCCACGCCCGGGGGCCCGACAAAGCAGAGGATCGGCCCCTTCATGTCGCCTTTCAGCTTGCGCACGGCGAGGTACTCGACGATGCGCTCCTTGATCTTGTCCAGGTCGTAGTGGTCTTCATCGAGCACGCGGCGCGCTTCGACCGGGTCGAGGCGGTCGTCGGTGGTCACGCTCCACGGAATCTCGAGCAGCCATTCCAGATACGTCCGTGTGATCTGGTAGTCAGGTGACGCCTGGTTCATCCGTGCCAGGCGGCCGAGTTCACGATCGGCGGCCTGCTGCGCGGTCTCCGGCAGCCTCGCCGCAGCGATCTTCTCGCGCAGCAGCTTGATCTCGTCGGCCTCGCCCTCGCCGAGCTCCTCCTGGATCGCCTTGAGCTGCTGACGCAGGTAGTACTGCCGCTGGGCGTCGGACATCTCCTGCTGCGCCTGCGACTCGATCTTGCCCTTCACTTCGAGCAACGCAATCTCGCGCGCCAGCGCGGCCGACACGGCTTCCAGCTTGGCGATGAGCGGGTCGGCTTCGAGCAGCGCCTGCTTGTCGGCGACCGGCATGTCGAGCAGGCTGCCGAGCAGGTAGGCCAGGCGCAGCGGGTTGTCGAGATTTGCGACGACGCCGCGCAGCTCCTGGGACAGGCCGCTGGTGAGCGAGAGCGCCTTGTCCACCTGCTCCTGGATGCGCCGCACGTACGCGTCGACTTCCAGGGTCTTGTCGGCGATCTCTGGCAGCGCGATGATGGACGCGCTCATCGTGTTGCCGGTGCGATTGACGACGGCGCCCCTGGCGCGCTCGATGCCCTCGATGACGACCTGGATGCCCCCCGGCGTGCGCGCCATTTGCCGGATGACGCCCACCGTGCCAATCGCGTGGAGGTCCGGCGGCTGCGGATCTTCGGCTCTGTTCGACTGCAGCGTCAGAAACACCATGCGGTCGCCGGCCGTGAGCGCCCGGTTGATGGCGTCGATCGAGACGGGGCGGTTGATCGTGAGCGGCAGCACGCTGAGTGGAAATGCCACCGCTTCGCGCAGCGGCAGCACAGGCAGCTCGGCGGGAACGACAGGGTCGGGCGAGTCGGACATACGGAAATAGAGTACTCCAGGCCTCGGGCCTCTGGAACTGACGCTGATGGCTTCAAGAGCCTTCGGACCTAGCCTCAGGCCTCCGGAGCTGTCGCCGATAGCCTCACGAAAGTACGCTGATTGCCGTGAGGCTATCTTCCCGGCCTCCTGAGGCTATCAGCGAAGCTCTCGAGGCTGGCAGCGAAGTCTCCTGAGGCCTTCCCGCGTGAGTTATGCTTTCCCCATGAGTTTGCAGGAACGCGACTTCTTCGTCGAGAAGCAGGAAATGCGGAACACGCGGCTGACGTGCTCGCGGTGCCGCCGGACCAACGACTACCAGCTGCGCTGGATGCGACGCACCAAGAAGGATCGCATCCCCAACGGCGCCGACGAACGGGATCGCGCGATGTTCGCCAAGCTGCGCGACTACCTGTTGCGCCTGGACGACACGGTGACCTGTGCGAGCTGTCGCACGCGCTTTGAAGTGCCGTCCCACCAGTCGCTGGTCTATCTGCATGAGCTGGAGGGGTTGCCGAAGGATGTGGAGGAAGACGAGGAGTAGGTGCTCTCGGGTGTTACGGGGTGCTGCGAGGTGCTTCGCGCCTTCGTGATTGTGGATCAGACGTCCCATGACTCCTTCGCGCCGTGATTTCCTGAGGACGACCGCCGCCGGGCTGGGTGGGGCGGCGGTGACCGGGGCTGCCGCGGCGGGCCAGCGGAAGGTCCAGCCGGCGCCGGAGACGACGCTGTCTGCCGCGCCACCACTGGACCGCGTGCGCGTGGGATTTGTTGGCGTCGGCGGAATGGGCACGCAGCACCTGGAGGACTATCGCTTCATCACGTGCCTGCGGGAAGGCATGGCGGCCGACTACAACGTCTACGACGCCGCCTCGTGGAGCGTGCTGTCCGAGTTGGCCGAGCGTTCCGTCGCCGATCGCAGCCGCCCGCAAGACATCCCTGACTTCACACGCGGCAAGTGGAAGACCACCGAGCCGTTGGGGATTGTGGAAGCGTGAGGCCGCGCGGCTTACCAGACGCCGGGGAGCAACCGCCATCGCACAGCCTGCTGATAGCGTCGATACTCGTCGCCAAACACCTCGACCAG
>JAENWD010000057.1 GCA_016650245.1 Vicinamibacteria bacterium
GCCGGGATCAACGGCGCAGGAACTGCTCCACATCCGCAGCCCGCGGCAGGCCGTCGCGCGCGCCCAGCGACCGGCACTTCAGCGCGGCCACGGCCGTGGCAAACGTCAGCACGTCGGCGACATCGGCCTCGGGGCCGGCCTGCAGATACCCGCTGATGAAGCCGCCGCGGAAGGCGTCGCCGGCGCCGGTGCTGTCAACCACCGACACGTCAAATGCCGGGGTCCTGATCTCGCGGCCCTGGCACATGGCGAGACTGCCCGAACTGCCGAGGGTGACGCAGGCCACGGCGGGCCCGTACTCGCGCGCCATCGCGGCCAGCGCCGAGCCGGTGTCCTTGTGGCCCGTGAGCCGTTCCGGAAATCCCTCCGAGGCGACGATCACGTCGATGTAGCGCAACAGCGCCGGCACGCCAGGGAGCACGGCTTCAACATCGATCACGGTCAGCACGCCGTCGGCTCGGGCCAGCTTGGCCGCGCCAGTGGCGGCCGAGATGTCCTCGCAGTCCACATGCAGCACACGTGCGCTTCGCCACACGTCATCTGCCACGTCGCCGGCCCTGATCGCCAGCGCGGGGTCGCGATCCCAGAGCACCGTGCGGTCTCCCGTCGGGCCGTCCACCAGCACGATCGCTGAACGCGTTCGCGCGTCCACGGTTTGCGCCGCCGAGGTGTCCACCTCCTCCTGTTCCAGGCTCGCCAGGCCGAACCGACCCAGTTCGTCGTTGCCAAAGCGGCCCACGTATCGGGAGCGCCATCCCAAACGCGCGCAGCACACCATGGCCGAGGCCACCTGCCCGCCGGGGAGTCGCGCAAACTTCTCGATGCGGTGCTTGGTATTGCTGCGCGGGAACTCGGCGATGACCGCCAGCTGATCGACGCTGTTCTGGCCGAGCCCGATGACGTCGAAGGCTCGGCTGGCGGCCGGCGCCAGCGCGAAGGGGATCTGCATGCGGGCAGGATGCTAGCACGTGGGGACGGCGCCCAGTTACGAATGACGAGCTACGAGTGACGAGTCCGAAATGCCACGGATTTCGCCCAAGATGTCGCGCATTGCGCCGACTCGTTCGTCACTCGTCGCTCGTAACTGAGCACTGGTGTTTCAGCCCAGATATGATGAAGGCGCCTGCCTGGAAGGATTACGTGATTGGGGATTTCTCCCGTTCGTCATCGCTCTGGCTGAACACGAGAACTGCAGGGTCAGTGGACTTCCACTTCCTGGGCTTTCACGGCCACATCTTCCCGCTTGGGATGTTATTGCTGGCGCTGCTGGTTGCGACGGTACTGGGATTGATCATCGGGACGTCGATCAGGCGTAGCAACCGACGGGCCGTGAAGAAGCGTTAGCGCGTGAAGGACCAAATCGCCAACACGCTCGTCGTCGTCGCCAAGACCGCCCTCATCGCGTGGGTTGTCCGGTTGTTCGTCGTCGCGAAGTGGCGGGTGCTCAAGAACTTGAAGCAGGGGCTGGCCGACCTGCGGTCACCAGACCCAAAGTCTGGCTCGGCGCAAGATGGGGGCTAGGGATCGCCCTCTTCCTCGTCGTGGCGGTTTGCCGCTGTGATCTGGTATCGGCAGTCCAACCGGAGCTAGGGTTTGTGAAGTGCATAATTACCTCTTGAGTTGACCTTCGCCTTTCCTTTGCGTATCATGAGCCCGCCATGATGCCCCTTACCAAACGGCAGCGCGAGATCCTGGATTTCCTCAACGATTTCATCCAGCGCCACGGCTATGCGCCCAGCCTGGAGGAGATCGGCAAACGCTTCAACCTGTCGTCGCTGGCCACGGTCCACAAGCACCTCACGAACCTGCAGGAGAAAGGCTTCATCAAGCGCGCATGGAACCGCAGCCGATCGGTCGAGCTGGTGCCCACGCGCGTGGGCACGCGCGCCGTGGAGCTGCCAATGCTGGGCTATGTCGCTGCCGGCATGCCGATCGAGGCGGTCACGGGCAGCGAGACCATCGCGGTCCCCGAGGATCTGGTGGGCCGGCGCGACACCTATGTGCTGCGCGTCCGCGGCAACTCGATGATCGACGAGCAGATCCGCGACGGCGACTTCGTCATCGTCGAGGACCGCAAGACCGCCAACAACGGCGAGATGGTCATCGCGCTGCTGGGCGGGTCGGATGCGACCCTCAAGACGTTCTATCGCGAGCACGACACGGTGCGCCTGCAGCCGGCCAACCCGACGATGCAGCCGATTTTCGTGGCGGCCGACAACGTGCAGATTCAAGGGGTGGTGGTGGGAGTGATGAGGAAGTACTAAAGGCGTTACACTGCCGGGATGTCCGAACTGAAGGCCGTCAACTTCACCATCGTGCCCGACGCCGCCACGGCGCCGGACCGCATCTACGCCAACTTCTGCGCCGTCGCGCACACGCCGTTTGACGTCACGCTCTCGTTCTGCGAAGTGCTTCCGCTCAACGACGACCAGATCGAAGCCCTCAATCGGAACCCCGATTCCGGGGTGAAGGTTCCCGCCCCGGTGCGTGCGCGGATCGTGCTGCCGTTTGCGGTGCTCGAGAATCTCGTCGTCGCGCTTCAGGCGCACACGCGCGACGCCGGCGGTCCCAAAGCGCCAGTTCACTGACGCGAGGCAGCCACCGTGCCCGATCCGCTTCCAGCGCGGAGGACCCGCGCCATCATCGACCGGCTCGAAGGTCAGCACCCCAATGCCGACACCGAGCTGGTGTATCGCACCGCATTCGAGCTGCTCATCGCGACGATCCTGTCGGCGCAGTCCACCGACGCGCGCGTGAACGAGGTCACGCCTGCGCTGTTCGCCCGGTTCCCCGATGCCCCCCATCTCGCACGCGCGAACTCGGCCGACGTGGAACAGCTGATCGTTTCCACCGGGTTCTTCAGGCAGAAGGCGCGCTCGATCATCACGACGTCGCGCCTGCTGGTGGAACGGCACGACGGCGAGGTGCCCGCAGAGATGGACGCGCTCACCGCGCTGTCCGGTGTCGGCCGCAAGACGGCCAACGTCGTGCTGGGGCATGCGCTGGGCATCCCGGGCTTCCCGGTCGATCGTCACGTGCTGCGCGTGGCCAACCGCCTGGGGATCGCGGCGGGCGACGATCCGGAATCGGTGGAAGCGGAACTCTGCGCGAAGCTCCCGAAAGAGCGGTGGACGCGTGCCAGCGACACACTGATCCTCCACGGCCGCCGCATCTGCCGGCCCACCCCGGCGTGCGATCGGTGCGCAGCCAACGCTTTGTGTCGCTACTTCACTGGCCTTGGCGCCACGCGGGCCGCGCCCGCGCGCGCCACCCGTCTGGCGGCCCGTAAGCCAGCCACGAAGAAGAAGCGCGCCACGAAGAAATCGGCGCGGCGGCGTCGATGACCCGGTCTGAGTTCGACGCCCTCGTGCGCGACGCGCTGGCGCTGATCCCGCGGGACTTCCGCGAACGCTTCGAGAACGTGGAGGTCGTCATCGAGGACGAGCCGTCGCCCTCGTTGCTGGCCGAGATGGGCCACGAACCTGGCGAGACGCTGTTCGGCCTCTACCACGGCACGCCGCTCACCGAGCGCGGCTGGGCGCACGGCAACGCGCTACCCGACCGCATCGTCATCTACCAGCGCTCGCTGGAAGACGCCTTCACGGACCCCGACGAGATGTTCGAAGAGGTGTGCCTCACGCTCATCCACGAGGCCGGCCACTACTTCGGGCTGAGCGAGGACGAGATCGAGGCCATCGAAGACGAGTTCTGGTACAGCGGCGGCGAGCTCGGCGACCCTGACAAGGATCGGGACTGATCGATGGCGCGCCCCAGCGAGGGTCCGCCGCGGCATCGCCCGCGCAAGCGGTTTGGCCAGCACTTTCTCGTGCCGACGTGGGCCGCCAAGCTTGTGTCGGCCATCGACCCGCAGCCCGATCAGACGTTTCTCGAGATCGGCCCCGGGCAGGGCGCGATCACACGCCGGCTGGCGGAACGCGCCGCGGCCGTTGTCGCCGTCGAAGTCGATCGCGACCTGGCGGCCACGCTGCGCGCGGAGGCCATCGATCGGCTCACGGTGATCGAGGCTGACGTGCTCGAGATCGACATGGCGTCGCTGGGCCTGCCCGCCGGCACCCGCGTCGCCGGCAACCTGCCCTACAACATCTCGTCGCCGATCCTGTTCCAGTTGCTCGACGCGCAGCGCCGGTTGAACCTGTTTGCCGACGCGACGCTGATGCTGCAAAAGGAAGTCGCCGATCGGCTCATCGCCTTGCCAGGCACCAGGGACTACGGTCCGCTGACGATCTTCACCGCGCTCGATGCGCGCGTCACTCGCCTGCTGACGCTGCCGCCGGGGGCCTTTCACCCGCCGCCGAAGGTGACATCGGCCGTGGTCCGGGTGCTGTTTCTCCCCGCGAGCCAGCGGCCCGTCGTCCCGGCGGCGTTCGAGTCGATGATCCGCGCGCTGTTTGGCGCCCGCCGGAAGACGGTCGCCAACGGCCTCAAGGCGCCGGCCGCCGCAACCGGGACCACGCCCGCCGACGCCCTTGCCCGCGCCGGCCTCGATCCGCGCCTCCGACCGGAACAGTTGTCGGTCGGCCAGTTGCTGGCCCTGGCCAGGGCACTCAGCACCTGAAGCACCCAGATCTTGCCTTTGTGCTATAGTTTCCGGCGGTTCGACCCCTTCTCTCTTCAGGTGTTTTTCAGGCTGTCCCAGCGGCCTGCGCCGTTGATGTAAGCGCCCGCTTCCATCGATTGGCTTTCCCGGATGCTGCGCAGCGTGTGCGTGCCCCGGGGCAGGTGTCGTTGACGCCCGGGGTGTACTCCTCCGGGGTCAGCGCACGGCTGGAGGTTCTTACGTCCAACGACGCGGTCGAGATCGTCCCGCTCGGCGGGGTCGGTGAGTTCGGCATGAACATGATGGCCGTCTCCTGCGGGGAGACCACCATCGTGATCGACGCCGGCGTGATGTTTCCGGGCCCCGACCTGCTGGGCGTGGACCTGATCGTGCCCGACCTGACGTACCTGCAGGACCGCCGCGTGGCGGCCCTCGTCCTGACGCATGGGCACGAGGACCACATCGGTGGCGTGCCCTACGTGTGGCCGCTGCTGGACGGGCCCGTGTACGGCACGCCGCTGACGCTGGCGCTGGTGGCGCCCAAGCTCGAAGAGCACCAGATCGATCCGGGCGACACGCTCGTCGCGGTCGCCCCGGGCGATCGCATCGTCATCGGCTCGATCACGGTGGAGTTCCTGCGCGTCACGCACAGCATTCCCGATTGCGTCGGCCTGGCGCTGCACACGCCCGCCGGCACGCTGGTCCACACCGGCGACTTCAAGGTGGACCAGACGCCACTGGACGGCCAGCACGTGGACCTGCACCGCTTCGCCACGCTGGGCTCTGAGGGTGTCCTCGCACTGCTCGCCGACAGCACCAACATCGATCGGCGCGGCTTCACCGGCTCGGAGATCGACGTCATCGGCGCCTTCGAGGAGATCTTCACGTCGGCGACGGGGATGCTTGTGGTCGCGACGTTCTCCTCCAGCCTCTATCGCGTCCAGATCCTCGTGCGGCTGGCCGCGCGCTTCGGGCGCAAAGTCGCGTTTGTCGGCCGGGGGATGATGCAGAACTCGGTGATCGCGCAGCGCCTGGGACACCTGAGTATCCCGGAGGGCGTGCAAATCCGCGACAGTGAGGTTCCCAACTACGCGCCGAACCAGGTGTTGTGCATTAGCACGGGCACGCAGGGCGAACCTCGCTCGGCGCTGTCGCGCATCGCTGTGGACGACCACAAGCACGTGAAGATCGGCCCCGGCGACACCGTGGTGCTGTCGGCACGCGCCATCCCGGGCAACGAGAAAGCCATCGGGCGGGTGATCAATCACCTCACCCGCCGCGGCGCCGAGATCATCACCGAAGCCAACAAGCACGTCCACGTGTCCGGCCACGGCAGCGAGGAAGAGATCAAGCTGATCCACTCGCTCGTGCGGCCTCGGTACTTCGTGCCCGTGCACGGCGAGTTCCGCCACCTGGCCGAGCACAAACGCATCGCCGAGCGCGTTACCGCCGGCGCCGCGCGGCCGGTCGAAGTCCGACTGATCGAAAACGGCGACATCCTCCGCTTCGATGCCGAAGGCGCCGAAGTGGTCGGCAAGGCGCCCACCGGGCGCGTGCTCATCGACGACACGCGTGTCGGCGAGGTCGCCGACGAGGTCTTGCGCGATCGCCGGCACCTGGCCGAGGACGGCATCGTCCTGCCGGTGGTGGCGGTGCGGAAACAGGACGGCGAGCTGGCGCGTCCGCCCGAGATCATCACGCGCGGCGTGGTGACAGATGCCAGCAGCGACGCCCTGGCCGTCGACGCTGTGCGCCTGCTGACCGAGGTCATCGCCGCGCTGTCAGTGGAGGAGCGCACGGACCCCGGCCTGCTGCGAGAAGCCATCCGCGTCGAGCTGCGACGCTTTTTCAAACGACGGTCCGGTCGCCACCCCCTGGTGCTGCCGGTCGTCATGGAGATTTAGGAGACACGTGATCGTGGGAGCGACTTCAACGCTGTCACGCAGGACGAGCGAGTTTGCCGGCGTCGCCCTGTTCGGCGCCTCGCTCATCTGGCTCATCGCCCTGGTGACCTACGAGCCCACCGACCCGGTGTGGTTCTTCACCGTGGGCCCCACGCGCGCACCGGCCAACTTCGTCGGGCTGGTCGGCGCGTTCGTCGCCGAGGTGTCGTACCAGTTGCTCGGCTACACCTCGTTTCTCGTCCCGGCGATTCTCGGCGTGCTGGGCTGGAACTTTTTCTGGTGCCGGACGGTGGATGCCGGCTATACCAAGGGGGTCGGCGCGACGCTGCTTGTCGGCGGCCTCGCGGCGCTGTTCAGCCTGGTGCTCGGCAACGCGGAGATTGCCGGGCGGACCTTCCGCGCCGGAGGCTACGCGGGCGAGTGGATCGGCGGCGCCTCCACCGCCTACCTCAATCGGCCCGGCTCGGTCATCGTCATGGTCACGCTGCTCGTGCTCGCCGTGATCCTGACCACGCAGTTCTCGTTCGGCCGGACGTTCGCAGCCGCCTTCGAAGCCGGCGCTGGTGCCGGCTCGCGCGGGTGGACCGCCTTCCGCACGTGGCGCGAGGAGCGCCGCAAGGAAGCGCAGCGCCGGGAGGTGATCGCCAAGCACACCAGGAAGCAGGGTGCAGACCCCGCCTCGGCCGAGGCCGCGCAAGCCGCCCTGGCGGCCGCACGCGCGGCGCGCGCCAGAGCCAAGACCAGGGAATCGACGCCGGCCGCCGACGACGAAGGCGACGAGCCGGCGCCAGCCGCCACGCCGCGCCGCGCCGCCGACGCGCCAGCCATCGCGTCGCGCGAGGCTCGCCGTGCCGCGGCGCCGTCGCTGCCCCTGGGCGAGTCCGACGCCGCCGCGCGCACGCCGGTCGAGCGCCGCATGAGCGGCTACACGCTGCCCCCGCTGTCGCTGCTCGACGCGCCCAAGGTCGAGCGCAAGGTCGACGAACGCGAGCTGATGGAGGGCGCGCGGCTGCTCGAAGAGAAGTGTCGCGAGTTCTCGGTCGAAGGCTCGGTCGTGCAGATCCATCCGGGCCCCGTGGTCACGACCTTCGAGTTCAAGCCTGATGCTGGCGTGAAGTACAGCAAGATCACCAACCTGGCCGACGACCTGTGCCTGGCGCTGCAGGCCGAGTCGATCATCATCGACCGGCTGCCCGGCAAATCCACCGTCGGCATTCAAGTGCCCAACCTGATCCGCGAGCAGATCTCGCTGCGCGAGTTGCTCGAGTCGGACGTCTATCGCAAGTCGCCCAGCAAGCTCACGCTCGCGCTGGGCAAGACGATCCACGGCGAAACGCACTTTGCCGACCTGGCGATGATGCCGCACCTGCTCATTGCCGGCTCCACGGGTACCGGCAAGTCTGTCGGTCTCAATGCGATGCTCACGAGCATCCTCTATCGCGCCACACCCGACGACGTGCGGCTGATCATGATCGACCCCAAGCGGCTCGAGCTCGGGATGTACGAAGACATCCCCCACCTGCTCACGCCGGTTGTTGTGGAGCCCAAGCTCGCCGCCAACGCACTGCGCTGGGCGGTGCGCGAGATGGAGGAGCGCTACAAGACGCTGGCCGCCGAAGGCGTGCGCAACATCGACCAGTACAACCGCAACATCCGCCACCAGCTCGAAGAACTTGGTTCGGCGGCGCCGAAGGATGGCGAAGCGGTGCCCAGGCCATTGCCGTTCATCGTCGTCGTCATCGACGAGCTGGCCGACCTGATGATGGTGGCCGGCAACGAAGTGGAAGAGTCAATCTGCCGCCTGGCGCAGATGGCGCGCGCCGTCGGCATCCATCTGATCCTGGCGACACAGCGGCCGTCGGTGGATGTCATCACCGGCCTCATCAAGGCCAACCTGCCGGCGCGCATTGCCTTCCGCGTGTCCTCGCGTATCGACTCGCGCACGGTGCTCGACGGCAACGGCGCCGAACAACTGCTCGGCAGAGGCGACATGCTGCTGCTGCCGCCGTCCAGCTCGCGGTACGTCCGCCTGCACGGCCCGTACATCTCCGAGCAGGAGAGCGCGCGCCTGGCCAGCTTCCTGCGCAAGCAGGGCAAGCCGGCCTACGACGAGACGATCACGGCCGAGGAGAAGAGCGGCGCCGAGGCGATCGAGTTCGACAAGGACGATCTGTACGACGACGCCTCGCGCATCGTCGTGCAAAGCGGCCAGGCGTCCATTTCGTATCTGCAGCGCAGGTTGCGCGTCGGCTTCAGCCGCGCCGCGCGGCTGGTGGACATGATGGAAGCCGAGGGGCTGGTGTCGGCGGCCGTGGGCGGCAAGCCGCGCGAGGTCCTCGTAGCCAAGGACTACTTCGACGAGGTGGATGCCCAGCTCCGCTGAGCCGGGACTTCGCCCAAGGACATCATGCGAGTCATCACCGCCTTCATCCTTGCCGTGCTTGGCGCCGTGAGCGCTTCAGAGGCCGCGGCGCAGACCACCGCGCGCGGGATGTTCACGACGCTGCAGTCCCGTGAGCAGGCGACCAGGCGCGCGCTCGATGGCGGCAGGCCCGAGCGCGGCGTCCGCCGCGACGTGGAGCGCGTCGTGGTCGGCTACGAGGGACTGGTCGCGCGGTTCCCTCGCAACGGCTACGCGGACAACGCCCTGTGGCAGGCGGCGTTTCTGGCGGCCGACAGCTTCGCCCGCTATCGCGTCGACGTCGACCGCCAGACGTCCGTGCGCCTGTTGCGGCGCCTGGCGAAGGAGTACCCGACCAGCCCGTTGATCAAGCGCGCCGACCCGGCGCTCAAGCGTCTGATGGCCGCGGCGCCTGCGCCGCCACCCGCTGCCCCCGCCATGGCCGGGGTGAGCCGGCCGACCGGGGACGCCGTCACCGACGGCGGCGCTGTGCCGGCGCCCCGCACGCCCGGCGTGGCGCGCATTCAGGCGATCCGCCGGACGGTGCTGCCCGACGTCGTGCGCATCGCGATCGAGCTCGACCAGGAGATCGAGTATCGCTACGAGCGCATCGACGCGCCCGTGCGGGTATTCCTCGACTTGGCGGCCACAGAAGTGGCGCCGACTGTGGCCTTGACGACGCCGTTTGACGACCTGGTCGTCAAGAGCGTGCGGCTGGGTCCCCGCCCGGGGCGGGCGACGCGCGTCGTGCTCGACCTCGAGGGCACCGGCCGTCACGCCGTCTTCACGCTCTACAACCCGTATCGTATCGTCGTCGACATCGACCGGCGCACCGGCGCGCCGGAGGTCGTCGCGGCCGTCCACACAGCGCCCGCCCCGCCGCCGCTACTGAAGGCATCGGCCGCGGTGAGCCGCGGCGTCCCCCCGGCCGCTGCGCCTGCGCCAGTCCCCGCGTCTCTTCCCGACGCACCTACAGAGCGCGTGCGCGTACCGGCTGACGAAGAGGTGCATCCCGCTCCGCCGGTCGTGCCAACTCCCGACGGGACACCCGCTGCCACGCCCCTGCCAGCCCGGCGCGCGGCCGCTGGGGCCGCGTCCAGTGCCACACTGCCGGCGCCCGCGGCCCCGTCGGCCAACGCCGAGGGCCGCTTCTCCCTGTCGCGACAGTTGGGGCTGGGGATCAACCGCATCGTGATCGATCCCGGCCACGGCGGGCACGACCCTGGCACGAAGAGCCGGAGTCTGTCAGAAGCCGAGCTGGTGCTCGACGTCGCCAAGCGGGTCGAGGCGCTGCTGCTGAACGAGCCTGGTGTCGAAGTGATGCTGACGCGCAGGACCGATGTGTTCGTGCCGCTCGAAGAGCGCACGGCGATCGCCAATCGAGAGGGCGCCGACTTGTTCCTGTCGATTCACGCCAACTCGAGCCGGAACAACAAGGCCGGCGGCGTCGAGACGTACTTCCTGAACTTCGCGTCCAACCCGGATGCCGAGGCCGTGGCCGCTCGCGAGAACTCGGCCTCGGGCCGGACGATGCACAGCCTGCCCGACATCGTGAAGGCGATCACGCTCAACAACAAGCTGGACGAGTCGCGCGATTTTGCCACGCTGGTCCAGCGCGCGATGATCGAGAGCCTCGCCAAGGCCAACGGCGGCGTGCGCGACCGCGGCGTCAAGCAGGCTCCGTTTGTGGTGCTGATCGGCGCGGGGATGCCAAGCGTGCTGGCGGAGATCGCGTTCATGACCCACAGCCAGGAGGGCAGGCTGCTCAAGACGCCTGCCTACAGGCAGCGAGTCGCCGAGGCGCTGTTCCAGGGCATCCGGCGCTACCAGCGGTCCCTCAAGGCCGTGACGGCGGTGGCGAGCCAGGACTGAGACTCAGCCGAGCTTGAGGGACATCTCGTCGCCGCTCTCGCCGTTGAAATGGTTGTGCGGGTTGCGGCGACGATAGAGGATGAAGAGCCCGCCCAGTACGATCCCCAACGCCACGGCGGCGACCGTGATCGCGCCAGTCAGCCCCAGCGCGCCCAGGACCACGTCGCCGAGAGAGACGTCCTCAGTGGCCGGGCCGACGACACGGACCAGGATAGGCGAGGTGGGCGGCGCCACCGTTCCAGTCTACACCCACCGTTCCGGGTCGAGCGCGAGTTCAGCCAACAGCCGAGTCGCCACCCCGGTGGCGCCCTTCACCTGGTAGGGCTTGGCGTCGTCGGCCCAGGCCACCCCGGCGATGTCCAGGTGCGCCCAGGGCAACCCACCCACGAACTGTTTCAGGAACACCGCCGCCGTCACCGCTCCGGCGGGACGTCCGCCCGTGTTGGTCATGTCGGCGACATCGCTCTTGAGCTGATCGAAGTACTCGTCGGCACTGGGCATCGGCCAGCAGCGGTCGCCCGTCTGCTCGCCTACCGCGCGCACGCGCTCGATGAAAGACGACGGGCCGCCGAACACTCCGGCCATCACGCGCCCGAGCGCCACCACACAGGCGCCGGTGAGCGTGGCGACGTCGACCAGATGCGTCGCGCCGAGGTGGCGGACCTGCCAGAGCCCATCACCCAGGATGAGCCGGCCCTCGGCGTCGGTGTTGACGACCTCGACAGTCGTGCCCGATGCGCCGCGGATGACATCGCCGGGCTTGAGCGCGCGGCC